>JAFGSV010000030.1 GCA_016934325.1 Candidatus Aenigmatarchaeota archaeon | reverse complement strand
CCCGCACTTCCAACCCGCCGCTGGGCCGTCCTTGCAGCATTTCCAGCCCGCTCCCAAGCCAATGGAGCCTGGCGAGCAGGTGCGCCCTGCAGAGGAAAGGCAGCCTATCGGAACCAAGCTGTTCGTGAAGGTCGGTGTGGGGAAGATAACCAGAGTGGAGGGAGCGGACGGATACATAGTAACGCTAGGCTCCCATGAGGCAGGTTCGGCCGCCGTCGCAGGCGATGCGTCCCCTGGCATAAGGTCCCTGGGAGGGAAGCGCGTCTGGCTGCAGAGCGGGGGGGAGCATGATTTCCCGCTTGCGGTAGAATTGGCGAAGAGGCTCGAGGAAGGTGGGTCTACCGTAACCGGCGTCCTGATTCCGGTTACCAGGGGAGAGAATGACATAGGCAGGTGGAGGTTCCAGATCCCGGGCGGTGTCCGGCTGGGCGTGTCGATCAGAACCCCCGCGATGGCGCAGGTGGCCGGCTCGTTCATAAAGGACGGCATCGTCATGGCCAACATAGAGCTGAAGAGCCTCGTCCAGCTAAGCATGGGGCTGCAGAGGCCCGACAACGAGATGCATCCCGCCGTGCTCGGCATGATATCCAGGGTCTTCGACAGCTGCAGGGAGGTGGGGGCCAAGGCCTGCGTGAGCATCGAGCCGGACTACCTGAACATCGAAAACGTCGAATCCCTGCTGAGGCAAGGCGCCGATTGCCTGTGCGTCGAGCCGGCCCTGCTGGGCAACCTGAAGGATGCCGTCTCCCGGGCCGAGAGGAAGCTGCTGCTTGAAAGGGGGCCGGTGAAAGAGGATGATGATGAGCAGGCCGAGACCGCGCCGCTTGCAGAGAGCTTCCTGCAGGAATCCCCCGGGCCTGACGAATACAGCCCCGAACCAGGGCAGAACGAGAGCGGCGGTAGCGAAGGATTCTTCAATCCTTCTTCCTTTTCTTCTTGGCCTTGAGCTTCTTCTCGTAGTTGTTTACCCATTTCGCGACATTGTCGGCATCGGCTTTCTGCGTGCCTATCCCCGACGTGTTGCCGACCCCGACTATAATGACGCTGTCGCCCTTCTTGGCCATCGAAAGGCTCCTCTTGATGGATTCCTTGACCAGCGGCAGGGATTCTATCATCTTCTTCCTCATGGGCTGTATGGCCTCCTCGGCCGACATCTTGACCACGATGCTGTCCATGGGGAGGTCCTTCGTCAAGGCCGCATTCTCTATGTAGCTCCTTTCTACCCCGGGGCCTCCCATGGCCACGCCCACTCCCTCGGCGATGGACCCCGTCTCCTCGCCCTCCAGCTTGGCGGCGGCGTCGATCGTGATTATCCTGGCTATCTTGTGCTTCTTCATTACGCGCTCCACGGCCTTCCCCGGGTAGCCGATGCGGCCTCCCGGGCCCCTCGCCCTAAGCAAGAACGCGTGCCTGCCCTCCAAGTCGACCTTCGAAAGTATTATGCCCTCCTCGATCTCGCTCTGGCGGGCGTCCCCCGAGAGGTTCGCGACTATCCAAGGCCCGATCCCGTCGCCTATCGGCTCTCCCCTGGCGAGGGACTTCGTCCCCTCGTACATCGCCTTGGCTATCCTCTCTATAAGCGGCAACTGCATCTGTATGATCATCGCGATCTGGTAGGACTTGGTCTTCTTTATCATCTCGACGTAATGCCTGACGATCTTGGCGATCATGTGCAGCTGTATCCCCCCGGCGAAGCCCATCTGAATGTTCGCCTTCCTTTCCTCGTTCATGTGCGGCGCCACCTGTTCCGTGAAATACCTGAACCTCGCCTTCTCGTTCTTCACCAGGTGGTCGACCTTCTTGATGATGCCGTACGGGTCGAGGCTTACCGGCTCGATGACGAAGAACTCGAAGAACCTGTTGACGCTGTCCTTAACCACATTGGTCGGCTTCTTGCTTATCTCCGATAACAGGTACTTCTTGGATTTTGTGGAGAGCAGCTCGAGCCTCTTCGCGCTCCCCTCCAGCTTCCACATTATCTGGGACAGCATTATCCTCGGGTAGAACATGAAGAATACCATGAAGAATATCAGCCAGACTAGCCATGAGACGATGTCTCCTCCCTGGCCTATAAGCTGGTTCAGATACATTAGATCACGTGGAATCTTGGCTCAACTTTACCTATATGATAGGTTATATAAATATATCATATAAGTTTAAAACTTAAGTTGTTAATGTATAATCGTGGGTTAGGTATGCGTATGAAAGGTCTGCTGGAGTGGAAGATACTCGCCGCCATATTCGCCGTCCTCATTGTGGTCTCGTCAGCGCTGGTCGGCTCGACGGGCATAAGGGACATGTTCATGAACAGCACTGGGAACCTGGGTGACTGGCTGTCCGAATCGCCCCTCGGCTCGTTCTTCTCGACCCCGCAGAAGGTCGAGACCAGGGTGATGATCAAGCTCATCGCTGACAACCTGACGCTGGACCTGGAAGCGCCGGTGAACATATCCGCCGGGAAGTCGGGCATATACAACTTCAAGGGTTCGGCCAGGTTCGATTTCATGGCGAACTCCTCCGAGTTCGTTCCCACCGGCTCGGACATCAGGCTGAATACCGAGCTGGGCTCGACCGACATAGTGGGCGTGAAGATATCCAGGCTTATCCTCAAGGATGTCGGCTTCGTCGTGACTAGCGAGAAGACGAACATCACAGCGACAGGGGACGACATAGAGATATACGACTTCTCGGGCGACATCCATGTGACGGACCATGTGCTGCTTGACGGCAACGTGAGCAAGGTGAAGGACAATCAGTGGTCGATCAGCTGAGTCGCATTTAAAAATCTTTTCGGTTTATCCTGTTTATGGGGCATGAGGATGCCGAACCTGCGAATGGGATCGTCAAGGGCTCCGGCAGCGATGCCAGCGATTGCCGATATCCCGTGAGCCATAGCGCATTCGATCGGTATTTTGATGACCCGGATCAGCTTTCTCCAATGCTCATGCTTGGCGATTTAGGCAAGCATAACAGAAATGGCGATTTTTCGGATGCCATGTGGTTCTAGTGCTGGCGAATCAATCCTCATCTCTTCTTTCGACGGTCATCTCGATTATCTTGGCATAAGCGGGCCTCGTGATCAGGATCCCGACCAGTATGCCGACTATCGTCGTTATGACGAATCCCCTGATGAACACGCCGGCCGCGACGAAGAGCAGGGGCAGCAGCGCGGCGATGGTGGTGCTCGCCGCCGTGAAGATGATGAAGAACGCCTTCCCTATCCTTTCCTTGAGGCTGTAGATCTTCTTGGTCACCATCCTGCCGCCGAGAGTCTCGTCCGCGATGACAACCATCTGGTCCACGCCGACGCCGATGGCCGCGATTATGCCGCCTATGGCGGGCAGGTCTATGTTCCAGCTCATCATGCCTAGCATGGGTATGAGTATGGCGCCTATCCAGGCGGATGTGTCCGATTCCTTCAGCCTGATCCATACGATCGTTATGATGGCGAGGTTGACGAAGAGTATGCCCGTCCATACGGCGCTGTCGTTCATCGCGGAGATCCCGAGGATTATGACGGCCTCTGAGAGGCCGGTCAAGACCAGCGGAATGCCAATCTTGAGGCTCCTGTACCTTATGAAAATGATTACGACCACCATGAGCCCGGCTACCAAGGCAGCCAGCAATGCCGACTGGATGAAGTTCGATCCGAGGGTCGGCGATATGATCGATATCGATGAGGTCTCCATGCTGACCGGAAGGGCCCCCGACCTGAGAATGGTCTGAAGCTGCATCTTCTCCGCCGCCGCGTCCTCCATACTGGACCTGGCCCCGTCGATCTGGGGGGTGGGGTATGCCTTCCCTCCCAGGCTTGACGCTATCCTGAGGCTCGACTGCAGATTGCCGTCCAGGTAAAGGAATATGCTGCTGTCCTTCAGGAAGTACTCGCCGCTGTTCAGGTCCATCTGGGCCGGTATGTTGGAGGTCACCTTGGCGAAGCGCTGCGCGCCTTCGCTGGAGACGAGTATGGTGAAGTAGAACCTGTAGTAATCCCCGCTGGGCACGATCCCCGAGTGCTGTGGGTCCGTGTACACCAGCTCTATGTCATCTCCGCCGAACACCGTGGCCATGAATATGATGCCGTCGTCGGTCCTGTTCCCGACCTCGAAGGTTATGTCCTCCAGCACGAAGGTCCCGTTGCCAGGGACAGCCTTCCCGTCGACGAAGACAGTGCCGTTCCTGTCATCCACGCCGTATCCGTTCTCCAGCAGCCTGATCGTTCCGGCGCCGTCCCTCAGCTCGACCGGCTTGGAGATTATCGCCTCGAACGACCCCTTGGATGCGAGCAGCTCGTCGACCACCTTGGATCCGAGGCCCGTGGCCTCTATCTGCACGTACCAGCCGTCCGGGGACTCCACCGGGAAGAACTTTATCTCCCTCAGGCCGTAGATGTTTATCCTCGTCTGCAGGGTCCCTATCACCTGCTCTATGGTCGACCTGGTGGCGTTCTCCGTGGGCTTGAGGATTATCCTCGTGCCTCCCCTCAGGTCCATCCCGAAATCGAGATTCAGCCTCTGCTGCTCCTGCACCTCTATGCCCAGCGTCTCGTTGACCAGGAAGTTCTTCAGCTCGTAATCCACTATCATGGTTATCGGGCCCGTGATCCCCTCAGTAGCCTTTTCCCAGTCTTCCATGCTGGTTATCTGCCGGCCGTTCACATCCGAGATCAGCATCCCCTGCTTCAGCTGCCCGGACGCGGGGGAGTCCTTGGTGACGTAGACTATCTCAACGCCCGAATTCCTTGGCTTGAGGCCTATTGCCAGGATCGATCCGAGCACGACCACCAGAAGGAGCAGCAGCCTCCAGTACTTAAGCATCAGTCAACACCCCTTCTCTCGCAATACCACCTGAGCAGCACGGAGTTGAGCATCCACGTGTTCACGATGTCCACGGAAAGGCCGATGAAGATTACGCTCGCTATCTGGACCAGCACCGCGGGCAGGGGTATGATGATGATTGCCGCCACGGCGCCTATGCTCGTGAGCGTCATGGTGAGGCCTGTCTTGAATGCCCTCATCATCCTGTCCCCCATGCTCATGCCTTCCCCGGATTCCCGGAGCAGCCTGCTGGTCAGCATTATGTCCGTGTCCACGCTGTAACCTATGAGCATGAGCAGGGCTCCCAGGGAAGCCAGCGAGAACTCTATGCCGAACACCTGCATCAAGGCCAGCGTCACGATTATGTCGGAAGCCGCCGATACTATGATGGCTATGGAAGGGACGAAGGTCCGGAATACAACGAAGGCTATGATGCCCATCAGGATGAATGCGATTATTATCCCGGTCTGGGCCTGCGACCAGAAAAGCGATCCGAGGCTGGGGCCTATGTTTTCGAGGGAGAAGTCGGTCACGTCGATCCCGCTTTCGTCCAGCCTGCCGAGCACGAGCGTGTAGTTGATCTCGGCGTCCATCTCTATCGATGCCCCCTGCTCCCCGAAGCCCCTTATGACGCGCACGCTTATCGATCCGAAATCCGTGGACAGCGCATCTTCTATCTCGCTGACGGAGACGGCTTGCGCTGTCTGTACGTTAAGCAGCGTTCCGCCCCTGAGCTCGATGCTCCTCTTGAACCACTCCCCGGTGCTGTTGTACTGGGCAACCAGCAATCCGGCCGAGACGAGCAGCAGCAATACCGGGAACAGGGCCAGCAGCCTGAAGTCGAACCTGAGCCCAAAAACGTTTATCTTCCTTGAGCCTGCCATGTCAATCATCCCCTTCCCGTTGTCCGGAGGATTATAATATTTTGCGCAAGGGTATTTTAATGCCCATGCTTTTTATTTATGTATTATGCATGACCTGACCGTGATCGGGGCCGGACCCGTGGGTTCTTATCTCGCATCGCTGTGCGCAGCCCGCATGAGCGTCCAGGTCCTGGAGCGGAAGCGGATCCCCGGCGGCAAGGCATGCTCAGGCCTCGTGTCCGGTAGGCTCAAGGATATCCTGCCGGGGCACATCGTGCAGACCCCCGGGCTCATACAGCACTCCGTCAAAGGGGCCAGAATCCATTTCCTGGGAGAGGAGCTGGAGCTGCGGAAGAAGGGCACGGCCGCATATGTGATCGACAGGGATTTGCTGGACAAGAGGCTCGCCGAGCATGCGGAATCGCTTGGCTGCGACATGAGATTCGGGACCAGCGTCCGGCATGTGTCGGTCAAGCCTGACAGAATCAGGCTGGGCGCGGGAAAGGCCTCTTTCGAATCCAAGATGGCCGCCGGCTGCGGCGGGGCATATTCGGTCGCCGCGAGGCACATCGGAGCCAGGCCCCCCGAGCTGCTCAGCGGCATCGTCATGCTGGCCGAGCAAGAGGACCGGTCCGATTGTGTTGAACTCTGGTACAACAAGCGGAAGGCCACGGGAGGCTTCCTTTGGAGGATCCCGAGGGGGCACCAGACCGAGTACGGGGCCATGGGCACTGGTGTCACGATTGCCGGAGTCGGAAGGTTCTTCGGTCTGGGCAAGATGAAGCTGGCGGGCAAGGCCGCCGCCCCCATACCGATCGGCCTTGTCAGGACGTACGCCGCCAGGCTGCTGCTCGCCGGCGATGAGGCGTGCCAGACGAAGCCCTGGTCGGGCGGAGGGGTGACATACGGCCTGCTGGCTGCGCAACAGGCATCCAGGGTCATCGGAAAGGCGGTCGAGCAAGACGATTTCACCGAGGCCATGCTGTCTAAGTACGAGGAAGGGTGGAAGAAGATATTGTACAGGGACATGCAGGCGGGTCTTGTGCTCAGGGAGCTCTACAAGGATCTCGAGGGCAGCGAGCTGTCGAGGATAATGCACAATCTGGATTCCATGAAGGGGCTGCAAGGCCGCATGGATTTCGACTTCCCGTTCTCAAGAATGCTGGGTGGTTCGCTTGGCGCCTGACAGGCTCCCTAATCTCGAGATAGACAAGAGGTCCGGCTACGGGTTCCCCGACCTGGTCCGCCTGTTCCTGGCGATCTCGAAAACTCCCAAGGGGAGGACATCGCTGATGAAGGATCTGGGGCTTGGCGAAGCCACGGTGAAGACCATGCTCAAATACCTGAGGGAAAGGGGGCTGGTGGATCAGGGCACAAGGGGCGTCTATCCCACCAGGAGAGGAGCCTCAGCGTTCTCGTTCACTGGCGCGTTTTCCGATTTTCGTGAGATTCGTATACCGCAATTCTCAAAATCCACTGTCGCTTTGGTCGTGAAAGGCGCGGCAAGGAAGGTCACATCTGGCATAGAGCAGAGGGACGAGGGCGTCAGGTTCGGCGCGAAAATCATCACTCTCGTCAGGCATGGCGGACGCATGCTGCTTGCAGGGGTTCCGAATCACAAGACTGCATATGCCGAAGCCGCTGAAAGGTCGCTCAAGACCGAGGACGGGGACGTCATCATCTTGTCGGGTGCCGATTCAAGGCTCGATGCGGAAAGGGCGGCCGTTGCCGCGGGCCTTTCGGTCGTTGCATCCAAGAGCAGGAAATGAGAGCTAGCGGCCGTTTCCGTAATTGAACTGCAGGTTCGGCGGGGTGAACGGGCTGATTACCATATTGTCAGGGGGGCCGTATCCGTTCCCGTTCGAGCTGTACTGCTGCAGCATGCCCTTGATCCTCTGGAAGTCAGGGACCCCTCCGCAAGACCCGTCGGTCTCCTCCGCGTATCTCCATTCCACGACGTCTCCCTTCTTCAGGCGCTGCTGGTCTATGGCATTCTCCCCGATCGCGCCATTCAGGTAGAACTCGTTGAAGTTGCCGTCCGCGCCCTCCTCGCGGCTGTTCAGCGAAGTGAATATCATCGTGCCGAAATCGGGGTCGTATTCCGCCTTCGCATCCATTCCCGCTTGCATGAACTTCCTCATGGTCGTCTCGTAGACGGTCTCGCCGTCCCGCTCGGCCTCGAAGACGATGCGCTGATAAGTCCGCTGCCCGTTTATCAGCTCAGGGGCCTCGTACTCTATGTCCAGAACGTCCGCCGAACACTTGATCATCTCATGGCCCTTGGCCATCCCCTCTGAATGGGCCTGCCCCAACGTGCCGTTGTATTCCACAGCGGCAACATCTCCCTGCGACTGGAGGAGCAGGCCATGGTCAGGGTTCGCCGCATCCTCGTCCCTGAGCTTCTTGGCGTGCGATCCGGCCTGCATCTCCTGCGTCCCCATGGATTCAGAATCCATGTCGCTGTTGTAGCGCCTCACCCGCATCTTCTCTTCGTGGCCCATCCCGATATTCGAGGAGGACGGGCTGATATCCGCATTGTATTCCCTCTCCGATTCCTGCTCATCATCTTCGTCCTCATCGACATACTTCACAACGACCCCGCTGAAATCATCCTTGACCAGCATCTCCTCGAGGTACTGGTACATATCCTCAAGCCCGGCGCCAGCCGGCTCATCGAACCTAAGTTGTAATCTGGATAATTTATCCATGTTCATTTAGGGGTTCTTAATCTAATAAAGTTGACGGCTCATGATTATTCGTGCGAAGGTAAGATGTATTCGAATCTGCCATTTTTGAAGTCGAAGAATAACGCCGATGCTTCATCCATATTAGGGATTGTATTCACAGGCTCTATACACCATTCTTTCATCATTTTAATTGCTGCTTCCCGATTCACTTTTTGATCATCCATAACCATTTCAATATGAGATTCCTCATATTCTATTAATCTCAGATATTGTGGTAATTCTATTGATTTATCATCTGCAATAGCGATTGCAGTAGCAACTATTAATCCATCATGGCCAATGAAAAACCCATAATCACCACTTTCTGCGTATTTCGTTATAAGGACCATGTTTTCTCTCCCATTTGAAATCATTTTTGAATCACCTCCCTCACATCTTGTCTTGGACAAGAGGGGTTCTATGATGACCTCAACCTTATTTCCGCTCTTCTCTTCCAGCAATGGTAATAAAATATCTCCCGTTTCGGTAGTGCGTCCGCTGTCGGATATCGCCATTGAGCATGTGATGCCCTCTGGCAATCTAGCATCCAATACGCGATATAAGGACTTAACCTGTTGTCTACCCAAATCGGTTAATTTGCCGGTGAAATAATTCGCATTCCCATGCCGTATTAGATAAGCTGAATGCATAATAGAAGAAGAGCGGTAACTTTTTTATCCTTGATTATATCATAAATTGTGAAGTGAATCACTATCCTATTTCAGAGGCCTGAACTTGAATCCGTACAGGACGAGGCCAGATTGGTTCTGCTCCCTGATCTTCCTGAAGCACGCCTCGACGGGCATGCCAATACTGACTTCCTCTGGCTTCACGTCGACAAGCTGGGAGACCACCCTGGCGCCCTCCTCGAGGTCCACTATCGCGACGACGTAGGGGATGTATATCTCGAAGCCGGTCGGGGGGGTCCTTATGACGGTGTACGAATATACTTTTCCCTTCCCGCTGAACCTGTGCTCATGCATCTTCCCCTTTCTCCTGCATTCGGGGCAAATCACCCTGCCTGGGAAGAAATGCCTTGAGCACAGCTCGCACTTCGAGCCGACGAGCCCGTACCGCTCCTTGAATCCCCTCCAGTAGAAGGACACAGCTTTCTCTTCCATCGTCACGCCCTCCCCCTGTTCCTGGAAAGTATGTGTATGGCGACCGTGCTGCCTGACCCGCCAACGTTGTGAGCAAGGCCCGTCTCGGCACCGCTCACCTGCCTCTTGCCCGCGTCTCCCCTCAGCTGCTCGACCAGCTCCACGATCTGGCCGGCTCCAGTCGCGCCTACGGGGTGCCCCTTTGCCTTCAGCCCGCCGCTGGTATTGACGGGTATCCTGCCCCCTATCTGGGTCTCCCCTTCCTCGACGGTCTTTCCCCCGGCGCCCTTCTTGCAGAAGCCCAGGTCCTCGCAGCTTATGATCTCGTTTATCGTGAAGCAGTCATGCACCTCCGCGAGGTCTATGTCCGCCGGCTTCATATTCGCCATCTGGAAAGCGAGCCTCGCCGCGTGTATGTTGGCGCTGATCGTGGTGATGTCCTTCCTCATGTACAGGCCAAGAGTATCAGACGACTGCGCCGACGCCCTTATGTATATGGGCGTGTCCGTGTATTTCTTCGCCTGGTCCGCGGGAACAATTATTATGCATGCAGCCCCGTCCGCTATGGGTGAGCAGTCAAGCAGCCTCAGGGGGTCCGCCACGAGGGGCGATTTCAAGACGTCCTCCAACCCGATCTTCCTGTGGTACTGCGCGCACGGGTTGTGCATGGCGTTGTCGTGGTTCTTGATCGCGACGAGCGAGAGCTGCTCCCTGGTCGTGCCGTACTGGTGCATGTGCCTCTTCGCCATCATCGCGTAGACTCCCGGGAACGTCAGGCCGAAGTATGCCTCGTTGTCCCTGTCCATGGCCCCCGCCAGGGCGGTGGTGGCCTGCGACCCATAGACGTCCGTCATCTTCTCCGCGCCGCCCACGGCCACGCAGTCGTGCATCCCCGACGCTATGGCCATGCAGCCCACCCGAAGGGCGACGCTCGAGCTTGCGCACGCTGCCTCGGTCCTGATCGCCGGCTTGGGGTTCAGCCCCATGTAGTCGGCGAACAATGCCCCCGTGTGCTCCTGGCCGACGAACATGCCGCTGGACATGGAGCCGCCGACGATGAGCTCTATGTCGCTCCCGGATATCCTGGCGTCCTTGATGGCCCTCACGCCGGCCTCCGTGATGAGGTGCTTGAGGCCCTGGTTCCAGTGCTCGCCGTACTTGGTTATCCCGACCCCGATGATGGCCACGTCCCTCCTCGGTGAATTCATCTCATGGCCCCCTTCAGCTTCCTTCTGAACTTGATATAATGGGCATAGCCTATGTATTCCTTCACCGCTATCATGTTCTTGACGAAGGGCGCCAAGCGCCTCTTCTTGGTTATGAGATCGGTGGCCGTGATGGAGAACGAATCGGAGCCCGCGCCCGACCCGAACGACGTAAGCAGTATGTTCTCCCCGGGCCTCGCGACGTCCAGCACCGCCGCCAGGCCGAGAAGGCTCGCAGCGGAGTACGTGTTACCGATCTGGGAGACCAGCAGACCCTGCATGATCTTCCCGGCCGGTATCCCCAGCGTCTTCGCCGCCTTCAGCGGGAACTTCGCGTTGGGCTGGTGGAATACGAAATAGTCATAATCTTCGACCGTGGTCCCCGTCTTCTCGAGCAAAGCCCTGGTCGCCGCCAGCACATGGGTGAAGTAGGCCGGCTCGCCCGTGAACCTTCCCCCGTGCCTCGGGAACTCCTCGCCCTCCCTTCTCCAGAAATCGGGGGTGTCGGTGGTGTACGAGCACGTGTCGTTGATCTTGGCGATCAGGCCCCTGCTTCCCAGAATGTAAGAAGCTGCCCCGGAAGCGGCCGTGTATTCCAGCTCGTCTCCCGGCCTTCCCTGGGCGGTGTCGGAACCGATGGCCATGCCGTACTTGATCCTGCCGGACTCGATGAGGCCCATGGCCATCTGCATGCCGGCCGTCCCCGCCTTGCACGCGAACTCGAGGTCCGCGGCGGTCAGGTCGGGGGTCGCGTCAAGGGCCTCGGCGACTATGGACGAGGTCGACTTCACGACGTAGGGATGGGATTCGGAACCAACGTAAAGGGCCCCTATGTCCTTGGGGTTTATGCCCGCCCTCAGCAGCGCGCTCTTCCCTGCCTCGACTGCCATCGTCGCAGCGTCCTCGTCGAGGCTGCTCACCGCCTTCTCGTCCACGAGAGAGTTGGTCCTCCCCTGGTCAGATCCCCAGACTTCGGCTATCGATGAGGACTTTATCCTCCACCTGGGGATGTAGGCCCCGTAACCCACGATGCCAACGGCCATAAGTTTTACCTGTTTCTATTAAGGAGCACCGCAATCTATTTAAATGTTGACTTTCAGTTCGACGATTGACTTTAATTTGGATTCCCCTGGAAATTGTCTGAAAACAATAAATTGCCGCTTGGCGTAAATTATGTTATGAGGATGCAATGGACGCTGCTATTTATCGTTCTGGTGGCCTCATCGCCATTAGCACGCGGCGCCTTGGCCGAGGACGCCATCACGGCACCGGAAGGCGGCGAGCCCAGCCTCGAGGTGATTACCAACAAGTTCTACTACCTGGCCGGCGAAGAGGGGTTCGTGGTGCTGAGGCTTGACACGTACGGGAAGATGGGCACCGCCGACATAGAGGTCGAGATACTGAGCCCGAGCGGGAAGCTCGTGGATGGGGGGATGATGTACACCAGGATACCCAAGGAAGTGATCGTGAACCCGAACACCATGCAGACGGCGCAAATCCTGTACGACGAGAGCATCAAGTACTTCGGCGACGAGAAGACGGCCTTCAGGATAATCGAGTTCGAGGTCCCCATGGACATACTGAGCGGGGACTACACGATCACGGGCAGGGCGGCCGGGGGAGGGATAGTCCTGCACGACGAGGCGACCGTGCACATGGAGGGCCCGGGAGGCTTCCTGAACGTCATATTCGTGGTTTATATACTAATATTGGTATATAGTGTATATCTCCTAAGGAGGGAATGAAATGTGGTTGTTTGGCCTCGAGGTTTCGATTGCCGAGGTGCTGACGGTCTTCAGCGGCATCATCGTCCTGTGCATCCTCTACCTGGCATTCGAGATATTCAAGCTGAAGAAGATAGAGAAGAGGCTGGAGAGGGTCGAGAAGAATTTCGAGCTCGAGGAGCGAGAGCTCGAGAAAGAGGTTAAGAAGCTTGAAAAGAAGAAGAAATGAGGGCAATGCCCCTTCTTCCTATATGGTCGCTTCTCATCGTTATGTCTTTTTAAATGTATCTGCAATAAGATTACAACTATGATACCGATAGCCAGTCCGGCCTTGGGCTCCGAGGAAATCAGGGCGGCCGTCAGGGTGCTCAGGTCCGGCAACCTCACGCAGGGCAAGAGCGTGCAGGAGTTCGAGAAAAGGTTCTCTTCTTTCATAGGCACCAAGCATGGGGTAGCGTGCTCCTCGGGAACGGCCGCGCTGCAGGTCGGCCTTGAGGCCGTGGGGATAAAGGATGGGGACGAGGTCATAACGACCCCTTTCACGTTCATAGCCACCGGCAATAGCATACTATATAACAGGGCGGTGCCGGTCTTCGCGGACATAGACCAGAGGACCTTCAACATTGACCCTGTCAAGATAGAATCCAAGATAACCGGGAAGACCAGGGCTGTCTTGGTCGTTCACCTGTACGGGCAGCCATGCGACATGGCAGCGATGCAGAAGATCTGCAAGGAGAACGACCTGCTGCTCATCGAGGACTGCGCCCAGGCGCACGGCGCCGAATACAAGGGGAAGCGCGTGGGCTCCCTGGGGGACCTGTCCACCTTCTCCTTCTATGCGACCAAGAACATGGTCACGGGGGAAGGGGGAATGATACTGACGGACAACGAGGCAGCGGCCCAGAAGGCGAAGGTCATCGTGAACCAGGGCCAGCTGGGCCGGTACGACCACGTCATGATAGGCTACAACTACAGGATGATGGACATGCAGGGCGCCATCGGGCTCGTCCAGCTCGGCAGGCTCGCCAAGTTGAATTCGCAGAGGGAGAGGAATGCGCGCTTCCTGAGCAAGCGGCTGGGGAAGCTCGACTGGGTGGAGGTCCCCTATGTCAGCAAGGGCGTCAAGCACGTGTGGCACCAGTTCACCGTGAAGGTCCAGGCGGGGATCAGGGACGACCTGTTTGAGCACCTGAACTCGAGCGGCGTCGGCGCGAGGATATATTATCCAACGCCTGTTCACCTGCAGCCCGCATACAGGTCGCTTGGTTATGAAAAGGGGATCTGCCCGGTGGCCGAATCGCTATCGGAGCAGGTGATCTCCCTGCCCGTTCACCCCAAGCTTAAAAAAGCCGAACTGAAAAGGGTCGTTGAAGTGATGGAGAAGTTCAGGTGATTTGCATGAAAGTCGGCGTCATAGGTGCAGGGAGCATGGGCAAGAACCACGCGCGCATCTACTCCGAGATGCCTGGCGTGAACCTGGTCGGCATCGCGGACCCCGACGAGCACACGGGAAGGGAGGTCGCAAAGAGGTGCGGCTGCCGGCACTACAAGGACCACAGGGAGTTCCTTGAAAAGGAAAGGCCCGATGCTGTCTCCGTGTGCGTCCCGACGTCGCTGCATTACACGGTCGCAAAGGACGTGATTGAAAGGGGCGTGAACCTCCTCATCGAGAAGCCCATAACGAAGAACATCAGGCACGCGGAGGAGATCGTCCGCCTCGCCAGGAAGAAGGGCTTGAAGCTCGCCGTCGGCCACATAGAGAGGTTCAATCCGGCTGTCCAGCGCCTTAAGGAGCTGATCGACGCCGGGAAGCTGGGGGAGATCACTTCCATCCTGGCCAGGAGGGTCGGGCTGTTCCCGCCGAGGATAAAGGACGCCAACGTCATCATAGACATCGCCGTCCACGACATTGACGTCTTCAACTACCTGCTCGGAAAGGATCCCGTGAAGATAAGCGCGTCGGCAGGCAAGGCGCTTGTGAATGACAGGGAGGACTATGCCGACATATTCATGAAGTACAACGGCACCAACGGGCTCATAGAGGTCAACTGGATCACCCCCGTCAAGATAAGGGTGCTCAACGTCACGGGCACCAAAGGCTATGCCGAGCTCAATTACATAACACAGGACCTCGAGATGCACGAGAGCAACTACAGGAAGACCTTCGACAAGTTCGGGGATTTCGTGGTCAGGTTCGGGGAGCCCAGGAAGAGGCTGATCAGGGTCAGGAAGCAGGAGCCCCTCAAGCTCGAGCTCGAGGACTTCATCGATTCCGTTAAGAACGACAGGGAGCCCCTCGTGAGCGGCGCCGAGGGCCTGAACGTCCTCAGGATCGCCACCGATATCATGAAGTGCATATGAAGCGGAGCGTGTGAAACATGAAAGGAGCTTTCGTACACGAGACGGCCACGGCCGATAAGGGATCGAGGATAGGCAGCGGCACCAAGGTGTGGCACTACGCCCATGTGAGGGAGGGCGCCATCCTTGGCAGCAATTGCGTCGTGGGCCACTGCGCATATGTCGGTGAGGGCGTCAAGGTTGGGAGCAACGTCAAGATCGAGAACAAGGTCTCTATCTTCAAAGGCGTGACAATCGAGGATGATGTCTTCATAGGGCCCCACGTGGCATTCACAAACGACATGAGGCCCAGGGCGCATAGCGCGAAATGGGAAGTCGTGAAGACATTGGTGAAGAAAGGTGCCTCAATCGGAGTCAACTCCACGATTATATGCGGGATCACGATCGGCAGCCATTCGATGGTGGGGGGAGGCAGCGTGGTGACTGCGGACGTTCCGGACCACGGCCTCGTCTACGGGAACCCGGCAAAGCTTCGCGGGTTCGTATGCTTCTGCGGGGAGGTCCTTGGTGCCGGAACCAAGAAAGGCGATGCGTACGTCCTGAAATGCAAGGCGTGCGGCAAGGACTGTAGGATCCCGGCCAAGGTATACGAAGTCCTGAAATGATCGTGCGCTGCATCAACGCTCGCATGTCACGATGCAGAAAGCGACGGCCACTTCTCTCGAATGCGATATGCTCAGGAAGATCCTGAAATGATCGAACCCGTCTCTCAATATCTTCACCACGGGCGCTCCCGAGGTGGTGTTCAGGATCTCGATCTTGTCCATCGCTACGCTCTTCCCGGCCCGGTCGAACGCCTTGATTACCGATTCCTTCCCGGCGAACCTTCCGGCGAAGTGCTGTGCCTGGACGGGCTTCGACCTGCAGTATCTGATCTCCTTCTTAGTGTAGACCTTCCTGAGGAAATGCGGCTTGAGGTCCTCGAACCTCGATATGTCGACGCAATCCACCCCGATGCCCTTTATGTCGTGGAAACGCATTCCCTCACTCATAGGTCGTCACCCAGCGCACAAGCCTGTCGAACGCGAACATGCCGTCCCAGGGGGACTGGAAGAAGGACATCTCCCCGATAGGCGGGCACCTGTCTATGCCGCGAACCGTTGCGCTGTCGGCGAAGGTCCGCCTCCTCTCGTCGGACACGGCGACTCCCATCGTCTGCATCCCTCTGCCGCTGAAGGCGCAGACGTCGCTTATGTCATCGACCGGCCTTACGAACACTACCCTCGAGAAGCATGCCTGGGCCAGCCCCTGCTCATCGGAATATATGACCGTCCAGTCCGTGTTCTTCGAAGAGAATACCTGCCCCCTGAACTCGTATTCGTTCCTGGCCTTCAGTATGTCAAGCGACCTGCCGGGGTCCGGTTTCCCCGGCTGTATTACCTTCTTGCTCACGAAGTCCATCTGCTTCGCCAGCTCCTCGGCGAAATCGAGCGGGCTGGCCTTCCCGCCCCTCTCGACGAACACGGTATGGGGGGAAGAGCACGCATACTGGTCGAACGCCGAGGCGTCTATGGCGAGCTTGTAGGCAAGGGGCCTGACGTCTCCGCGCAATTTTTCCCTGCCGATCACGGCATACGAGTACTTGGGGCCATATATGATGTCCTCCGTCTCCGCCCTTCTCTCTAATCTCGTTATGGCATCGACCGCCTCCCTGCCGCCCCAGGCTATCCTCACGTCGGCCGACATTGAGAGCTTTCGCTGGCTTTCCTTGTCCTCCCTCTCAACAAGGACGACCGCGACGGCCTTGGCGATCCGGTTTCCCTTGAGATTCTTCGTGCTGACTTCGCTGAATGACTGAAGCAGCGCGGTCATGTCCTCATATGATCTTGACGACGCCTTCACCAGGCATGCGTTCTTGGTAAGCAACGCCTGCAGGACGGAGAATATCCCAAGAACAGGGACATTCCCGGCTATCCAGTGTACAGTCAGCCCCCTGGGCTGGGCATGGAAAAGCATCTTCGTCTTGTTTAGCTTGACGAAACCGTCAAGCGCATGCCTGTCCCTCAGGGCTGTATCCAGCAGGGTCGTCAGGTTCCCCTTGTCCATGAACTTTGCGAGGAATTTGAGCGTGGGCCCGAACCTCTTCTTGATTCCGGGGCTCCTGAGCCAATGCCTGCCGACGGCGTCGAAGAATTCCACAAGCTCGTCAACCTCGATGTCGTGCAGAGCCCTGGCCTGCTTCCTGAGGGCGTCGGCTATCTCGTCCAGGCCGTCCGGCTCGCTCCGGCATATCCTCCCATCGAAGAATATAGTCTTTAAGCTCATTTCAGGGTGTCACCGCATCCTTTTATCTCGCTCTTCTTGACCCTCTCCTTGAAGATGAAATGCTCTCCTCTCCTCCCGCACTTGCACCCGTCATCGCCGATCATCACGCCCATGTCGTCGGTGATGAGCGATATGCCTGGATAGCTGTTGGGCACTGGGCTCAGCAGCTGGATGAGCCCGGGCTCTCCGTTTCGGACGGGCTCGAACGTGTTCGGGTCACGGATGATGATATCCGAGTACACGGGGACATGCTTGTAGCCGCGCTCGCAGTCCGGGTAAACGGTCCCCAGTTGCTCCGTCATGCCGTACATGTCTATGACCTTCCCCGGCACCGTGTTGAACGCCTTGGCGACTGACTCGTTGAACTCCGCCTTGCTTATCATGAGGTCCTTGAGCTTCTTCCAGCCGCCTGTGTGGACGATCACCGGCTCGTGCAGCCCCTTGAGCATGTCGAGCATCTCCTTGTTTTTCTCGGCCTCCACGACGAACTTATACATGAGGAACGTGAATCCGAAAAAGCACACCTCTACACCGGGCCCTATCGCGCCGACGGCCCTTCTGAGCGATTCTGCGTCTGGCTCAAGATTCTCGTTCAGGGCGTAGAACACCTGCTTTGAGAACGGGAGCATGCCCCTTATGCCGCTCGCCCTTGACGATATCTTCCCTTCCTTGGACTTGACGGTCTCCGGACTGTCCAGTATAATGAACGCCTTCCTCTCCGGCCCTATGAAGCTGGCCATTATGGAGCTGAGCACCCTCCTCTGCCTCTCGATCGTCACCCTGTCGAGCCTGACCGTGCTCGGGACGTTCCCGGTGGTCGAGCTGGATTGCACGCTCTTGACTATGTCCTTCTCGGGCACCGAAACGAGCCTGACCGTCTTGAATGTATCAACATGCAGGAATGGTATGTCCTCGAGCGAGAACTTGCCGGCCGGGTCGAACCCACGCCTGCCGCAGAAATCCCTGAACTCCCGGCAGTTGCCGCAATGGAACGCAAGGGACTCCCGCATCGCGCTTAGGAACTTCTCCCTCTTCTCATCCTTTCCCATCCCGAATGGCTCTGCGCCCAGCAGGTTCTCTATCTCACCCATCATCTCACCCCGAAAGATGCCAGCAACCCTCTGATCTCATCGACGCTCGGGTTGTACGGGTTCGTCTTTGTGCAGACATCGCTCTTTATACTTTCCGCGGCCGCGTCGATATCGACAGGGCTGAAGTCGAGCTGATTGAGGTAGTCCGCGAGGCCCACCTGCCCCAGCAGGCCTGACAGCTTCCCGGCCACATCGCCATCCCTGAGGAACGCCGGATTCCTAAGCTTCGCGCACTTTTCCGACTTCTCCATGTTGAACCTGACGACATCTGGCAGGAACGCAGCTATCGCCGCCCCATGCGGTATCCCCAGCTTCGGGCCGAGACAGTTGGCGAACGAATGGGCCAGGCCCACGGATGCGCTGCTCTGGACCAGCCCGCCGAGGAACCCGGCGACCTGAAGGGCCGACCTTGCCTGCGCATCAAGCTGGTTCCTGAAGGCCTTCGGTAGATTCTCAGCAATGATGTCGATCGATGCTGCTGCCAGCGAGTCGCTCAATGGATTGCCAAGCCTCGAGACAAGCCCCTCGACCGAGTGCGACAAGGCGTCTATGGATGTGTATGCGGTCTCGAAGGGTGGCAGAGAAAGGGTGAATGAATGGTCAAGCAGCACCACGTCGGGAACCATCTTCTCGGAAGTCACCGGCTCCTTCTCTTTCTTTTCGTTTATCATGATTGCGTACCTGCTCGACTCGGAGCCGGTCCCGCTCGTCGTGGGAATGAGCACCAGCCTTATGCCGTCGTCCTGCATCCTGCTGGTCTTTGCCAGGTCCATGGCCGAGCCGCCGCCAAACCCAATGACGCTCTCGTAGCCGCCTTTCCTGACCTCCGCCTTTAGGCTTTCCATGTCATCCACCGTCGGCTCGTGGCCCGCTTCTATGATCCTCTTGGATTGCATGTGCTTCTCGATCTTCGCCCGGTGGAGCCTCCAGGCCGTCTCCGAGGCCACGATGAGCGTCTTCGCCTGGTCCAGCGTCTTCAGGTAGAACAGGGAGTTGGCTCCCGTGAAAACCGCGCCCGGGAAATGGACCTTGGGCAGCATCTGGATTATCCGGTCATCCATCACTGGCCACCTTCTCTGCTGTATTCTTGGGTCCGCCGGGATTTACGCTTACCTGCTCCAGCAGCTTGAATCTCTGGACCTTTCCGTAAGCGTTCCTCGGTATCCTGTCGATGATTCTGACGGTCTTGGGCACCTTGTAGGCCGGCAGCTCCTTACTGCATATCCGCATCACATCCTGCGGCTTCAGGCCGTTGTTCGCGGGGACGACGAACAGTGCGACCGCTTCCCCGAGGATTTCGTCAGGGAAGCCCACTGCGATGGCCTCGCTTACGCCTTTGAGCGGCAGGGCCGTGTTCTCTATCTCCGCCAGGGAAACCCTGTTCCCGCCCACCTTCACGAAGTCCTTCTCCCTGTCGACGACATATATGAACCCTTCATCATCGACGGTGGCTATGTCCCCCGTATGGAGCCACCCGTCCCTGAAAGTCATGCGCGTCTCTTCATCGTTGTTCAGGTAACCGGGCGATATGTTGTTTCCCCTGGCTATTATCTCGCCCCTCTCCCCGGGCTTGGCGTCCCGCCCGCTTCCGTCGATGACCTTCAGCTCGACTCCCGGTATGCCTCTTCCCACCGACCCCAGCTTCGATTCTAGCAGGTCCGGAGGGAGGTATGAAAGCCTTGCCGTCGCCTCCGTCTGCCCGTACATGACGACTATGCCGGTGCCGGGCAGCGCCTTCATCAGCTGCTTGAGGTGGTCTGCAGGGAGCTTCCCTCCCGCCTGCAGCGCATACCTCAGGCAAGACATGTCCATCTCAGCCATCCTCGTGTACTTGAGCATTATCTGGTATGTGCTGGGAACCCCAGCGAATATCGTGCACCTCTTCTCCACTATCTCGTTGGCGACACGTTGAGGGAACATGAACTTGTTGTTTATGACGACCCGTCCGCCCGCGCACAGCGTCATGTGGAGCAGTGATGCGCCATAGCAGTAATAGAAAGGGAGGACGACCATGGTCCTGTCGCTCGGCTTCATGTCGAGATATCCGAGTATGGATGACGTGTTCGCGAGCAGGTTGCCGTGGGTCACCATGACGGCGTTCGGCTTGCCGGTGCTGCCTGATGTATGCATCAACGCCGCCAGATCACCTTTATCCGTCAGGTTCTCCTTCCCTATCCGCGCTTCGGGTCCGTCACCTTCAAGGATTCCCGATATGTCATGATCCGGTATGCCGAGTTCCAGCTTCTTCCTCATCTTGGCGGAGCAGATGAACAACTTGATTGCGCAGTTTCCGGCCATGTACTCCAGCTCCTCCCGGGAGGAGCTCGTGTTCGTCGGCACCACCACGACCCCCGAATCGAGGCAGGCGAGATATGCCGAGACGAATCCAATGCCGTTCTCGCAAAGCAATCCGACCCTGTCGCCTTTCCCTGTTTTCCCCGAGAGGAATCCCTTCACCTTGCCAACCATGGCGAACAGCTGTCCGTAGGAATAGCTATCATCGCCTTGCGTCAGGCATATCGATTCCGTATTGCCGGAATTTCTCTCCAGGATAAGCCGGGTGAGGTTCATCTGACCTACCCCCCTTTGCCGTTATGCAGCTTCTTCACGGTCTCCAGGACCCTCGTCACGGTGTCCATCTCCGAGATGTCATCGACGCTGAGGCTTATCCCGAACTCCTCCTCGAGCGCCGACACGAGGTTCATGTGCGTGAGCGAGTCCCATTCGTCGAACTCCTCATGCTTCCCGTCGAAGGTCACGTCTTCCGCCTTGACGCCCTCGAATACGCTCGTGAATACCTTCCTGATCCTTTCCTCGATGTCTCCGTCTGCCATCCGAATCACTCCTTTCCCTTCAGCCTCCAGTTCGGCGTGCCGTCCGGGCTCAGCCTGTCCCTTTTCATGACGATCCCCGCGAGCTTGGCCGGGTTCCCGACCACGATCTGGTTCTCCTTCACGTCCTTCATCACTACAGAGCCAGCGCCCACGGTCCCTTCCTTCTCGACCCTGACTCCCGGAAGTATGACGGCGTTGCTGCCGATCCTGGTGTTATCCTCGAAGACCGGGGGAACGAATATGTTGTCGTCCCTTGCCATCTTCCTGTCGGTCATCGTGCTTACGTCGGGCGCCACGAAAACGTTGTTCCCGATTCTCGTGCCCTCGGTGATCTGGGCGTTGTTCATTATCCTTACATGATGCCCGCATTTCACGCCGAACTCGATAAGGACTCCCCGGCCGACCGTCGAGTACTCGCCTATGTCGCATTTCTCCCTGATCCCGACGAAGTCACCGACGTAGCAGTAATCATGGATGACCGTGCCTGCATAAACTATTGAGAACGCGCCGACCAGAACCTTCTCACCAATGACCGCACCCGGCTGCGGGTCGATTTTGTGCGAAGTCCTCGGCCCCGGTCTGGGGTGCTTTCCTATGATGCAGCTCTCCTGTATGACCGAGTTGTCACCAATCCTTGTTCCCTTGTGCAAGGTCACCCTGTCGCCGATGGAAACGCCATTGCCGATGACGCATCCCTCCTCTATGATGACCAGCTTGCCGATCTTCGCATCCTCCCCGATTTTCGCATCATCAGAGATCATTGAGCCCCCGGTCATAGATGATAGTAGAAATGTGGTCTTTATAAAGATTAACATATTTAATCAATTATCATAAAAATAGTTAAAAATATTAAGATTATTATGAAGCTGACAAGATCGTTGAGCAGGATACTGAGCCTGATAGAGGATAAGAACGTCACAAAAATATCTGATTTTGCTAAAAATCTTAACATAACACCGGCCGGGGTCCACGGCCACATCAAGAAGCTTGAGAGGGGGAAGGCCATCAGGAAGAAATACATAGTCAACTATTCCGCCTTCGGCCTACTGCCCGTCCTGTTCATGCTCGAGTTCTTCCAGCCGCTCGATAAGAGCTTCATCCAGAAGATCAACGAGTTCGGCAATGTCAAGCGCGTCCTGAAGGTGGGCGGGGATTTCGACTATTTCGTCCTGACCGTATTCGAGAACGAGCAGCAGATGAGGCATTTCCTGACATCGGTTCTCGCGTACAACGACAAGATAAGGAGCTACAAGACCGTGATGCTTGGCAAGGAGGGTTTCATATGAAGGCGCTGGTAGTCGGCATGGATTACTTCTCGGACAGGTTCAGATATCTGCTTGAGAAGGAGGGGCTGTACGTGAGAAAGGCCAGGAAGCTCCCTCGTGAACTGGATTGCGACATGGCCTTCTTCTCGGGGGCGCTTTGCACACCAGAGAACATAAGCAGGGCACTCAGGGGAGGTATTGACGTCTTCTCAGAGCAGCTCATCTTCGGCCCTTCGGGGGACTTCTCTTTCGTGCAGTATGCACGCGAGCACGGATTGAAGCTGTACATTGGTTCATTCGACATATTCAATCCTGTCGTCAGAAATGTATCGGAGCTGATAAAGGGAAGGAAGGTTCTAGGGATGCGGCTGGACAGGATTGGCCCCATAAGCCACTCCAAGATAGATATTGTCGAGGATTCTGTGTTGCACGGAATAGGCACCCTCATGTATATTACCGGCGCCGAAAAGGCTTCTATGGAAATCATGTCATGCTTTGCCGACAAGGGAAGGAGCAGATGCACGCTGATGATGAGAATAGGAGAGGTCGACGCTCAGCTGACTGCCAGCAACGTCAACGAGTACAAGGAGAGGATAATCGAGATTTTCTGCAAGACTCTCAGGATAAGGGCCGACCTGCTCAGGCAGGAAATCCATATACTAGATGCGAGAATCAGCGATCCCAACCTGTGCGATGCCGGGGCCTGGAGCTTCAGAAGCTATTTCGTGCGGAAAGAGGAGCCACTGATGGCACTGGTAAGTGATTTCATGAATCGTGAAGGGAATCCCGTCAGCTATGCCTTCGTGGGGAGGGTTCTCGAGAAGACGCTGGAGGCAAAGACGATGCTGGCCGGTCCGGTTGGCATCACCGCTCGTCCGCACCAATCATCTTCCTGACAACCCTGATTATCTCGGACTTCTTGGGAGGGCAGCCAGATATCAGGTTCCCGTACTTTTCCTTGAACCTCTCGGTGCAGTCCCCGCACAGTATCTTCTCCCTCTTCGGGTCGCAGGCGCTCTCGTCTATGTCTCGGCCGAACAGGATGTCTATCCTTCTTTTGGGCTTCACGCCCTGGGTGGCCAGCCTCTGCAGGACGAGATAAACCGCATAAAGACAATAAGCGCAGGCGCCCCCGTCAATGGCGTTCACCCCGTCCAGCGGGCTGAACTGACCGAGAGGTGGCTTCATCTTCCTACTCAACATGCTTTGTTTCTCTCCGATTATCTCTATGCTGGCTGGGTCCATGACACCTGCACCGATATCGGCTGCCATCTTCACGTGTTCGGGAACATCCACCCCGAACAGCCTGCATATCGCCGAGTCATGGGCCACCGGGTCCTTGCTGGCGAAGACCAGCCCCCACTTCCCCGGCATTCCCTTTATCGAGGGGCCGAATCCTTGCAAGCCGATCGTTGCATCGCCTACTGTCACGTGTCGCGGTAGAATCTTGCTTATGTGGGCCAGGCCCTCGTCAAGGCAGTACTTGTGGATCGTCTTCCTCGACTCGAAGCCGACGGCACCGAACATGTTCTTCACCGCCATTGAGATTCCGGTCTGGAAATGCGTCTTTATTACAGGCGCATTGACGACGAGATCGGCGTCGAACACCGCCTTCGCGATGTCGATCCTGATATCCCTCCCGTCTATGGTGACACGCTTCGTGACCATATCCTTCCCGTAGAAATCCAGTGTCTTGGCGCCGTACCTCCTGCAGAGCTCCGTGGTGCCTGTCTTTCTGAACGCCTTGCCCGTGTCGAAGCCCATTGACCCGGACTCCCCAACGACGATATTCCCCGGGTCTAGCCCATTGGATATGAGATGCTTCATGATGCCCTCGATAACGAGGGGATTGGTGACTATGCCGCTGGAAGGCCTGATCGCGAATACGACGTTCGGCTTGATCAGCGCGCTTTCCGCCCCCGTGCCGATCCCCCCGATGAGTTTGAGAACGCGATCGACGGCGCCGGGGATGTCGGTGCCCGCGCTGGCCGCGGCGACCACGGCCTTGGCCTTGCCATGCCCCCTTTCCATAACCATATTATTCTTCGCTGGCATCTAAATCTTTAAACCTTTGCGGCAGATGCGGCATCACGGCAATATTATTAAGGAATGGCGCAAAATTAAGAGAAGGGAGAATCCGTTTGGTGGTGGCTCGATGGAATTGATACTGTTTTCGTGCTTCGCCCTGGCGTTCCTGCTTACTTTGGTCATAATGCCGGGATGGAGGAGGAAGATGCATGAGATCGGGCTCGTCGGCAGGGACATGGGCAGGCCCGATCCGAAGCCGGCAGTGGCCGAGCCGGGCGGCGTGGTCGTCATGATCGGCGCCGTTTTCGGCATCCTTCTGTACATCTCAATCAAGACGTTCTATCTCCTGGATCCCGTGATGCTCGTTGAGATATTCGCCATGCTCGTCACGGTCCTGCTCGCGGGCTTCGTCGGCTTCATCGACGATGTCATTAAGGTGCTTCTGAGGAGGAGGGCCGCCGCGGAGAAGTGGAGGCATCTCAAGGTCATGTTCACTTTACCTATAGCGATTCCGCTGGCCGTCGTCAATGCTGGGCACTCGGTGATGAGCGTTCCGTTCTTGGGCTTCGTGGACTTCGGCATATTATTCCCTCTTGTAATAGTCCCGATAGGTATCATAGGAGCTACCAACGGGTTCAACATGATGTCCGGCCATAACGGCCTTGAGGCCGGGATGGGCGTCGTCATATTGACCACGCTGGCTTTCGTCGCGTGGATGTCCGGCTCAAGCTGGGTGACCGTGATGTCTTTGTGCATGGTCTTCTCGCTGCTCGCCTTCCTGTGGTACAACAAGCCCCCAGCAAGCATCTTTCCCGGGGACAGCCTCACGTACGCCGTCGGGGCGTCGATAGCGTGCATCGCGATACTCGGAAACATGGAGAGGGTAGCGCTTATCCTGTTCATCCCGTACCTCTTCGATGCATTCATGTTCGTAAAATTCAAAATCGACAAGATGCATGACCCAGATCTCGTGCTTCCGGAGGCGTTCGCCACGCTCGTCCATCCGGACGGCAGCCTTGAGTACACTGACAGGATATACGGCTTCGAGCCATTCGGGTACCTAATAGCGAAGAGGTTCAAGGAGAAGGTCTACGAGAGGGACTGGGTGCTGAGCATTATCGGCGTCGAGGTCATACTCGCGCTGTTCGCGCTTGGACTCTGGTTCATGCAGGTCATATGATTCAGTCAAAACAGATAGCGCCGCAGCGCTGGGTATCGGTATATTGATCATCCGGGTCCACCGCCCGCAATATCCAATTCCCCGAACCCAAATAAACCCTGCATTCCGAGTTGAGACCTCCTGAAGCCACCCTGGATAGCATGCAGAACAGATGCTGCCCCATGTTATTTTCCCGGGTGCCGTCGCCGTCAGATTCTTGATAATAATAACCGCTGTAAGAGAATTGATCGATCACCAGCTCGCCAGAATCGTGTCCGTGAAGCTCGGGGTAGTTCGAACCCTATGCCATGACAATCCCTATGCCAAGAAGTATTGCTATGCAAGTTACAGATAAAAGCAGATGACGATATCTGATATCGATTAGTATTTTCATTGTTGCGTCACTCTCATATCTATTATAGTGATATTTCGATATGATAGCTAACCCATTCTATTGTTGTTTTTTAATTTAAATAACAAAGAAAATGAAGTTCACGGTCTTGTATAATGTGCCTCAGTCGCCTTGAAAAATCTGGTGCGAATTCAATATAAAAAGACTTTGGGCCTACTATACAAATGGTCAGCATGTTGTATTATATTTTCATTGAAGCTGGTACGGGATGCGGGAGGCTGGAGCCATGAAAGTCCTGCTGATATTCCCTCCCATTAGCGTCGATGAGAGATACAGCAAGAAGGTCGGCGATGTCGGCGGCCATCTCGCCCCGCTCGGACTGGCTTACATGGCGGCGGTGCTCCTCAAGGAGGGGCATGAGGTTAGTATAATCGACGCGCCTGCTCTTGGCTACGGCATGGATGATGTTCTTCGGAATGTGGAGAGTACGAGGCCGGATTTCATAGGCATGACTGCGCTGACGACAACCATCGGGAGGGTTGAGAATCTGAGCAGGGGGATCAAGAAGGATCATCCCGATGTCTTGCTCGGTGTCGGCGGCCCGCACGCCACGATAATGCCCGACAGCACCCTGAAGAGGACGGGCGCCGATTTCGTCCTGGTGGGCGAGGGTGACATAACCATAGTCGACATTCTCAGGGATCCCGGCAAATACGCCATGAAGAAGGTCATAATAGGCAAGCGCGTCGACGACCTTGATTCCCTGCCCTTCCCGGCGCGCCATCTGCTGCCCATGCGCGCATACAAGGCACTGCCGAACACTTACAAGCGCTCGCCATATGCGATAAACATGATCATCAGCAGGGGCTGCCCCTTCAGCTGCACATACTGCTGCAAGGACCTGTACGGCTACAACTACAGGGCAAGGAGCGTGGACAACGTGATCAGGGAGATAAAGCATGTCATCAGGGAGTACAACACCACCGAGATATCCTTCTGGGACGACCTGTTCACCATGAAGAGGCAGTGGGTGTTGGATTTCTGCGACCGGCTCATCGAAGAGGGGATCGACATCGCATGGTCGTGCTACTCCAGGGTGAACTTCGTCGACTACGAGATGCTCAGGAAGATGAAGGCCGCCGGCTGCTGGAACATTTTCTACGGCATAGAGGCGGGGGACCAGCGGCTGCTGGACAACATAGAGAAGGGGATAACGCTGGACATGTCCAGGAAGGCAGTCAAGGCCACAAAGGCCGCCGGGATAGAGGTCAGGGGATCCTTCATGATAGCTCTGCCAGGGGAGACCCCCGAGCTGGCCATGAAGACCATCAGGTTCGCGATAGAGCTTGACGCGGATTACTCTCAGTTCACCATAACCACGCCCTTCCCCGGCACGAAGCTGTACAGGGAGGCCTCGAAATGGGGTCGGTTAAGCAAGAAGTTCGACGAGTACAACGAGTGGAACCCCGTGTTCGTGCCCTTCGGCTACAAGAACGAGGCCGAGGTGAGGAGGATCCACAGGGAAGCGTTCAGGAGGTTCTATTTCCGCCCCACCTACGTCACGAAGAGGGTGCTGAAGATCAGGTCGCCGGGAGACCTCATCAGGAACATAAAGGGGCTCAGGATGATCCTCGGATTCAACTAGACCGGCAATTTAGGGTTTCGGATGTCATTTTCTCATTGGCCGGCTAGCTTAAAGCATCCGCCGTCTCGTTTATTTCCAGCTTGTAAATCTTGATAAGATTGTTGTCGAAGACCTTCTTGACGTCCGGTATGCCGTACCCGTCCATGAACATGAGGTTGGTGAATGTGCTGTACTCCGCCTCCGTGGGTATGTAGAACAGTCCGTATGCCGTGATCGTGATGCAGCCCGGCATGGTGTCGCCATTCTCCGGCGCGGGCAACTTGATGATGCCGCTGGTCGTGCAAAGGTCGGTGACGTAAGTCCTGCCCAGGTACTGGTCTCCCTGAGAAATCATGAATATCGGGGCCCCAGCGATGTTCCCGGATTCGCTGACGGGCAGCCATATCGTGTACTGCCCCGCCTTGTATTCCACTATGGTTTTGTTCTCCTGGGGGTACACGCCGGACTGCTGGAACTGCAGCATCCCGATGACCGTCTTGCCCCTGCTGGCGATCTTGGATATCGCTCCATATTTCCCGGGCAGCGTGTAATCCATGAGTATGTAGCTCACGTCCTTGCCAGTCAGCCAGCTCCTGTAGCTCGTCCAGTTCTGGCTGTCCGCAACGTACCAGTCTGCGATCTGCTCGTTGACGGACCCGTTGAGGTTCCCCCCGTCGGCGGTGCTCGGCCTCTGGCCCCTCATCTGGAACCAGTAGCCGAAATCCCACCAGGACAGGACGCTTGCATTCAGCGGGGTCTCCTCGGCCAGGTAGTCCATCGCTTCACCCCAGTAGCTGTTGAATGACGGGCCTATTGAATTGCAGAAAATGTAACCCGCGGCGAGATTGGCGAGTATAAGCATGGACACGAAAGCTATCAGTGGTATGGAAGCGAAGTTCAGCTTCCTGAGGCCCGACCTGCTCTTCATGTAATTCAGGGATTTGAACCTGTTCAGGGCTTCCGATAGGAAATAAGCCGCCACGAGCGCAGCCGGTGGTGCCAGGAAGAAGACCAGCCTGACCATGAAGAACACGGTCTGTATGGACATCAGAAGCCACAGCAAAGGAAGCATGAGCATCCATTCCCTCCTCGAATACAGGTTGTAGAATATAACCAGGGACCCCAGTATCATGAGGAACCATATGCTGAACAGCGTATCGAAGGGCGCGCTGACTGGCAGGATCGAGCTTGCGAAGGCTACGTTTGCCCTTGATGTTATGTCGTTCCAGCTTCCCGTCATCTGCTCGGCGACGGTGCTGCCTATGTACCCCTTCTCACCGCCGGACTGCGTCAGCACGAGGACCCTGTTGATGAGCCTCCAGAAGAAGTCCGAGAACATCGATCCGAACAGCACCGTCAGTATGATGAGCGCCAATGTTGCCGGTATCAGGTATGGCAGCTGGTCTTTTCTGACCAGCTTGTACCTGCCGGCAGCGTACCGCAAAGCTATGAGGCCTATCGCAACGATCGAAATGACCTGCTCGAAAGGCCAGGTGTAGTAACCTATGATGTACCTTTGTGAAAGCACCGCCGCTAAAAGGCAGGGGATGGCTGCCTTGATCATGGCGTCATTGTACTGGTTGAGAACCAGCTTCAATATGATGAATCCGGAAATTATGAACATTATGAATTGGGCTCCTCCCCACGAGCCTATGGCGATTGCCACGGGAATCATGGACAGCAGTCCGATCTTCCATGAATCCTTATTGCAAGCCCTGACGAACATGTATATGCCAAGCAGCATCAGGGTGCCTCCGGTCGCCTCCTTGTCGAAGAAGCCGGCTGACGTCCTTGAGATGTAGGCGGGAATCGTCGCCAGGAAAACGGCCGCGAAGATGCCGGCCTTCTTGTCCTTGAAGACCTCGACCGCTATCCAGTAGATGATGAAGACCGAAATCGCGCCCATCAAGGCCGGATAGAGCAGGGCGAAATCGAGATATGGCATGCTGATGCCGACGAACAGGAACGCCAGGTATATGACGACGGGGACGTAGAAATACAGCAGGGGACCGTATTTTTCGATGGAGACCCCGTCAGGCCAGTACCTCATGTAATCATGCTGCGGCAGCTGCAGATTGTTTTCGAGCATGTACAGGTTCATCCTGTATGCATAGAAGGGGTCAAGCGCCTGCAGCTCGCCGTACTTGGCCGGTATGTTCCTGGCCCAGAAGGTGAATACCACTATGAGTATCAGGCACCACAGCCACCAGTACCTGACAAAGAACTTCAGGGTCAGCATCCCCCTTGCCCTCTCCGTGACTTCCCCCAATCTCATAGTATCTAATATCCCCGACCTATTTATAATCTTTGCAGAAATGCTGCGGATATGATATTGATTTTATAAAATTAAGGGCGTTATTATTATAAAAGCGTTTTGTGCAACGGATCATATTATCAGAAGTGAGTTAATGACCACAATGTACGGAAGTTGGGGAAAGCGAGACGATATGATTAGAGATTTGGGTTCCGATGGCTTCGGTGGCATTGATGATGCCGAACCGTCCATCATCCGTTTCCACACGTCTTTGGATTCCCGTTATAGCGGCGGGGTCGCCAGGCGTTATGGTATCGGAAGTGATAGCTTCTGGGTATTCAAGGCGTCAAGGATTCAGCACCCGGGCCAGGTCGCCTCCTGCACGTGCTGAAGCTCTTTTTTGCTTTGCTTCATAGCAGAAATATCTTGAGATACAGGAAGAAACCGTAGAGCAGCAGCAGCGCGATGCCGTCGAACCTTCCCAACTTGTTCTCGGCCTTCATGAAAAGGACCAGCAAAGCCGTCAGGAGCAGCATCATGGGTATGCTGTAGACAAGAAGCATGCTCTCTACTATTATGGGACCGGCCATGGCGCTGGCACCCAGCACCATCAGCAGATTGAAGATGTTGGAGCCAAGGATATTGCCCAGTGCTATTCCCTGCAACCTCTTGAAGGCTGCGGTCACGCTCGTCGCGAGTTCGGGCAGGGACGTCCCAACCGCTACGATCGTAAGTCCTATCACGGTCTCCGATATGCTGAAGCTCCTGGCCATGCTTACGCTTGAGTTTATGAGCAGCTCCGATCCCAGGATGACACCCGCGCCCCCCAAGATGCATAGCGCAAGGCCTTTGGGGAAGCTCTCCCTCTCTATGATCCTCTCCACGATGCCCTCCCTGAGGGATCTGTCCCTTGACAGATAGTAAACATACAGCAGCAGCATGGAGACCAGGATGGCGCCCTTGAGGAAGGAAAGCCCGTCGATTATGAAAAGGGCCGCGACCACGGTCACGGCAAGCATTATGTATCCCTGCTTCAGCTCGGCCTTGCCTCCAGGTATGCTGGACGTCAGGAACGCCGAAATCCCCAGCACCAGGCCTATGTTGGCAATGTTAGACCCGATGATGTTCCCCAAGGCCAATCCCGACGATCCCCTGATGACCGACAAGGTGCTGACCGAAAGCTCCGGGAGGGATGTCGTGAAGGCCACCAGCGTCAGTCCGATCACTATGTCAGAAACCCCCAGGCTCTTCGCGATCCTGGAGGCGTTCTCGGTGAACAGCGATGCGCCCTTCAGCAGCAGGACTATCCCCAGAGCGAACATGAGGAGGTCTATGGGCAGCGTCATAGTATTCACTTGATTCCGCTGGCTTTTATTTCAGCCTGGCGTTGATCAGCTTGGTGATGTAGATCGCGCAGAACCAGCCGACTACGGCGAAGACGAGCAGGACTCCCCACTGGGCCAAGTTGAGCGGGACCGTCCCGAAATACGCGTTTAAGGGGGTGTAGATGACGACGAGCTGCAACGCTAGCGACGCCACGAGCGCCAGGACCAGCCACCTGTTATCGAAGAAGCCCAGCTTCTCCTGGTACCTTATGACGCCTATCCTGAGGAACTCGTACAGGACGAATCCCATGAACAGGGCGGTTCTTGCGTCTCCCAGGGCCAGATAGATGTTGAGAATGAAGACTGTCAGCAGCAGGGCGCTCTTCGCCAAGCCGATGGACACTATGTTGTAGATGGTCCTCTTGTCGAGTATGCTCTCGCCCTTCTTCCTGGGCTTCCTCTCCATGATGTCCGGGGCGGGCGGGTCGATCCCCAGGGCCAGCGCCGGCAGGCCGTCCGTGAGCAGGTTGATCCAAAGGATGTGAACGGGAAGCAACACCGGCTCGTTCAGCGCCAGGAGCAGCGTTGCCATGAATATCACGAAGACCTCCGAGAAGTTGCACGTTAGGAGGTAGTTCACGAACTTCCTTATGTTGTCGAAGATCCTGCGCCCCTCCTTCACGGCGTTCTTTATCGTGGCGAAGTTGTCGTCCACGAGTATTATGTCGCTCGCCTCCTTGGCGACCTCCGTCCCCCTCTCGCCCATGGCGATGCCTACGTCAGCCTTCTTGAGGGCCAGCGTGTCATTCACCCCATCCCCGGTCATCGCGACCCTGTTATCCCTCTGCAGGACCTTGAGAATCCGCAGCTTGTCGAATGGCGTCGTCCTCGCGAAGATGTTCACCCCCTCGTCGAGCCTCTTGGCGAGGCTATCGTCGCTCATCCCGCTGAGCTCCTTGCCCGATATACCGCCCTTGCTGCCAAGGCCCACCTCGTTCGCGATCGCCTTCGCCGTCTCCATGTTGTCCCCCGTGATCATGATGACCCTGATGCCCGCCGTCCCGCATTCCCTGATGGCCTGCTTCACCTCGTCCCTCGGCGGGTCAAGCATGGCCGCGAGCCCGGTGAACACGAGGTCCTTCTCTATCCCCTTCTCGGGGACGTCCTTCTTCAGCTCCTTGAAGCCGAATGCCAGGACCCTCAGCGCATGAGCAGCGAACTCGTTGTCCTGCTTCAGTATCTTCTCCCTTGACATCCTGTCCAGCTTGCGCACCCTTCCCCCACTCAGCGTCCTGGTGCACCTATCAAGGACTATCTCGGGGGCGCCCTTGACGAAGACGAACCTCCTGCTCCCGTACCTGCAGACCACGCTCATCCTCTTCCTCTTGGAGGTGAAGGATATCTCGTGGGTCCTCCTGTAGATCCTTTCCATGTCCTGCTTCCCGTATCCGAACCTCTCCGAGAAATCCGCCAGGGCTATCTCCGTCTGGTCTCCTATCCTTCTCATCTTGCCCTCGTCGTCGCTTACCTCGCTAGTGTTGTTGCACAGCGCCGAGCACAGCATCAGCATCTCCATCCTCTTCGCGTCCTCCTTGTTCATCTCCTTCCTGTCATACATGACGTCGTCGAACATGACCCGGGTCACGGACATCCTGTTCTTGGTGAGCGTTCCCGTCTTGTCCGTGCATATGACGTTGATGGAGCCTATTGACTCCACGACCGGGAGCCTCCTTATGAGCGCCTTGCTCCTCACCATGAACTTCGCCCCGAAAGTCAGGGCCAGTGTCACTACCGCCGGAAGCCCCTCGGGTATCGCCGCCACCGCCAGCGAGATGGCAATCAGGAAGGCCATGTAAAGCCCGAACTTGAAATACCCCAGAGCGAATATCACGGCAGCGACGATCATCACGAGCCAGAATATGCGCTTGCTGAAGCTGGCGAGCTCGAGCTGGAAGGGTGTCTTCACGTCCCTTATCTCCTGCATCTTCTCGGCCAGCCGTCCCACCTGGGTGCGCATGCCGGTATTGATGACGAGCATGGTCCCCCTGCCCGAGATTAGGCTGGTGTTCATGAAGGCCATGCCCGATTGCCCCTTCCTTATGGCCCTCGACTCCCCGGTCAGGATTGACTCGTCGAGCATTATATCGAACGCCTGTATTATCTTGGCGTCCGCAGGGACGACATCGCCGCCCTCCACGATAATCACGTCCCCCGGCACGAGGCCCGTCGTAAGTATCTGCTTCTCCTTGCCGTCCCTGATCACCCTGGCAATGGGAGTTGACATCTGCCTGAGCGCCTCGATGGCCCTCTCGGCCTTCCAGTCCTGGAAGAAGCCGGAGACGCAAGAGGCGATCACTATTATGAGTATCAGCGTGGTGTCAACCAGGTTCGATTCCGATCCCGGCAGGAACGACAGCCCGGCCAGCACCAGGGCAGCGCCGACCAGTAAGAGTATCAGCGGCGATTTGAACTGGGCGATGAATATCATTACGGGGGACGCCTTACTCTTCCTTGTGATCTCGTTCTTGCCGTATATCTTGAGCCGCTTGGCTGCGCCCTCTTCGGTGATGCCGTCCTTGCCGGTGTCGAGCTTCTTGCAGGCATCGCCTAGGCTCATCCTTTTCCAGTCCGTCGGCATGAGTAATTATTGGGATTTATCTGTATTAAGTTTGTATGATGGCTCGTTCAAGAATCCGTGCCTTTCTCCAAGACGGCGCCGGTTGGAACCGGGATGTAATGGTCGCTTCCATGTCACTTCTTAAGTTTGAGTATGGCGGATGCGATGTCCCCTTCCTCGTCGAGCGCCGTCTTCGCCTCGGCCTCGCCGACACCGGCCTTCTCCATCACCATCCTCACATCCTCGTCGCTGAAGCGTGAACGCGGCTTCTCCTCGGCCTCGCCGACGACCTGGTAGGTCTGCTGGCCCATCATGTTGATATTTGTGACCTGGGGGTTGGAGATCACTATGTCCTTGTCGGGGGTCCTGATGATGACCTCCTCGGCCTCGATGGGCACCGCCTGCATGCCCATCCTCTTCATCGCCTTCTCGATCTGCCTGGGATTTATGTTCATACCATTCACTTCTCTCACTGTTTTAAATGTTATTTTGTGCCTCGAAAGACAGTTTTTAAAAATCCAACTTTGATTATATATAACAAGGGATAATCATGTTTATATCATTTTCCGCCCAACTACTTTCAGTGGTGTTCTATGGAGTTCCAGGTGCTTGACGTCGACTATGTCCTGGTGAACGAGAAGCCCATCGTGAGGGTGTTCGGGAAGAACCGTGAGGGCGAGACCGTCTGCGGCTTCTACGAGGGGTTCATGCCCTACTTCTACGTGACCGGCGATGGGTTGGAGGAGCATCTCAGGGGCAACCCGCAGGTGCTGTCCATAGAGAAGGTGAAGAGATGCCTGCCGGTCGGCTACCAGGAGCCCAGCGAAGTCTACAAGATTACGCTGAGGAACCCGGCAAAGACCCCCGAGATTCGCGACATGCTCAGGTCGAAGGGGTACGTTCCTTACGAAGCCGACATACTTTTCAAGTACAGGTGGATGAACGATAACGGCATCGGGGGCATGAAATGGATCAAGACGACCGAAAGCAACGGCATTGCCACCACATCGGTCACGGCCGAGAGGAAGGTTCAGATGAAGCACTTGGAGGCTGTGGAGAAGGACGAGGACGCCCCGCTCAAATACATGGCGATCGACATTGAGACGGTCAGCGACGACGCTGGGAAGATGCCCGAGGCGGAGAGGGACCCCGTAGTCCTGATATCTCTGGTTTTCGAGCCGGGATTCAGGGGGAAGAAGCACATCATCCTGTCCACCAGGGCCGGGGACGGGATCGACCCCTGCAGCGACGAGAAGGACATGCTGAAGAAGCTGGTCGATACACTAAACGAATACGACCCGGACGTCATCACGGGCTACAACATAAACAACTTCGACATGCCGTACCTCATCGACAGGATGAGGAAGAACAACGTGAAGCCGGTGTTCGGCAGGTGCACCTCCAAGTACGTCAGGTACGACAAGTTCGCCAACAGGTACAAGATAACCATAATCGGCAGGCTCATGGCGGATTCCTTCCAGATCGTCAAGAGCGGATGGAACCTCAAGCGGTACGGGCTGGACTTCGTTTCCAAGGAGCTGCTCGGCGAGGAGAAGGGGGACGTCAAGAAGTCCGAGATCGGCAAGTACTGGAGGGGGACCCAGGCCGAGTTCAAGAAGCTCGCGGATTATTGCTTGCAGGACAGCAGGCTCGCAATGAACCTTCTGCTCAAGATGAAGCTGCTCGACAAGTACGTCGCGCTCGCTAAGATATCGGGATCCCTGCTGAACGACATACTGGGAGGAGGGGAGATACAGAGGATCGAGAACTACCTGCTCAGGGAGTTCAACAAGGCCGGCTACATACTCCCGTCCAAGGCGGACAGGGTTCCCGAGGAGAACGGGAACGGGGAAAAGAAGGATTCGCTCAAGGGGGGATTCGTGCTCGAGCCGAAGAGGGGGATCCATTCTATGGTCCTCGTGCTCGACTTCAAGTCCATGTACCCCAGCCTCATCCGGACATATAACATATGCCCGACCACTCTCGTCAGCGACGACAAGGCAGAGGGCGTCATCACTACCCCGCTCGGCGCCAGGTTCGTCGACAGGAAGACGCGCTACGGGATAATGCCAAGGATACTCGAGAACCTGATGGCCGAGAGGGGCAAGGTCAAGAAGCAGATGTCCCAGGCTGAAGGCAGGGTGTTTGACAGCCTGAACATGAAGCAGCTCGCCCTGAAGGTAATGGCGAACGCCTTCTACGGATACTTCGGCTATTCCAGGGCCAAGATACACAACATAGCGATAGCCAGCGCGATAACATCCCTCGGGAGGCGCACCATCCAGGAGACCGTGAAGACCATAGAAGGCGAATACGGCTTTGAGGTCGTGTACGGGGACACGGACTCCGTGATGATAAAGGTACCGACGGAGAATCTGGATGAGGCTGAGAGGATGGGCAGGGAGCTATCGACCAAGATTACCGAGAAGCTGCCGGGGATAATGGAGCTGGAGTTCGAGAAGATCTTCAAGAGGTTCCTGCCATTGACCAAGAAGAGGTACATGGCATGGTCCATCGAGAGGGGGAAGGACGGCGAGTGGAAGGAGGACGTTGTGATGAAGGGCATAGAGACCGTCAGGAGGGACTGGTGCGAGCTGACGTCGGAGACCATGTGCCAGATCATAGAGATCATACTCAAGCACAACGACCTGAAGGAGGCCGTGAAGTACTTCAGGGACATCGTGAACAAGCTGCTCGATGGGAAGATAGACATAGAAAAGCTCGTGATCACCAAGACGATCACGAAGAGGCCCGATTCATACGTCGGGGTGCAGCCCCATGTCGAGGTGATAAAGAAGATGATGGGCAGGAAAGCGCTCGACATCCCCGGCGTGGGCGACAGGATAGGCTATGTGATTGTCAAGGGCACCCAGCTGCTGTCGAAGAGGGCGGAGGACCCTTCTTACGTGAAGGACAACGGGATAAAGCTCGATTCGAACTACTACATCAACAACCAACTTCTCCCCCCGCTCGAGAGGATATTCGGGGCGATCGGGGTCGACAGGGAGGAGCTTCTAGGCATGGGGAAGCAGATGGGCCTCGCCGAGGCTATTAACAACCACAATCACAAGCATGAGCAGGAACAGGCCGCGCGTGAACCTGTAATCGTGAGCGTAAATGACGTGAACGGCTTCCTGTGCAGCAAATGCAACAGGCCGTACAGGAGGCCCCCGCTCGTGGGGAGGTGCGAATGCGGCGGTTCCTTCCTGTTCTCGTCCGCATCGGGCCCTGCCGACATGGTCAGGATCCGCTAGTTCATTTTATCACGGCTCCGCAGTCTGCCTGTTTCTGTGCCGGTTCATCAAGCTTCACAGAGCGTGTCCACCACCCGCGTGAATCTCCACGTGAAATGAGGGGGTCGTTTTGCTGATTTGCGTAATTTCTTCATGCCACTTTCACACGACGCCGCCTGCTGCCTGTTAATTGCACAATTTTCAGGTTTCCACAAGAAACAGGGGGGTAACATAGTAATGTGAATATTGATTTATCGTGCGTTAACATGGAAATGGCGCGTGCAATAAGCGTTAACTTACCATGTCCCAAACACGCCAATGGCGTTCTATGATATTCCCGAGAAGAACATGATTGTCGGGAGCATCAGGAATCCCATCAGGTACATCTTCTTCGCTCCGGCCCTGGTGCACGCCATGCCCAGCAAGGCGCAAATCGATGTTATTGCCAGCCCGGCGGGCCCGGTTATCAGCAGGATCAGCGCAATCATCAGGACGAGGACGGCCGAATTGACCTTCCTGTAATCAATATTGTGCATGGTCCTGGCCATTCCCCTGCCCAGCCTGAGCGTTATCTTGCTTGCGATGAGGCAGGATGCCAGTGCTATCATCACTATGAAACCGACGTCCCACAATCCTATCCTCCCGATAACCTCGGAAACAGCCCACGCCGCCCCCGATCTCGCCTTCCCGATGGCCTGGAGGGCGATGAACGTGAAGATTATGTTCGATGTGTTTATTCCCCCCAAGGCGATGAGGAAGTCCTTCTCGTTGCCCCTCAGCGCCCTGCTGGCGATGACGCCGGCCTGCGCCGAGCCGATCCCCGGCAGTATGCCGACGAACATCCCCGCGAGCCAGCCTCCTATGCCGCCCTTTCTCCAATCGTGCCCGCTCCCGACGTCGGTCGCCTGGGGAGGCAGCTTCGTCCCCTGGGCCATGCTCGTCAATATCACCGGAAACCCGAAAAGGCCGCTCAGGGCAGGGAACAGCACCAGCTCACCCGGATAGAGAGAAAGCAGGAAGAAGCCCATCATCCCCGATGCCATGAAGAAGAGGGCGGAGTAGGCCTTCATTCTGCCCTTCTCGCTCATTAGGAGCAGGATTAGAACCGCAAGTAAGAGTATGTGGATGTACGACCTTAGGTTCGAATATAGGAAAGGTATGAACCAGAGCACGAAAGGCAGGGCTATCACTGTGAGCAGCAAAACCGCCACACCGCCCACGACAGTCAGGTGCAGCGCCTCATAGCCTTCCCCTCTCAACAGCATCCTGTGCCCCGGCAGCACCGACAGGCAGCTGTCGGGTTCGGGGGCGCCAAGGAAAATGCTCGGGATGAAGTTCACGATTGTGTTTACCACCGACATCGAAACGACGAGCGCGAGGAAGGGGTATGTGCTGATGGTGCCGGAAGCCAGGACGAGCGACGCGAGCACCATGAGGACCGTATTGGGATGGAGGCCGGGCACCAGCCCCGCGAGCACCCCGAGGGCTATTCCCGCGGCCGAGAAGAGGACCGTCTCGATAAACATGCCAATCGCGATTTCCGAATAAGTCACGCCGGGGAGAAGTAATATATGTTGGGTTTAAAGAACATCAACCTGGCCGTTGAATTTCTCGTGCTCATGTAGCGCCCTGATGTGCTGGGATCATCTGATATCTATCTTCCTGGTGTTCAGGTCTATCAGCGCCTGGTTCCTCTGCCCGAAGGAGATGAGGGTCACCCCCTTGTAGTTGCCCGACCAGGGCTCGTTCTCGGAGACTATCCACAGTATGTCCGGTATCGTTTCGAGCACCCTGTCCCCGCCCGGCACCGGCACGCCGTCGGTCCCGATGTACCTCTTCGCAAGCCAGCCGAGCGCGTCGTTCTTGACGGCAAGCCTTTCCGGCTTGTACACGACCACGGTCATGCTGTTATCCCCCTTCTCGAGGGTTATCCAAGCAGGGTTGGGCAGGCTCTTCTCCGCCCCGCTTCCATCGCTCGCCGCGTAAGGGCTGACGACGACGTCGGCACCACCCTTCGCGCCGGCGGCATTCCCGACCAGCAGCAGCTTGCCTTTCATGCTGTGGATGGGCCTGTTGACCGGGATGTCGGGGTATACTATCTCCTCCCCGAACAGCTTCCCGTCCCTAATCCAGCCCCTGACGCCTATGACGTCATCGAGCCGAACCGGGGTGGCTGACTTCACCTCGACCTCGCCCGTCCCGTCTTCAAGGACGAACCCCTGGCCGGTCTTTTCCTTCACCATCCCCACAACGGACAGCTTGCTGCTGATCCGGCTCATGTTGCTGATGGAGACGGCGTCCATCTTCCGCAGAAGCAGGTCCCGGATCCTCTTGAACTTGTCGGCGATGGCCTGCACGAAATCGTCTGGCGTCATCTCGGCCTTTGCGGAGACCTGCCCGACGCGGCAGCTGATGGCATCGTCTGTCCCGGATCCTTCCTGCACCACCATGCAGCTGCCCTTGCTGATGTTGCCGAGATAAGCGTCGAGCCCCGACTTCTCGATCCTGTCAATAACGTCGGGCGTCGCCATCACGCCAAGGCTCAGGAGCTTCTTGACTATGGCCTCCTTCTCCATGCTTAAACATATGTCAGAAATTAATAAAAGCTTCAGGGAATTCGGCGCCGAGCGTCTTGGAAAGGAGCGCCACGATCTTCTGGCCGAGCTGTATGTTTATCTTCCTCGTCCTGCCGTACCTGCCCTTCGATACAACGCTGGCGTTGATCACGCCCATGATGTCCAGCTCGGATATGAGATCGGAGACCCTCCTCTGGGTGAGCGTCTTGAGGCCGTTCTCGAGCGCCAGCCGCTCGTATAGCTCGTATACCTCGCCCGTCTGCATGTTCTTCTGCCCCCTCTTGAAGAGGCTCAGCACCGCCAGCATCACGAGCTTGGACTGCTTCGGCTGGGCCCTTATAATCTCGATTATCCTGTCCCTGTCGAGCTTCTCCTCGGCGATGTCGACGTGGTGCTCGGTCACCCTGCCGCTGTTCGCCCTCTCGGCGAGCTCCGCCGCCACCCTGAGCAGGTCCAGGGCCTTCCGTGCGTCCCCGTGCTCCTGGGCGGCCAGCGCCGCGCACTTGGTCAGCACGGCATGGTCGACGGAGCCGTCGTTGAAGGCCGTACTCGATCTCTCGGAGAGGATGTCCCTGAGCTCGTTAGCGTTATATGGCGGGAATATCATCTCCTCCTCGGACAGCGAAGACCTTATCCTCGGGTCGAGGTTGTCTATGAACGATACCTTGTTTGAGATCCCGACTATCGTTATCTTTGCCCGGCTGAGATCCTGGTTGATCCTCGTCAGGTTGTAAAGGATGTCGTCCCCGACCTTCTCGAGCAGCGCGTCTATCTCGTCAAGGACGAATATGACGTTCCCCCCGTTGCTGTCGATCAGGTTGTAGAGCTCCTTGTACAGGTTGTTGGTGGGGAGCCCGGTGAATGGCACGTCCTTCCCGAAGTAGGATATTATCTGCGCGAGGAGCCTGTACTCGGTGTCCGCGACCTTCCTCATCTTGCAGTTTATGTATATGACCTTGAGCCCGTTCCCGGTACCGCTCGAGACCTCCTGCAGGGTGTTGCTGACCTTCCTTATGCAAAGGCTCTTTCCCGTCCCTGTCTTGCCGTAAATGAAGAGGTTCGACGGCTTCTCGCCCCTGAGGACGGGCCTTAGGATCATGGCGAGCTCCTGGATCTGCTTCTCCCGGTGGGGGATGTTGTTGGGAGTGAAGTCTGACGAGAGCGTGCCTTTGTTGCTGAATATTCCCGTGGTGTTAGCGTAGCTGCTGAAAAGCTCATGCAATGATTTCTGCGTCATCATCCCACCTTAGAATTTTTGGAATTATTATTTGCTTTGGGGCTTAAAAAGCTTTATTTCCTGTGGAGATTTTTTGCCGCTTTTTGGGGGAAATTTCATATGGGGATTCCCTGCCCCCGTGTTTCCTATGGAAGTTTTTTGTGAAACAAAACAACAAACAAGATAGTATATTACTATGTTATATT
>JAFGSV010000029.1 GCA_016934325.1 Candidatus Aenigmatarchaeota archaeon | reverse complement strand
GACTACGGGACTGCGCTCGCCCCGATCAGGTTCGCCAACGACGCGGGGAAGAAGATACACGTCTTCGTCGACGAGACCAGGCCGAGGTGCCAGGGAGCGAGGCTCACCGCATGGGAGCTGGCCATGGAGGGGATACCCCACCACCTCATCGCGGACAACGCCGCGGGGCATTTCATGCAGAGGGGGGACATCGACATCGTCATGGTCGGAGCGGACAGGGTGGCTGCAAACGGCGACATAGCGAACAAGATAGGGACGTACGAGAAGGCAGTGGTAGCAAAGGAGAACGGGATACCATTCTATGTTGCCGCGCCGAGCTCGACGATCGATTTCAAGTGCGTATCTGGCATGAAGATTCCGATAGAGGAAAGAAGCGAGGACGAGGTGCTGTACATGTTCGGCCAGGCCGACGGGATCGCCGGCATGCCGGGCGGCATCGCGAGGGTGCGGATCGCCCCAAAGGAGACAAAGGCGAGGAACCCGGCGTTCGATGTCACGCCGTCAAAGTACATTGCCGGAATCATAACGGAGCATGGCTTATTTAAACCGGGGCGCATAAAAAGTCTCAAAAGGAATATGAAGCAACAGGGCTGATTTTACATGATCAGGGCGGTGATTTTCGACCTAGACGGAGTGATAGCCGACTCCGAGCACCTATCCACCGAGGCGGGCGACATGGTATTGGCGCGGTATGGCATAAAGATGACGGCAAAGGAGACGAGGGACGCCTTCGGGAGGAGGGTGGAGGAGATCCTCGCGGGCGTGCTGGGGGCAAGGAATATGAACCTGAGCGTCCCCGACCTCATCAAGGAGAAGGACGCCGAGCTGGTTAAGCTCATGGAAGGCAAGCTCCGGCCCATTAATCATTCATTGGAGCTTATCGGTTTCCTGCAGAGGAAAGGGCTCAAGACCGCCATCGCCACGAGCAGCCACAGGTTCAAGATGGACCTGGAACTGAGGGAGCTTGGCATCGAGGACCTGTTCAAGGTGAAGATATCCGGCGACGATGTGATCAGGGGGAAGCCGGACCCCCAGATATACCTCATCGCCGCGGAGAAGCTCGGCGTCAGGCCCGAGGAGTGCGCGGTGATAGAGGATTCCGCTTTCGGGATCCGGTCGGCGAAGAACGCGGGCATGTACGCCATAGCCCTGAGGAGCCCGAACAGCGCGGGCCAGGACCTGTCGAAGGCCGACATGGTGGCGGACGACCTAGACAAGGTCAAGGATCATTTCAACAGGCTGACACAATAGAAATAAATATTTTACCCCCAATGATTATAATGGAATCCGGCGGCGGCTTTTTGGTAGGCGGTTATGACACCCCGTTTCCCCCTTCCTACATTATTGGAAGAAGGAGCGTCGTGGAACAAAGGCCGTTGGGTTTTTCTGATTCTTACGACAGAGGGCCGGAGCGGGAAGCGCCAATTAAGAAAACATTCATAAAACTATCCTGCTCCAGAAAGATCGATATTAGGAATTCCAAGGCCACAGGGAGATATTTCGCGGGCGTGGCCGGAGGGATGCACGTCTATGAAGGATTCGACATGGATGAGCTTGCGAGGAACATGGTCTCTCTCGACGGGAGAGGCTCGCTTGACATATTCTTCCCCGACGGTTCGGTTGACGGGAGGAAGGTTTCGATTAAGCCGGGACTGACGAAGGTCAGGGCGGGGGGCAGGACCAGGTACATAAGCGGATCCTACGAGGCCTTGCCATGTGACGCCGAAGAGCTGCTGGAGCTTCTCGGAAGATACAGGCAGGAAGCGATCCTGGCGAAAAATGAAAGGATCGCGAGGGCCGAGGCGGAGAGCGCCAGGAACATGGAGTTAGCGGCCGAGAAGAATAAGCAAATAATGCGAGAAAGGCCCCGGCAGCAAAGGCGGGATTCAAGTGATGATTACAATTCAGGTCAAAGTCACATAAGGCATCACGGATGGACAGAACCGTCATGGAGATTTTAAGAACCACCTGTGACGACCCGTGATATCTTTTTATTTCAGGTGGCCTTTCTTTTAGTATGCCGCCCGAAGGGTACGTGGATTATAAAAGAAGGGAGTTCTGCAATGACGTTAAATGTCCCCTTCAGCTGCTGCTGAACAAGCAGCAGGAGGGCTCACCGGGATATGAGGAGATAAGGCGGATATGCAAGGAGAACTGCATATTCTCCACATACGATTTCCATCACTGGCTCATCGAGAAAGGCTTTTTAATCGTTAGGCCAAAAAAGAATGATAAGTGAAACCGAAATAAGAAGGGTGTGCGTGACATGGACTGGGGCATGAGGAACAGGCTTTCGAAGATAATCAAGCCGAAGACCGGCAGGACCGTCATGCTTGCCGTCGACCACGGTTACTTCCTGGGCCCGACCACGGGGCTCGAGAACTTCAGGGAGTCCATCGAGCCGCTGATCCCCTACTGCGACACGCTCTTCATAACGAGGGGGATGCTGCGCACTTGCGTCAATCCGAACATAGAAGTACCCGTTATGCTGAGGGCGTCGGGGGGAACAAGCATCCTGGGGAAGGAGCTGCTGCACGAGGGCGTTACCCTTTCCGTGGAGGATGCCATAAGGCTCAACGCCGTCGGCATAGGGTATTCGATCCTGGTGGGCGCTGACTGGGAGAGGGACACCATACTCGATTTCGCGAATTATGTCAACGAGGCAGAGAGGTACGGGCTGATAGCAATGGCAGTCACGGCCGTGGGCAAGGACATGGCCAAGGACGCGAGGTACCTTGCGCTGGCGAGCAGGATGGCCGCCGAGCACGGGGCCCACATAGTGAAGACCTACTACTGCGAGGGGTTCGAGAAGGTTGTGGACACCTGCCCCGTCCCGATAGTCATGGCCGGCGGGAAGAAGATACCGGAGCTCGACGCCCTGACTATGGCATATAATGCCGTCCAGGCGGGGGCCGTCGGCGTCGACATGGGCAGGAACATCTTCCAGTCCGAGAGCCCGGTCGCCATGATCAAGGCGATCAGGGCGGTGATACAGGAGAACGCCACACCGAAGGAGGCCCTTGGGGTATTCAAGGAGAACAAGGGCAAGTTCAGGAAGCCCGCTCACAGGAAATCCGGCGTAGCGGCCAAGGACGATTCCGCGAAGGTCTGATTGCCGGCGCCGGACGAATCTCATATTTTAACCTTATTTTCACAGATGATAACATGAAAGTGGCCATGTACTACAGGAACGACGACGTGAGGCTGCAAGAGATGCCCAAGCCGGAGATCTCTGCCGGCGAGCTGCTGCTCAAGGTGCTTGCATGCGGCATCTGCGGATCCGACGTCATGGAGTGGTACAGGATCAAGAAGGCTCCGCTGGTCCTCGGCCACGAGCTTTCCGGGGAGGTAGCCGAGGTCGGCAAGGGCGTCGATGGCTTCAGGCCGGGGGACAGGGTCGTCGTGACCCATCACGTTGCCTGCCACGGATGCCACTACTGCAAACAGGGAAGAGAGACCGTTTGCGGGACCATGAGGGAAACAAGATTTTATCCGGGCGGGTTCTCTGAATTCCTCCGGGTGCCTGAGATGAATGTCAAGAACGGGACCCTTAGGATGCCTGACGGCATGAGTTATGATGAAGGCACGTTCGTCGAGCCTCTGGGTTGTGTCATAAGGGGGCAGCGGGTTGCGGATGTGAAGCCCGGCCAGACGGTTCTCGTGCTGGGTTCCGGGATCACCGGTCTGCTTCATGTGCAGCTCGCCAAGGCCAAGGGGGCATCCAAGGTCATCGCTACCGACATCAGCGAATACAGGCTCAGCGCTGCGAAGAAGCTGGGGGCAGACCACGTCCTGGACGCGAAGCAGGACGTTCAGGCTTCTGTGATGAAGCTGAACGGGAACAGGCTTGCGGACATGGTGATCGTATGCACCGGCGCGATGCCCGCTTTCGTGCAGGCCCTGAGATCCGTGGACAGGGGAGGGACCATACTATTCTTCGCCCCGACGGATCCGGATGTGCAGCTTCCCATCAAGGTCGAGCAGCTCTGGAAGAACTGCATCAATCTGGTGACGAGCTACGCGGCCGACAAGAGGGACCTAGCGGAGGCGATGAGCATGATCAGGGATAAGAAGATAGACGTGCGGGGCATGATAACGCACAGGTTCGGCTTAGGAGATGCCGGCAAGGGATTCAGGATATTCTCCAGTGGCGAGGGTTGCATCAAGGTTATAATCAAGCCGCACGGGTGACCACGGCATGATGATTCATGGACGTCTCAAATATTTATGACAGCTGAGGGAAATATTCAAGAGCGGGGTGAAAATATGGGCGACAAGTACGAGGGCAGGAAGTTCGAGACCGTCTTCAAGGGCAAGGACCTGCCCGACGACACGAGGATCGCCGAAGTGATGATGTGGGGAGCGAAGCTCCACAAGCTGGGGCTCCTTCCTGCCGAGTCAGGTGGGCATGCCGGCAACATGAGCTTCAGGAACAGCAGGGGATTCGTCATAACGGCGGGCGGGGTGAACAAGGGCAGGCTCACCCCCAGGAACTTCGTCCAGGTCCTCAACGCCAACCTCGACACGAAGAGGGTCGAGGCCGAGGGCGAGCTGGAGCCGAGCTCGGAGACGCTTGCCCACCACCTCATATACAGGGAGAGGGCGGATGTCAACGCGATAGTGCACGTGCATGACAATCTAGCGATGAAGCACGCGGAGAAGCTCAAGCTGCGCTCGACGGCCAAGGCCCATCCATACGGGACCGTCGAGCTCGCGAACGAGATCGCGAAGGCCGCGGGGAACCAGAGGTATCTGGTGGTGAGGGGGCACGGCGTGATGGCCTTCGGGAAGAGCGTGTGGGAGGCCGGCAAGAGGGTCATGGCAGTACACGCGGAAGCCGAGCAGCTGTGAGCCGATCCGAGGAACTCATTTCGCAATCCCATTCTGGATCTTTTCGATGATGTTCTTATCCCTGTAGTCGCCCGAGCCGAAGAATATCACCAATCCCACGATTATCAGGATACCCTCATACAGAAGAACGATCGGCTCGGAATAGAACAGCAGGGCCATGCTCGAGGCGAATCCCAGCAAAGCTATCACGGGGAATTTCCCTATGTTCAGTGGGACCTTGAAGGTCCTGTTCTCGTTAGGGGCCTTGAACCTCAGCACTATGAGGCTGGAGTTGACGAAAAGATAGGCGACGAATATGCTGACCGTGGTAAGCTTGGCGATGACGGAAATGTCTCCGACGAGGACGAAGGCCGCGCTGGAGAGCATGACGATGAGCACGGCCGGATGGGGCGTCTTCGTCTTCGGATGGATCCTTGAAAGCAGTGAAGGGAGGCTCCCGTCCCTGCTCATCCCATAGATCATCCTGGATGCAACTATCAGCGATAACAGGATGGTGTTGCCTGTTGAAAAAAGCGCTATGACGCTCATCAACATAGCGGCGCCTTCCCCGAGCACGCTGCCGAGGATGAGGGACAAAGGGGCATTGGAAGCGGAAAGCGCCTCCCAGCCGACGATCCCGACGGCGGCAATGGCCACGAGGATATATAGGATGGTGGATATGGCTATGGACAGAATCATGGCCTTTGGGACTATCCGCTCGGCATCCCTGGTCTCCTCGGAGATGTTTGCGATGTCCTCGAAGCCTATGAATGCGAAGAACATGAGCGCGGCGCCGGTCATGACCCCAGCGAAACCGGTCGGCGAGAACGCCAGGTCGATGCCGGCGTTGAAGAATAAGACTCCAACAACAATCACTATTACGAGGCCCCCGGCCTCGATGAAAGTGGCCACGATGTTGACGGTGCTAGACTGCTTTATCCCCCACAGGTTTATCAGGGAGAACAATACGATGATGGATATGGCCGCTGGAACCACCGGCACAGAGAATATCTGGCTGAAATAGCCGCCGAAGCCGAGCGCAACGGTCGATGCTGCGATAATCATGGAGATTATGAGCACCCAGCCGACGATGAACGCTATCTTCCTGCCGAAGGTCTTCTTCGTGTAGTTGTACTCCGCGGCGGTCTTGGGAAGCATGCTTGACAATTCGCAATAGCTCAGCCCTGTGAAAGCAGCGACGGTGGCGGCTATGACGAACGATATCCAGACGGCGTTCCCGGCAAGCTCGGCCCCCTCGCCGAGCAACGCATAGATGCCAGCACCGAGTATTATGCCGACGCCGTACATCGTCGTCTCGAAAAGCCCCAGGCTCCTGTCAAGGATTGGGGGCTCATCCGGCTTCCTGGTTATCCCCATTGTTCACCACTTAGATATTATTCGTTCGGGGGTGGTTAAAAATGCGCTCTATCGAGGTGAAGCGATTCCGCGCCAAATCCCGATTCATTCACCCGAGACCTGGATCACCAATTCCCTGCTCCTGGGCCTCGTGTCGAAGTCCAGGACGACTATCTGTTGCCAGGTCCCGAGCATCAGCTCGCCATCATGGACGGGTACGGTGATGCTGGGTCCCAGCATCGTGGACCTCACGTGCGCAGGCCCGTTGTCGTCCCCCCAGGTCTTGTGGTGCTCGTAATCCTTGCCGTACGGAGCCATCTTGTCCAGCGCCCTCTTGACGTCCTTGGCCAGATTCGGCTCATGCTCCATAGTGCTGACTGAAGCCGTGGACCCCGACACGAAGACAAGGGCGGAACCCTCCTTGATCTTGGAGCGGCTGACAACGCCCTTCACATCGCCCGTTATGTCTATGATGTCGGTGTGCCCTTCGCTCCTGACCTTTACCCTTTCAGTCGTTATCATGATATCAAGACCAATGATTTATTCTTGGTCGTGTTTTTTAAATCTGCGACGGAATTATGGAATAGCGTGGAAGTCATGGAGCACAGGGACGTGAGGATAGCCATCATCGGGGGCACGGGAATCGCCGACCCCAGGCTGTTCAGGACGGTCGAGGAGATAAGCGCCGACACCCCCTATGGCAGGCCATCGGACAAGATAAGGATAGCGGAGTTCGAGGGAGTGCAGCTCGCGTTCCTGCCGAGGCACGGCTCAGGGCACACCATCCCGCCCCACAAGGTAAACAGCCGGGCGAACCTGAGGGCGCTCAAGGATCTCGGCGTCGAGCGGGTCATAGGGCTGGCCGCGGTCGGTTCTCTCAGGCACGAGTTGAAGCCCGGGGACATAGTCATACCGGACCAGTTCATCGACATGACGAAGCAGAGGCCCCTGACATTCTACGACGGTCCGAAGGTGGTGCACGTGTCGATGGCGGACCCCTTCTGCCCGCAGCTGCGCTCATTGGCCTGTGATGAGGCCAAGGCGCTGGGTATACGAGTCCATGGCAAGGGGACCTACGTCTGCGTCGAGGGGCCGAGGTTCAGCACCCGGGCGGAATCGAACCTGTGGAGGGTCATGCATGCGGACATCGTCGGGATGACTCTGGTCCCGGAGGCCCAGCTTGCCAGGGAGCTGGAGCTATGCTACCTGTCGATATCCAGCGTGACTGATTACGACGTATGGGCCGAGAAGCCGGTCAGCGCCAAGGACGTCCTTGAGACCATGAAGAGGAACACCGTCACCGTTCAGAACATGCTGAAGAAGATAATACCAGCGATAAAGGCTGAGAGAGATTGCAGGTGCGGCGAGGCGCTGAAGGACGCGGGGCTGTGATCGTGATGACCAAGCATGATATCAAATCGAAGATAAGGACGATACCAGACTGGCCCAAGAAGGGCGTGATGTTCAGGGACATCACTACCCTGATCAAGGACGGCGACGGCTTCAGGCATGCCTGCGACATGCTCTATGACCACTACAAGGGCAAGGGCATCGACGTAATCGCCGGGATAGAGTCCAGGGGGTTCGTGTTCGGCGCCGTGCTCGCCTATAAGATGGGCAAGGGATTCGTCGTGATAAGAAAGCCCGGCAAGCTCCCTGCAGAGACTGTGTCTGCCAGCTACGAGAAGGAGTACGGACCGGACTCCGTCGAGATGCACGCGGATTCCATCAAGAAGGGCGACAAGGTGCTCATGGTCGATGACCTCCTTGCAACGGGCGGCACAATGGAGGCCGCATGCAGGCTGGTCCAGAAGGTCGGCGGGAAGATAGTCGGGTGCGCGTTCGTCATAGAGCTGCCAGAGCTCAGGGGCAGGAACGTCCTCGGAAAATATGAGATATTCAAGCTGGTGGATTTCGAGGGCGAGTAATTCCAACTTATTTATAAATTTTCTCATGTATAAAAAGTCATGGGAAAACATAAGCACAGCAAGGAATCCGGAGGCGGACACAGGAAAGAATTCTATATTCGTTTTTCTGTTCAAAGAGAAAGCGATGGTATACCTGTAGATGGCATATTCGGATATCAATCGTGGGGTGCGAGGAAAGCACTCTTGGATGCAAGACAGCAGGTAGACAGACTCAGAGATCAAATTCCCAGCGGTTACAGATCCAGTACCGCTGAATTATTTCAGCAGGTGTACACCGATCGAAGCCAGGCTTTGGCTAGCATAGGAATAACTGACGAACATAAAATGGACGGGAAATTATTGATAGAGGTGAGATAGACAAGATTTGAATCATCCGACGAAGGGCTTCCCGAGGTCGCCCTCGTTCGAATATCCCCTTCTTTCCCAGTATCCCTCGTAGTCCTCGTTATCGGAGAGCTCGATCTCCGTTACCCACTTTATCCATTTGTAGCCCCACTTGCTCTCCGCGACGAGCACGAAGGGGTAGCCCCTTTCGGGGGGTATCGTCACGCCGTTCATCCTGTAGGCCATGAGGATATCGTTCTCCATGGGGTATTCTATGGGAAATGACGTCGTGTAGCCGTCATATGCATGGAAGATAACGGTGTTCGCGGCGGGCGTCGGTTTGGCTGTGTTTATGATGTCCCTGACGAGCACGCCCTCCCACAGGATAGTCACGCTCCAGCCCTCCACGCAGTTGAGGGTCACGACCTTCTCGTAGCCCTGGAAGCCGTCAATGACCTGGCCATAGGTGAATATCTTCGGATCCTCCACCAGCCCCGTCACCTGCAGGGTGTAGGTCCCGTTGTCGATGTACTGAGGGCCCTTGATTGAGTTCTCCCTGAAGTCGTTGATGGAAGACAGCCTCTCTCCCTGATAACCCTCTATCTCGACGCCCTCTATCTGCACGGGCGTCCTGTCAGAGACGCAGCCTGAGATAATGAGGGTCGCAAAGACCGCAATAAATGATAATGATAGGATTCGCTGGTCAAAATGCCTTTTCATGAAATTCTCCGTAAATAATATTGCATTGTTATATTTATTTGTTCGTTGGTCATTTCAGCACCTTTCCAGTCTCCGCGCACCACAGGTATAGGTCAAGCTCCGCCAGGGTCATGCCCAGCTCCTTGCCAAGGGACGAGAGGATTCCTTCGATCTCAAGATACCTGTTCCTGGTGAGCGTCTTTGGCCTCTCGATCATTTTGGCTCTTTGCAGGATGTCAATTATGTGGAAATCGATTATCGCCACGTCATCGAATCCGATGTTTCTCAGAAAGTGGCTCGCCTCCTTGTAGCTGATCCCCTTGACGTTTTTCACAAGCCACTCCCTGAGCTCCTTTGAATCGTCGAACGATCCGATCGTCTGCTTGATGGTATCCTTGTGCCTTCTTGCTTGCGCTATGTAGCTTGCCCTGGCCTCGGGGAACCTGTGGCCGAGCTCCTTGAGCCTTTGCGCCAGATCCTTCTCGGGGAGCGTCAGGAAACCGTCACCTATTGACCTCTGAATCCGGATCCCCCCTTCCGCCGAGTAGTTCGCGGTCAGTATGCAGAAGCATAATTCCTTGAATATGTCGCTGCCGCCGCTTCTGCCGAGGTCATGGAATTCCCTGATTCTGGAGTCCACGGTCTCCTTCAACCCGCATCTGATTTGTTCCCCGACCATTCTTGCTAGCTCTTTCATGTAAATCCCAACAACTATCTGTCTTGAAGTATTAAATAATGCAATGCTCGATGCGTTATAACATTGTTTTAAATATTGGCGGGGACATTAAATACTATGAAAAACCGCGTAGTTGGATTTCTGATAATAGGCGTGGCTGCGCTCATAGGTTTCATAATATATTCCTTCAACATAGCACTTTACGATATTATTGATTTGGCCTGCTCCCACGGCCCGAGCTGCCCGATGTGGGGAACGCTTTCGTTTCAGACCAACGTAAGCCTTGCTATCATGGTTTTTATTGTGATGATCGGTCTTTATCTGATATTCTTCGGGAAGGATGAGAAGATCATAACGAAGGTCAAGAGGGTGAGCCAGCAGATAGACCCCAAGAACATAACGAAGGAGAATTACAGGAAGATACTGAGCGAGCTTGGCAGCGACGAAAGGCTTGTCTTCGAGAAGATCATCGAGGCAAAGGGATCCGTTTTCCAGTCAGAGCTGGTGACCAGCACGGGACTCAACAAGGTCAAGGTCACCAGGGTCCTTGACAGGCTGGACGGAAGGAGCCTGATAGAAAGGAAGAGGCGCGGGATGACAAACATCGTCGTTCTGAAGCACCGAAACTAGTTACACGATAAGGTTAATATGCTGTTTCATCCGCATAATCCCTCATGGCAAAGAAAAAAGCCAAGAACGCAGAAAAAGCGGTCATCAAGGAAGACATGATCGAAATCTGGGGGATGCACTGCAAGAGCTGCATGGATAAGATCGAATCCGAAGTCGGGTCGATGGACGGAGTGGATTTCATCAGGGCAAACCTGATTGAGAACAAGGCCATGGTAAGATACGATTCTTCAAAGATCGGGCTTGGTAAAATATATGAAAAGATTAGGGCACTCGGATACAAGGCTGGAGGGGATGATGCGGTCGTTGATGGTGCTGATAAGTCCAAGATGACATTTACCCAGGGAGTGGCCTATGCGCTCGTCCCCCACATAGGATGCATCGCGTTCATAATCGGGTCCGTCTTGGGAGCCACCCTGCTCATGGAGTTCTTCAAGCCGCTTCTCATGAACAGGTTCTTCTTCCACATATTGGTAGCAATATCAATAGGATTCGCTACAGTTTCATCGGCATTCTATCTGAGGAAGAACGGTCTTCTTTCGTTTGCGGGCGCCATGAGGAAATGGCAGTACCTGTCTACGATGTACGGCTCGACCGTAGGTATCAACCTGCTCCTCTTCCTTATAATATTCCCGATGCTCGCGAATCTCTCATCGGTATCTGCCGCTGGAGCTGTCGTGGGAGCCGACCTCAGCGGAGGCGATTCCATCCTCAGGATGGCCGTCGATATCCCGTGCCCGGGGCACGCGCCGTTGATATCCGAAGAGCTCAAGGCGATCGACGGCGTCGTCGGGGTGAAGTACAGCTTCCCCAACATATTCGATGTCGCATTCGACTCCCTTAAGACATCGAAGGATGCGATGCTTTCGCTCGTCGTCTTCGGGGAGTATCCGGCTACGGTTCTTGAGGAGTCATCGGAGCAGGGGAGCATCGAGCAGTTCAGCGAACTGCCGGAGAGCGAAGCAGCCAGCTGCTGCGGGAGTTCAACCTGCGGCGTGAGTTCCGGCGGAAGCTGCGGTTGCGGAGGATACAGAGGATAAGGAAATGATGTGATAATATGTCCCATGCAATATTGGATTTGAAGAGGATATTGATGATGCTTGTCATCTTGGCATTGATGCTATCCATATCAAACACTTACAGCATTTTCAATCTGAATTCTGCATATGCCAAGCAGGGCCTGGCCGGCGGAGGCTCGGTCGCCGCCGGTGCGGGGGATGACAGCGGTGGGCTCAGGGAAGCCCAGCCAAGTCAGCCGGCCGCTGAAGCGCCCAGCGCGCCGAGCGCGCCTGCCGTGACCGGCCCTCTGGACGATGACGATCCTTATCTGGGACCAGACGATGCCAAGGTGACCGTGGTCGAATTCTCGGATTTCCAGTGCCCCTACTGCTCCGCTGCTGACGGGACCTACCAGGCTCTCGTTGACAGGTTCAAATCGCAGGATCCGACGTGGGAGCCGGCCGTGCCGGGATTGAGGCAGCTCGCGGCGGAGGGAAAGATAAAGTTCGTCTACAGGGATTTCCCCCTTAACAGCATACATAGCTATGCCCAGAAAGCGGCCGAGGCAGCCGAGTGCGCGGACGACCATGGCAAGTTCTGGGAATACCATGACAGGCTTTTCGAGAGCGGAAAGCTGGATATGACCAGCCTGAAGCAGCACGCGGTCGACCTGGGCTTGGACGCCGCCCAGTTCAACGAATGCCTCGATTCGGGCAAGCAGGCCGGTGAGGTGGCCAAGGACCTGCAGGACGGGTCCGCGGCAGGGGTCGGGGGAACACCTGCCTTCTTCATCAACGGGAAGCTCATAAGCGGGGCCCGGTCCTTCAAGGTCTTCGAACAGGCGATAAGCCAGGAATTGAATAATTGAGATGAATGAGATGAATGATAAAACCGCATGGTTGATGGGGGTACTGGCCATCATCATAGTGGCTTCGGTGGTCTTCACCGACGGATTCGGCATCCTTGGTACCCCAACAGTCACTGGCGCAGGCGTGAACACGGAAGGCGTGGTCAGCATACCGATGTCGGATATATCGGAGACCGCGAGATTCTACGAGTACGACTACGGCGGGACCACGATAAGGTTCTTCGCGGTCAAGGCCAGCGACGGAAGCGTGAAGACGGGATTCGACGCATGCGATGTCTGCTACGGCTCAGGTAAGGGCTACAGGCAGGAAGGCGGCTACATGGTCTGCAACAACTGCGGCAACAGATATCCAATAAACGGGCTGGGAACGGAGAACAAGAATCCGGGCGGATGCTGGCCCGGCTATCTGCCGAGCCTCGTCGAGGGCGACGGCCTTGTGGTAAAGAAGTCAGACTTGGCTAACGGCGCATGGAGGTTCGCATGAACAAGAGGATCCCGGCGCTTGCCGCAATCGCGGCGTGCGCTTTCATCCTGCTGAGCATCACCTTCATACCCAACACGGAGAGCTTCCCGGGAAGGCGTAACAGGGTCATAGGTGAGCTGTCACTGGCGATTGAGGACGCAGTCGTGAGCGGGAATTACAAATGCTGCATCGACCCGCCTTGCGACATGTGCTATCTCGGGCACTGGATATGGGATGACGGCAGCTGCCATTGCGACGAGATGATGGAAAGGGGCGAGTTCGACAAGGTGTGCCCCCAGTGCGTCAAAGG
>JAFGSV010000028.1 GCA_016934325.1 Candidatus Aenigmatarchaeota archaeon | reverse complement strand
TACACGCAGTTCGTCCTGCTCCCCCTGCTGAGGAGGATGGGGCATCATGCGGAGATCAACATCATCAGGCACGGGTTCTATCCCGTCGGAGGGGCAAGGGTGAAGGTCATGATTGAGCCGTGCAGGGGCCTCGATCCCATAGACTTGCGGCAACGCGGGGATGTGATCTCCGTCGAGGGGGTCTCCGTCGCGAGCTCGGGCCTGAAGAAGCCCAGGGTCGCCGAGAGGCAGGCCCGGACCATCGAGTCGGCCCTGAGCCAGCGAGGCTACGATTGCGCGCTGAAGACAAGGTACGTCGAAAGCAGCTCCCCCGGATCGGGCGTCATTCTGGTCGCCAGAACGGCGAACGGGTGCGTCTTGGGCTCCGATGGCCTCGGGGAGATGGGAAAGCCCGCCGAGGTCGTGGCCGAAGAGGCGGTGGATTCCCTGTTGAGGACTATCGATTCGGGCGCCACGGTCGACGTGCACGTCAGCGACCAGATGCTGCCCTACATGGCACTTGCCAATAAGGGATCGTGTATCATCGCCCCCTCGCTCACCAATCACGCAAGGACGAACATGTGGGTGATCCAGCAGTTCCTGCCGGTCGAGTTCAATGCGGAGAATTCCGGAGGGAATGTCAGGATAGAGTGTGTCCCTTCTGCATGACTAACTCGGATGAACCTTCTTTTTCCCGAATCCTGTGCTGCTCTTTATGGCAGGCTTCCCTCTATCTTATCCTCTTGATCGGGACCCCGCCGACGAACGCCCCGGGCTCGACGCTCTTGTTCACCAGGGAATATGCGGAGACCACAGCGCCGTCGCCTATCTCGACTCCAGGAAGTATGATCGTCATGATCCCGATTGTCACGTCCTTGCCGATCTTCACCCTTCCCTTCCTGCTGCCATGGGACAGGAACTCGTGGGTGAGTATGGCGGTGGTGTTCCCTATGACCGTGTTGTCCCCTATCTCTATCAGCTCGGGGAAAAGGATGTCGAGGTTGCTGGCGTAGATGCTCACGTTCCTCCCGATCCTCATGCCGGTCTTCCTGTATATCCTGTTCTTCAGCTCAATGTCGGGCAGATAGCGGCAGATGACCATGATCAGATAGTTCTTAAGGATACTCCTGACGCTCTTGACCTTGCGCCAGGTCTGCAGGGACTTGTCCTGCCTCTTGTAGCCGAGGGCTTCCGTCATCCTCTTCCTGTACTTCTCTTCCATATAGTCTTTCCTTCCAGCCTTATCAGCAGCACCCTGTGCAAGGGGATGAACCTTTCCCGGCCCCCATCTTCATAATAGAAGTGGCTCCTTTTAATCCGGGTGACCTTCGGGCCGGCGATGACCCTCCTTTCAAGTGGAGCCCCCCTGTGCCTGATGACTATTTCGGCCCCGCCGAGCTTCCCCGTCCATTTCAGCCTGTTCAGAGTATCGAAAGCCATCGTAAACCATCAGATGCCGGTGATCTCCATGGTCTTCAGGTCGTTCAGGTCGAAGACCAGGATGTTGTGCTTCCCCGGGTTCACGCAGATCGTCTTGCCGAGCGCCTCCCTCCAGTTACCGCTCATCTGGTACGACTCGTGTATGTGGCCGTGGAGCGTGAGGTAGGGCTGGTGCTTCAGTATGAAGTCCCGGATGGCGGAGCTGCCGACGTGGGTGCCGCTGAAGATGACGTCCAGGCCCGTGCCCAGCGGAGGGGCGTGGGTCGAGTATATGGTCCTCTTCGGGTCGCTCTTCTTCGCCAGGGCGTTCAGGTCCTTCTTCATCTTGTCATCCGGCTTCTCCCAGTCCTTGAGCAGGAAGGGCGTCTCGTTGACGTAGGAATAGCCCGCGATGAACTTGCTGCCCAGCTTGTGCGCATGCTGGTTGATGAGCTTGAACATGCCCTTCTTGGCAGCCTTCTGCAGCACGTCCTCGTTTATCCTCAGGTCGTCGTTGCCCATCATCACGAAGATCTCCTTCCCCGCCTTCTTCTTGAAGTCCTTTATCTTGGGTATGAAGTAGTACTCGAGGAACTCGCGCTGGTAAAGGGCTATGTCCCCCACGGCGGTCAGGAAGGGGGTTATGTCCCCGCCCAGTATCACAGCCTTGACGTTCTTGCCGGCACCGACCTCGAAGAGGCGCTCGTACGCGTGTATCTCGCCGTGCAAGTCAGTGGCGTAGACCACTATCTCGGGCATTGGACCTATTCCCCCTCTCCGGACCATTCCTCGAAGAAGAAAACAGCGAAGGTTATGGTGACGCTGAACACGGCGAGCAGGGTGAGGCCGAAGTCCTTGGTGATTCCCTGTATCACAATGGCCGCCACGGAGAGCAGCATCATGCCTATCACGATCAATGCTATCTTCTGCTCGTCCATGCGATCACCCCACACATCGAATTTTTTATGGACCGGAGGGGATTTCCGCCAAGCTGCTCACACAAGCCCGCTTTGAACCCCTGGCCTCCACCATGCCAAGGTGGCGATCTTCCGCTGATCTACCGGCCCGTTCCGTCGTTTTATTATTTTTTTGCTTTCAAGGCTTTATTTAATTTCTTTAAATAATTAATTCTTATGGACTGGGCGTCGGCCGTGAACGCGTTCCTGGAATGGTCCAGGTACATGATCGAGAATTTCGGCTATCCGGGGGTTTTCCTCGTGAGCATAGCCAGCACCGCCACCATATTCCTGCCCGTCCCGGGGTTCCTCTTCATCCTGGCTGCAAGCCCGTTCCTCAACCCGTTCCTGCTCGGGATAGTCTCGGGGGCTGGCATGGCTATAGGCGAGGTAACGGGATACGTCCTCGGGAAGGGGGGAGGCGCCGCCCTCAAGAGGAAGGACATGAAATGGCTGAAGAGGGGCGAGCGATGGTTCAGCGAGGGCAGGGGGTTCCTGTTCATAGTGATATTCGCCGCCACGCCCCTGCCGGACGACGTAACCGGGATAGTCGGCGGCATTTTCAATTACGACGTGAAGCGGTTCCTGCTCGCGGCTTTCATAGGCAAGACCCTGATGAACATCGCTCTCGCCCTTGCCGGCTTCTACGGAATCAACCTAGCTTTGAGCGCGATCGGCATAAGCCTTTGAAAAATATAGAATTGAAAATGGGCCGGGCAAGATTCGAACTTGCGGCCTCTGCCTTGTAAAGGCAGCGTCATAACCACTAGACTACCGGCCCGCAATACGTGTTCTATTGGAAAACAAAAATATAAAAATAAAAAATGCGACCGCCGGGATTTGAACCCAGGTTACTGGCTTGGGAAGCCAGTGTCCTACCAAGCTAGACTACGGTCGCATCGGTAGTTATAATGATTCCAAGAGATATTAAAATTTATATAAGCTTAAATACCCGATGCACATTCTATTCTCATGAAAAGAGTCGGCGTTATAACCAACAACGTCAACCTGGCTTCGGCCAACATATTCTTCAACGCCTTCAAGAAGCGCACGCAACCATACATGATAGACATATACAATCTCCGGGTGGCCGCCTTCCCGAAGAAATGGGAAGTCTTCTATCCGAGGCTGAGGCTGAGCAACCTTGATGCCGTGTTCTTCAGGGGATGCATAAGCCCGCCCTCGCTGCTCGATTTCAGGCTCACGGTCTCCGAGCATCTCGAGGAGATGGGGCTCGACGTGATAAACCCGAGCAAGGCGACGAGGATATGCAGGAACAAGTTCAGCACCATACAGTTCCTGCAGAGGCACGGGGTGCCCACGCCCAAGACGAGGGCGGCCCTGACGCCGAGCGCCGCCATGAGGTCGATACGGAAGATGAAGAAGCCTGTGATAATTAAGCTGCTCTCGGGATCCCATGGCAAGGGAGTGATGAGGATATGCTCCAACGACGAGGCGGAATCCGTCATAGACGCGCTGTGGGCCCTCGGCGAGATAATATACTTCCAGGAGTACATAGAGACCAGCGGGAAGGACATCAGGGTCATAGTCCTGGAGAACGAGGTCATAGCGGCGATGGAGCGCACCGCCAGGAACGGCGACTTCAGGTCCAACCTGTCCCGGGGCGGGAAGGGGGAGAAAGTGGAGCTGGAAGCAGGCCTGCGCAGGCTGGCTCTCAAGGCGACCAAGGCCGTCGGGGCCGTGTTCGCGGGGGTCGACATAGTCGTGGACGGCAGGCCCAAGGTCCTCGAGGTGAACATTAACCCGGGCCTGAAGATAAGCAGGATAACCGAGGTCAACATCGCCGACAGGGTCGCGAGGTACATCGCGGGGAAATAGGGGCAGGAAAGGGCTTCAGGGGGCCGCGTATTTCGTCTTTCCCGTGTTCACTATCAGCATCTTGCTTTTCCTCGGCAACTGGCTCTTCATCTGAATCATCAGGGCGAGGCCCGCGATGCCGCTGGGCTCGCAGCCCACGCCGTTCTTCTTGGCGATCCCAAGAGCGATGTCGAAATACCTCTCCTGCACCGCAAGCGCGTTGGATTTCGACCCTATGTAGCCGTTCTCGATTGCCATCCTTATCCATCCCGTGTCGAAATGCACGAACGGCAGGTACGGGGAATACAGCTTGTCTGCCCTGGTGTTAGGGTTGTTCGTGGTCGCCCCCATGAAATTGCAGCGCCTTATCGTGTCAGGGTCGCCCCTGAACCTCCTGTCATGGAAGCTGGCCTTTTCCTCCTTGAGGGCCGTGTTCACGATGTTCTCGTAGAGATGGCCGGTCCCATAGGGAACGAACACATAGCTAGCGTTCTGGTTTATTATGTCATAGCTCATCCAGTCGTAGAAGACATTGAAGGGCTGCAGGGACTTGTCCGAGGTGATATCGATGCCCCCCTCGTTGTTGGTGAGCCGCAGTATATCGTCCTTATGCAGCACCTTCCTTGAGAGGTCGGTCTCGAATATCTCGCAGCCTATCCTTTGCAGGGCCTTCTTCACCCCGCTGTCCATCCTGTGGTCCACGAGGGCCTTCAGGTTCGGCAGCCCGTACTTTCTCAGCATGCTCTGTATGGCGTTGGCCGCCGAGCCCGACGTGATTATGGACATCTGGGGGAGCTTCTTTATCCTCCCCCTCCTCTTGGCCATGAGGAGCTGCCTGTAAGTGACGACCATCTCCCAGGCCATCCTGTCCTTGTGCGTGCCCGTGGGATTGACGCTCTCGTCCTTCAGGAAGACCTGGGAGAAGCCGGGCACGCTTATCTTAATCGTGGGGGTAGAGGGCCAGTGCGGGTCGTCGGGCGGGAACTCCGGCATGTCGGGATCATCGTCCGAGGGTACGACGATCGATTCGAGCGTCCTCTCCTCGGCTTTCGTGAGGGCCATGATTCAAATTCGTTGAAAAATATATAAAAAGGAGCGCTGGGAGTGGGATTTGAACCCACGCGAGGCGAACCTCACAAGGTTAGCAACCTTGCGCCTTGAACCTAGCTCGGCCATCCCAGCCCGTTTTTCGCAATCAAACACCCTTTTTGTTATTATGATGCTTTAAAACCTTTAATATTTCGGTATAGCTACGCCCGGGAAAGTCAAAATGAAACTCAAAACGAATAATACTTCTGCTATCAAAACGAAACTCCGAAACTCAGAAAAAAACTCACCGAACGCAAGGCGGCTTAGAAGCTTCTTCTAGGTTTTCTGTGCTTTTGAAAGCAATCTCTACAATAGACAGGCCTGTCCCCACTGGGCTTGAACGGCACTTCGCACTCTTGTCCGCAGTCCGCGCAAGTAGCCTTGTGAAGCTCCCTTCCGAACCTGTCCTTCGTGTCTTCTGCCATATTAACTAACTCCTTTATTTAATTTGTTGATTATTGGGAGTCACTCTTTATAAGCGTGTCGTATGCCCAATTTTGGGTTTTGCCGGCTCAAAGTTTTAAATATCTTGAAAGCAATAAAGAATTCACTGACAGATTAATTTGGAGGTGCTCTATGGCAATACAGGTATCAAGCGTGTCTGATACGTACGCGAAGGACGTTTTCACGGACAAGGGGTTCTTCTGCGGGAAGGTCGAGGACATAGAATGCGACCTGAAGAGGTTCAAGGTGAGATCGCTTGTGATAAGGGCCATGAAGGGGTCGTACCTGAGCAAGATGCTGGGCGACAAGAAAGGGGTCGTGATTCCGTTCCCGATGGTCCAAGCGATTGGCGACGTCATACTGATCAAGCACATAGTGCCGCCCACCGTCGAGGAGGAGGCGACCTCCGGGTCCCGGGGTGGAAGGAAAACGTCCATGGACGAGGTATCAACCACCAACGCGGTTGAAGACTAGGGCCGCACCTCTTTCTGATGTCCGGGAGGAAACTGGATAGCCTCATAGACGAGCAGCATGAGTTAGCGAAGCAGCTTGTTCTTGAAGACCGCTTCGGGGCCATCATGACAGTGGCAGGAGCCGACCAGGCCTTCTTAGGGGACAGGGTCATATCGGCCATCGTGGTCTGCTCGTACCGCTCCATGGACTCCATGTACATAGTCGAGCGGGCGCATCACGTTTCCAAGGCCGGATTCCCCTACATACCCACGTTCCTCTCCTTCAGGGAGGCTCCGCCCATACTGCATGCGTGGAAGAGGCTGCGGAACGAGCCCGACATACTTCTCGTGGACGGCCAGGGAATCGCCCATCCGAGGGGGATCGGGCTGGCGTCGCATCTCGGGGTCCTGCTCGACGCGCCGACAATTGGCATCGCCAAGTCATGGCTCTTCGGCGGGTTCAGGCAGCCCAAGGCGGTCGGCAGGGCGTCCAGGCTTACAGCCGGCGGCAGGCAGATCGGCTGGGTGCTGCTAACCAGGCGGGGATGCAATCCCATTTATATTTCACCCGGGAATAAAGTCTCTATCGAATCGAGCCTCGTGATAACCCGGAGATGCCTGGCTGGTCACAGGCTCCCCGAGCCGTCGAGGCTCGCCCACTTGCATGCGAACGAGGTCAAGCAGTCCCTGAGGGAGGAATGAAGATGAGGGTGGTCAAGCTGTCGGAAGTCCTGGGCAAGCCGCCGGTCAGGCGGGAAGCCATCGATGCGATGAGGAATGGCATGATATTCATCTATCCCACCGACACGATCTACGGCATCGGATGCAACGCCGAGCGAGCTGAATCCGTCAGCAGGATCGCGGAGGCGAAGGGAAGGGAGTCAGGCAAGCGGTTCTCGGTCATAGCCCCCGGGAAGGGATGGATATGGAAGAACGCATCCTTATCGGCAGCGAACAAGAAGCTGGCGGACAGCATCTTGCCGGGCCCCTACACGATCATCGTGAAGGCAGGGCCCAGCGCTCCGAAGGCCGTGGTATCAGGGGAGAAGTCGATGGGAGTGAGGATTCCCAGCCATCCCGTTTCCGGGCTGGTCGAGCAAGCGGGCATCCCATTCGTGACCACGTCGGTCAACGTCAGCGGTGAGGAGCACGCCGGCAGCGTCAGGGACATCCCGGAGAAGATAAAGGGAATCACCGACTGGGTAATCGACGCGGGCAGGATCGGCGGCCTGGCGTCGAGGGTTTTCGACCTGAGGACGGACGATGTCAAGATATTGAGATATTGATTCTGATCATCGAATCTGAGAATCGGATTCTCTTTCATGATAATTGCGTCAGAAAACCGAGGAAACCGAACACCACAAGGCTCACTATTGCCGTAGCCATGAGGACTCCCAGGCAAACGGCCAGGAAGCTCATCTTCCAGTCGAGCCCGAGCAGCCAGGCGATGCCGGTCCCGGTCCATGCGCCCGTCACCGGAAGGGGGATGCCAACGAAAAGAATCAGGGCAACTACTCCGTACTCCTCGACGCGAGGGGCCTTCTTGTGAAGCTTCTCCACAAGCCTCCTGGCCCACCCGTACCTCTCGAAGAACCGCTCGTAGAAGAGGTCCATGCCAAAGTATATGGGGAAGAATATGAGGCAGTTCACGGTGAAGGCCAGTGGGATGACGATCGAGGCCGGGAGGCCGAGGGCCAGGCCGAGGGGGATTCCGCCCCTCAGCTCCGCGATAGGAAGCATCGTAGTGATTATGACTATCAGCATCTCGTTAAGCATATGAATAATTGCCGGCTTCTATTAAAAAATCGCCAGTTCAAGTTTTCAATCAGTCCCGACAGAAAGCTTGAGGTCCTTTCTGAATTTACGTTCTTTAAAAAAGCCAACGGGTTTCCACGGCTCGGGTAATGCACTGGCTTCGAATACTATACCGTATCCGGCGGCTTTCGCTTCTCCGGCTCTCTGCAGGGTATGGCTATATGTCATATTGACACCGCCATGTATGTTCTCGGCTATTTCGGGAGATGTGGGTCGAAATAGGTAATTGAATCTTTCACCATCCCAGCCCGATTTGCTGATAAGCATTACCCCGGGCGTGCCATTTACGCTCATGATCCTTATTTAACGCAAACATTTAAAAACAATCCTGGCAATTATTGTTACTCAGGGTTTACCTCGGGGTGGTAATGCATGAAAGCCAGGGTTTTGAGCTACCGGAGGGGAAGGCACGTCCAGCAGACGAACCAGCTGCTGCTATCGATCAAGGATGTCGCGAGCAGGTCCACCGCGGCGGGCTTCGTGGGCAGGAAGGTCGTCTGGAGATCGAAATCTGGCAAGGAGATCCAGGGCAAGATAGCATCCCCGCACGGCAAGAACGGCGTCCTGAGGGCGAGGTTCGGCAAGGGCCTGCCCAGCGAGGTCCTCGGGAAGGACATCGAGATATTGGAATAGGACAATTCTGTAATGCTTCGCGGTATTTTCTTCTTTAAGCTTCGGGTGAAGTGATTGACATGAAGGAGATCAAGGAAGGCGAGGCCACGTTCCTCGTTCCGGATCGGTCCCTGACAAGGAAGGCGGTGGCCTTCTACAACCCTGAGATGGGATACCAGAGGGACCTGACTATGTCCGCCCTGAGGGCCTTCCAGCGCTCGGCCGGGCATGATCTATCGGTATGCGACCCCCTGGCCGGGACGGGCGTGCGCAGCGCCAGGATAGCCTTGGAGGTACCGGGGATAAGCGGCATCGCGGTCAATGACGCGAATCCAAGGGCATACGGCCTGATCAAGAAGAACATGGGCGGGAACGCTATTGCGAAGTCGATCAGGATCGAGGCGACGAGCAGGAACGCCAATATACTCTTCCTCGAGAACCCAAGGCGCTTCGACTACATAGACATCGACCCGTTCGGGTCCCCCGTCAGCTTCATCTTCAACGCGGGGCATGCGCTCAAGCCCAGGTCGATGCTGGCCTGCACGGCCACCGACACTGGAGCCCTTTGCGGCGCTTTCCCCGGCACATGCTTCACGAGGTACGGCATCAGGGCGGTGAAGACGGACTTCTTCAAGGAGACCGGCATAAGGGTCCTGACTACGGCGATAATGATCGAGCTGGCGAGGCATGACATCTCCTTCATGCCCCTCTACTCGCATTCCAACCATTACTTCAGGGTTATCGGGGCCGCCAGGCGGAGCAAGAGCGGGCTGTCCTCGCAGTTCAAGAAAATCGGATTCGTTTCATATTGCGGGTCGTGCCTGTTCAGGGCAGCACGCATAATGCCGGAATGTCCCCATTGCGGAAAGGGATTGAGCATCATCGGACCGATCTGGCTTGGTCCCATGCATGACAGGGATTTCTGCTTGAAGATGCTGGACGACCTGCGGTCGCGGGGTTACGGGCGGACGAAGGAGCTGGAAACATGCATTGGCGAGGCATGCGTCCCTTTCTATTACGACCTGCCCAGGGTCTTCAGGGCGCTGAGGAAGCCGCCCAGGAGGATGGAAGACGTCATGATGATTCTCAGGGATAGCTGGCACGCGGCCAGCAGGACGCACCTTTCCCCCACGGGATTGATTACGGACGCCCCCCATGCTGAAGTGCTCAGAGCTGCTGGTAACTGAAAACAATGTTTTATTACCGGCAAGGCTTCATTCGGATTCGTCTACGGGGGGAGCCTCTTTCTCGACCTCTTCCTTGAAGGAATCCCTCCTGTCCTCTGCGGTGACGACGGTCTTGAGGTTGTAGTGCTCCTTGACCCAGTTCATGTAGTTGTTTATGTAATCCCTGCACATCAGGGAGTACCTGTCCCTGAGCTTGTTGTAGAAGATGTAGTTGTAGATGAGCCAGACGTACTTGGTGAACCAGTTGCTAGGGGAGAAAGTGTGATTGACCTCCCCGTACATCTCCAGGCTGAAGTTGCCGTCCTTCTTGCCCTTCGAGACGTAGCCCAGTATCCTGAAAGAAACCTTCATCTCAGAGAACCTGCTCAGCTCCTTATGGAGCCACCATTCGTTGTAGAACCTTATGGGGTCCCCTGTGTAATCCCACAGCAGCTTCTTCTCCCTGCACCTCGTGGTCGAGACCTCGAATATGAACCTGAGTGTCTTCTTGAAGTCCTTCATGAAGCCTATCGGGTCGGGGCCCCTGTAGTGCAGCCACGAGAGCCTTCTTGGGACTAGGCACTCGTCGGTGACAACAAGCTTACCCATGCTCTTCCCTTATCTCCTTGAAGTAGTCCCTGAGCTGGGACTGCAGCATAGACAGCAGGTTCCTGCCCTCCCAGATGTACTCCCTTCTCCTGTTGTGGTAGAATAACCTGTGCCAGAACACCCTGATCATCTCGTAGAATATGGTCCTCTGCCAAAGCGTGTCCTGGGGGTATTCTGTCCTGAGCAGGGGCCTGATCGTGACGGAGCCCTTTCCCGACTTCTCCGTCCCCTCTCCCTTGACATCGAACCTTATGAAGTAGTAGGTGAACTTGTCGAGGTCCCTGAGCAGGTAGAATCTGACCCTGTACTTCTCCTTCTCCCCCTTGCCCCAGTCGTATATCTCCTCGTGGATGTCCGCGTCGGTCGCGTTGAACACGGCCTTGGCGAACTCCCTCGTCTTCGGGTACAGCTTGCCCGGGTCGGGGCCGATGTATGTCAGTATGGATCTCGGGGAGCCCTTGGCGGTGCCCTTGGGAGGATAGAGCTCCTCCTCGATCATCATCTTCATCCTGGCGAGCACGGGCACGGCACATCACACCCCTATTTTTATTAATAGCATATCAAATATTAAATATGTTTGGTCTTTGGGGCCTGGGCGGCGGCGTATTGCTTTTATTGTTCGGGGTCTTCTGCGTCTTCTTCTTCCCGAGCTCCTCGACTCACCAGGAAGAGAGCCTGGCCATAGGCGGCGTGGTCATGGGACTAATCGCTCTCGTGGTGGGGGCCGCGCTAATATTCTTCTGACCCGTGCCAAAACATTTTATTTGTTGCTGTCAATAGTTTATTATGGCTGGCGAAACTATGGCAGGCGAAACCGAGGTCGAGGTCAAGACGCTCAGCAGCACGTCTGAGCCTAAGCTGCTTTTCACGGAATGGCTGGAGAAGTGGAGCAAGATAGGTAAGGGCATAGTTAACGGAGGGGAGGCGATCTGCGAGCAGCCCCCAGACCAGTCAGTGATGATAAACGCCACCACCCCCTTCGGGCACGGGAACCTCATCTACGCCATAATGGCCTACACGATGCCCAAGTACCATTACAACTTCGAAAAGATAGAGGAGAGCATCGCGGTTTCCCCCTCCCACCCGGAGATGTACGGGCGCATCATAGCGAAGAAGAAGGAGCTGGAGGGCCAGGTGAAGGCCGGGCTGGCTTCGGCCGCGCAGGCTGTCGCCGATTACGAGCTGCTGAAGCACGACGAGAGGAAGTACAGGGAGATCCTCGACTACTTCAAGGAAGGCAAGAAGGACGAGCACGTCCTCAGGGCCCTGTTCGTGGACAGGGTGGACGCCCATACCGGCGAGGGCTACTCCATGATAAGCATGACCAAGCGCTGGCCCACGATAATAACGGACTTCCTGCGCCTTTCGACGATAGAGAAGGAGGACCGGGACGACCCGAAGAAGATCAGGAAGAAGCTGGAGATCTCGGAGGCCGAGGCGACGGTCCTGAAGACCAAGAACAAGGTCTTTGAAGAGTGGGAGAAGATATTCTTCCCCGACATCAGGGACAGGTACGCGAGGGTCAAGACGCTGGTGGATGCCAGGAGGAAGTCAGTGGACGAGTACAGGGAATGGCTGAAGCCGTACATCGTCAACCTGAAGATGATGAGGGAGAGCACGGAGTCGGATCCCTCGAAGGTTCTCACGATGGGAGTCATGCCGTGGCTTAAGCCCAACTCATTCTACGGCGTCAGGGTATTCATGTGGAAGATGTTCACCGCCGAGGAGGTGGGGAAGCCAGGATTCGTGGTGGGAGAGATAAAGCCATGGGACAGCTTCGTCAGGCGCCACGCCAAGGAGATCGAGAAGAGATACGAGATACGCATCGTCAAGACAAAGAAGGAGGGCAAGGAGCTGAAGGAGAAGGAGAACCTCACGGACGACGACGTGATCATCCTGGATGAGGAGCTCCCCAAATGGAACACGCCTAACTTCTATGAGTCCCAGCCGAGGCTCAACCCAAACAGATACTACTACTGCTTCTATCACCTGCTCATCGAGAGCCCGCTGTTCAAGGTCGAGGGGGGCAAGGAGGAGATAGACGACTGGAACTGCATGATAACACCATACATAGTGTCGCAGAACGTCGTGCTGGTGGCGCTGCTCGAGATTGAGGCCAAGCACAGGTGGATGAACAAGTACGTGAAGGAGCTCATAGGGGTCCGCGAGGTCGAGGACAAGCTGCGGAGGGAGGTCGAGAAGAGGTACAACATGGAGCCGGAGGAGAAGAAGCGATTCGCTGGGACCAGGCGCTTCGTCAAGAAGTGGAGGACCAAGAGGCATAACTTCGGCAAGAGGTTCGACGACTGGTGGCTCGATTTCGTCCCAAAGGGCAGGGTCTTCCTGAAGTACTTCATGAGGATCGGCCCGTACGAGACCGTTCGGAATGAGAGGCTGAGCAAGATGTACGGCAGGTACATGGGCTCGGCCATGACGGACCCATTCATAAAATTCATTAAGATGCAGTTCGGAAAGCTTTCTGGCGTCGAGCCGCCGTGAAAGGAGGAGCTCACATGCCCTTCAAGGTCGGAGTCACAACAGGATTGTACTACATTGCGCACGATGTCAGCCTGGCGAGCACAGTGAAGAAGATCGGGTACGCGCTGACGAGAGGGGCCGACGTCATGGAGATATCGGGGGACACCCCCCACGAGATAAGCTACACCGAGGGCATAGAGCTCAGGAACATATCCAGGAACCAGGGACTGGACCTGTTCTTCCACGGCAGCCTGACGGTCCCGATGACCATGCCCGAGAGGACGGACTGGAGGGACGCCCAGGACCATATGGAGAAGTCCGTCCGGTCCGCTGTCAACGCGGGATGCAAGTACGTCCTTTTCCACGCATGCCTGCACTTCTGGGTCGAGCTGCTGACCTACACGGGCACCAAGCTGACCATCACCATGTGCGACCACGCAGGCAGGTTCGTCAGCGAGGTGCTTTACGAGAACACGAGGCTCAGGAACTGGTTCGTAGAGAACATGAGGAAGCTGGGGGACATCACCTACGAGCAGTTCATCCTGAGCGAGGAGGAGTTCTACGACGCCCAGTCGAGGGCCCACGCCAAGTGGAGGATATGGGACCAGACCGAGATAGAGAGGAGGGCGAGGCCCGGCAGGGATAAGGTGGAGGAAGCGCAGAAGGAATACGCCAGGAAGAGGACGGAAGAGGCCAGGCAGAATGCGATAAGGCTCGAGAAATGGCTGAAGAAGGAGATAGAGAGAATATCCATCGAGGTGGCCGAGGAATCGGGACGCAGGGAATCGCAGGAGAGGAGGCAGCTCATGGACGATGCCGTCAGGAAGAAGCTCGCCGAGAAGAAGTACGAGGACAGGAGATGGCGGATTGATACATACGGCAGGCTGGTCGACGCGTACAAGATCGCCGCTCACCACCTATTCTTCACGAAGGATCCGCAGTGGATGGCCATGGCCGATGTCTACAAGGACGTCCTGGCGAGGTACAAGATAGACTACTCAGACAACGGTTGGCTGATAAGGTCCTGGAACAAGGCCGAGAAGGAGAACGACATGGAGTTCAAGCAGTTCTTCTACGCCGTGGTCGGAGCCAAGTTCCTCGAGGGGCACATCAAGGCCCTGCTCGAATGGATCGACAACAAGCTCATACCTGTCGAGCTGAAGGGGGACCCGGACAGGCAGGAGATTGCCAGGAAGCTTCAGGTGACGATAGAGATACCGGACGCCAGGGACCCTAAGTACGCTGGCAGGTACATGCTCACCCATCCCAGGCAGATATATTCGGCTGTAAGGACAACCCGGAAGGTGCTCAAGACGAATCGCCTGTGGTTGACCATAGACAACGAGCACCTGGCCACGCAGGGATACGACCCCTGGGTGGAGGGGAAGAAGATGGCGAAGGACTTCCCCGATTTCGGATCCATGGTCCTCTCCGTCCATTGCACCTACCCCACACCTCTCCATTCCCATTATCCCGTCGAGCTCGGCCAGACGGAGGTCTACGAGCTGCTTTGGATACTGAGGACCGCGGGGGCCGGCAAGTCCCCGGGCCACACAGTGTACCTGATATTCGAGAGGGGAGGCGGCGACGACCCGTTCAGGCAGTCCGTCGATGCCCTGAAGATAATGGCTAAGTACCTTGACAAGAACGTACCCCCTGACAAGCTCCCGCTGGATTTCTACGGCCTGGAGAAGACGGCGTTCGACGTCAAGAGGCAGGAGCAGATAATGATGGACCACAGGTTCGACGTCCTGAAGGACCTGTTCGAGGTCCCCGAGGAGGAGTGGGGCCTGCTCTCCACGGCCGCCGTGAGGAAGGGCAAGAAGGAGATATTCAAGAAAGAGGAAGTCAGGTAATCCCCAAGGCAATTCCCTGTCCCGGCCATCGGCATACTTCTTTGGGTTTGATTTTTATAATTGATAATCAATTATTGGAAATGGCTGCAAAAAATAAGCCCAAGAGAAGAAAAGCCCCCGCGCCCCTAAAGGAGGTTCCGGGAATGGCGCAATCCGCCGAAGAGCAGCAGGAGGACAAGATAGTCGAGGTCAAGGACAAGAAAGAGAGGATCGAGATCCTCAAGAAGTTCACCAAGCAGGTCCTGAAGAAGTACGGCCCGATCGTCAGGTCCGTCGTCCTGTTCGGCTCCACCGCCAGGGAGGAGTGGAAGGGCAAATCGGACATCGACGTGTTCGTCATCCTCGACGACACGAGGCAGAAGATGACGCCCATGATCAAGGACAGGATCGATGGGGAGCTCGTCAAGATCGCCAAGGACATACACAGCCAGCTGTCAGTCCAGCAGCCCTATCTGCTCACCGAGTTCTGGAACATGGTCAGGCTGGGCCATCCCATAGTCTTCAACTTCATCAGGGAGGGAGTCCCCGTCTATGACAAGGACATATTCCTTCCTATCAAGAGGCTTCTCCAGATGGGCGAGATAAAGCCAAGCAAGGAAGCCGTCGAGAAGTACATAGAGAGGGGCCCCAAGAGGATCAAGAGGGTCGAGAACGCCAAGATATACATGGTCGTCGAGGACTGCTACTACGCCATGCTGGAGTCGGCCCAGGCGGTGCTCATGTTCCTGGGAGAGAACCCGCCCAGGCCGAGCGACGCCCCCGAGGCCATCAGGAAGACGGTATGCAAGATGAAGCTGCTGGAGCCGAAATACGCCGACTGGCTGCTGGAGATCGTGAAGGTCAGGAAGGACGTGGAGCACAAGAAGAAGCAGAGCATGTCGGGCATAGAGCTGGACAGCTGGATCAGGAAGACGAAGCAGTTCGTCAAGAGGATGCAGCAGCTGATAGTGAAGATAGAGATAATGAAGAGGGAGAACATAATAGAGAAGTCCTACACGATCATGAGGGAGACAACGCTCACACTTCTCAAGGCAATAAACAAGGCCCCTCCCAAATCGGAGATGTCGGACCTCGAGCGCGCCTTCGAGGAGGAACTCATCAAGACGGGCATGATACCGGAGGATTTCCTTGGCGTCTATCAGGAGCTGAAGAAGCTGCGGAAGGTGTCGAGGGAAGGCAAGATCCTGGAGCTGCCCAAGCAGCACATACTGCTGCAGAGGGAGTATGTCAGGAAGTTCATCAGGGAAGCCGGGAAGATACTCAAGTCAAGGATGAGGCCTGAGTGACAAGCTTTTTCTGGCTCAGCTGACCTTGTAAGTCTTGAGCTCGAAACCTTTTCCGGTCAGGTTGTAGATGAAGGATTTATGGTCTATCTTGGTCGACCTCATCTTCTCGACCTTGAGCATGTTCTTGACGTCGCCGGCAGCCTCGACGGACTTCAGAACGATGACCCCGTCGCACAGGAACTCCGAGATGGTGTCCCTGCTCAGCCACTGCGTCTCCTTCGGCAGCTCGGAAATCAGCAAGGCCGTGCACCCGATTTCCTTGACCTTGCTTATGAAGCGTCCCAGGGAATCCCTCGTCATGACGGCCACGGATGAGAGCGAATCGAGGACTATCCTGTCGTACCGCTTGCCGGCAAGCGATTCCTCGAACTCCTCCGGTCTCAGCTCGACGAATTCCAGCGTGCTGAGGTCCCATCCAAGGACGGCGCCCTGGTCCCTGATGTCCTTTGGCGATTGCGAATACGTTATGTAGACGCACCGCTCCCCGTTCCTTATGCCCTCTAACAGGAAATGCAGGCCGAATATGGTCTTCCCTGTCCCCGGAGCGCCCGAAACAAGCACTATGAATCCCTTGGGCAATCCGCCGTCCACGAGCCCGTCGAATCCCGGAACGCCAGACTTGATCCTTTCCAAAATAAAACACCTGAATATTATTTGCCCGTGTCGATATTTATTGTTTCGATGCCTTCTCCCGCTGCTTCCCCTTGACGGCCTTCAGTATCTCATCCGTGACCTGCTGCGGCGTCAGGTCCGTGGTGTCTATCACCAGGTCGAAATGGCGCCTGTCCCTGAAATCGATGCCATACAGCTTCCTGTACCTCTTGTCATCGCTTCTCACCCTTCGCTCAAGCGACTTCCCAATGCCCTCAGCGGTGCCTGCAGGCTCGTCGGGCCTGTCGTCTTGCAGGATCCTCCTTGCCGCCTCTTGCGTCTTCACGTCCAGGAAGACCTTGAAAGACCTGGGTATGAAATGGAACGAAAGGCGCCCGTCAATGACGAAGTCATCCTCGCGCTCCCCTAGCCCCTTCTGGTGTTCGTCCGCCTTCCTGTCCGTCCAATCCTCCCTCTCCCCAAGCTTGTTGAGCTCGTCGATGGTGATGCCCATGCCGACCGCCCATTCCCCTCTCAGGTCGCCCACCGAGCGGAATCTGTAGCCCAGCCTCTTCGCCAGCAGCTTCCCCACTGTGCTCTTCCCGGAGCCCGGCAAGCCGGAAATGGTGACGATCATCTGACCATGTCACCCAGCTGGTCTAGAATCGAGACGACGTTCCTCTCCCTGGCCGCTTCCTCGAATATGAGGGTCCCCCGCATGCCGAAGGCCAGCACGCTCCTGATGAGATGATCGAGCTTCAGGTCTGATTGCAGGAACGACGTATGGCCTATCTCCCCGGATGGCCCGTATTTTATGCCGGAGAAGAAGAAGAAAGCGCTCCTCAGCCACTGCTGCCCGACGCCAAACTTGACCTGCTCGATCACCTTCTTGAAATCCTCCTGGCTGTTCAGGCAGCCTGCTCCCCTGGCGTGCACGTGCGCCCAGTTTATCACGGGCTCCGTGTTCTTGGTCCTCTTGCATATGTCTATGACGTCCTCGATCGATCCCAGCTCGCCGATCCTGCCCGTGGTCTCTATGCCTATGTTCGCCTTGACCCTCAGCTCGTTCACGATCTCGTTGATCTTGTATACGACGAGCCTGCTTGCCTGGTCCTGGGGCATCCTCGGGTAGAATGTGGGGTGGATCGTCAGTATCCTGCAGTCCATGACGGAGGCGATCGTCGAGAAGAGCCTGAGCTTCTCGTCGGGCAGGTCAGTCAGATTCGAGAGATGGAGCGAGAGCTCGATGTTGAACTTCTTTGCTATGTTCTTAAGCCTGAGCAGGTCGCCGTAATAGTCCTTGTAGAGCTCCGTCATGTTCTTTATGCCCGCGAACAGCTCCCTGGGAAGCACGAGAGCCTTGAAGCCTATCTTGTAAAGCTCCCTCAGGACATCCAGGGTCTGGCCGATGGTCTTGGCCACCGGTATGGTGGAAACGCCATATGCGACCCCTATGTTCATCCCGAGCCTTTCCTGGATCTTCAGCGATTTTTTTCTGATTAGCATATTATTATATTAGGGTAACAAAAATATTAGCTTGAGACCAGTAGAATCCGATGAAAGGAACTCAACAAGCCTATAGCCTACCAAGTTCCCCCATCACTGAAATATAAGTCCAATAACAAATATTGTAAAGTCAATACTAGCTCAGCAGCTTATCTGCAACTTCTGAACCCTGCCGCCTGAGATGACAGTGTAACTGGCAACGCTGGCATTGACGGACCTGACGCAGTTCGTGTCCTTGAAAATCAGAGTCCCCCCGGGACTGACCTCAGTGGCTCCCCCCCATGACGCAGCCAACGCGGTCGTTACGCCACCGCTGGAATTCACACAATCGCCAGTCACGACCTCCCGCGATATAGCGATGTTGTTGGTCGATATCGTGTCTGTCCCGATGTTGTGGATGTATATGGTTGCCCCGCTGCCTGTGCAGTCAACGCTCGTGATCTCTATCGCTTCGCTGGTCATGCCGCTGTAGTAGGTGGATATGTAGATCCAGGCGGATCCCGTTATCGCTATGGTTATCAGCAGGATCACTAGTATGGCTATTATTGGAGTTATACCCTTTTGTTTATGCATACTATATTATTGCCCCTGCCTTCCTTATAAATATTCGAAGCCCGATGCTGTCAATGCTGTTGTTTATCGATCCCGTGAATGAAAGCGAATAGGCATTTACCGTTTTTAGAACCGAGAAGCGGCATTCATGCAGCTTTTTTAAGGTAAGATTTCGGAATTCTTATTCTGGCCGGATGCTCATCGACATAGTCTCGTAAAAGGTCTTCCCTTCCATAGAAGTGAGCGCCCTCTTCCCCCGGATCAAGTTTATGTCTTGCGCAGAAATCCGCGGAGCCCTTTGCATACCAGCTGTAAGTGTCCGGCATTTTGCCCCTAACCCTTGATATCTCTGCAGCCGTCCTTCCATTGTATGCGTTCTCGGTGAATACCTCGTTCATCCCTTCTGCCAAAGGCCTGAAGCTCAGATATGCAAGGAAGTCCGAAATCCATTTGTCGTTCTTCTTCAACCGCTTCACATAATATCTTTTCAGCCCATTGAAGAGTCTCTCTACGAAGGGCTTCAGCACTCTGCCATCCTTCGTTCTCATCGGCCTGAGCTGTGTCTCGTTGTGGTTTGCCTCGTGGTAGACGGCATATCCCAAAGACTCATCCGCCTTTTCAGGGGTTCCTAACTTTTCTTTCAGGTACCGACCGAATGCTCCATCCCTCTTGCCAATCCACTTCTGAAGCTGGCGATAATATCTCGTGCCGGGTATCCGGTAAGAGTTGATGACTATCCTGCCGCCATTCGTATGGCCTTCTTCTAGACCTCTTTCATCAGGCTCAATCGGCAGGACTCTCATGCTTTCGGTTTGGGGTCCTACTGGATAGAGCCCTCTTTCCTCCATGGAATATTTGGCGTATGCCGCAGCGCTCCTAAGCTGGTTTTCAAGAGAAGCCCGCCTTTCCTCACTTATATCCCCGCTAACGCTTGCGGGAGTGTCCCGGAAAAGCGTATCCATCGTTCTTATCAGGTCCCTGTTCCTGCCAACCATTGGAGCAGCCAGCATTACCATTATATCTAATCCCCCATTAACTACATTCTGAATTAAGCCCGCGAATCTTTAAAAACCTATCGATAACAACTCGTCAGTAATTAAAATCAAATAACAACGATAACCGACACCAAGCGATGATATAATGATGGCAGGGCTAACCCGCTATCCTCTGGGGCTTCTTTGCGAACAGCAGCAGCTCCCCGAGATGCTCCATCATCCTGGGCTCGGCAGCCACCATGTCGGTTGCCGTTATGATCCCGAGGAGCTTCTTGCCGCCGACGACAGGCAGCTTCTTTATCTTCTTCTGGGTCATGATCTCCGCCGCCGTCTCTATCGTCTCATCTGGCGAGATGCGGACGACCTCCCTTTCCATGATTTCCGCCACGGTGATGCTGTGCGGGGTCTTCCCCTCGACGACCACCTTCTTTATGATGTCGTCCTCGGTGACGATGCCCAGGAGCTTGTGGTCCTCGACGACCAGCAGGCAGCCTATCTTCTTCGCCGACATTCTCCTGGCGGCTTCCTTCACGTTCACGCTTGCGTCCACCTTCTCGATGTCCGTCTGCATGATGTCCTTCACGATCATAGGTTCACTTCTCCTTCTTCTCCCATCTCGGGACGAAGATCCTGTACCTGTCCTTGTTCTCGAGCTCGCTCAGAACCCTCCTGACGATGAGCTTCTCGGGATCCGGAAGCAGGGCCACCCTCTTCTTCAGGTCCTGGAACGAGTCGAAAGGCTCCCTCTTGCGCTCGGTTATGATGGCCCAAAGGTGCCTCTTCCCGATCCCCGGGAGCAGCTCGAGCTGGTGCAGCCTGGTGGTGACGGGCCCAGACCTGTTGAAGAATTCAAGGAACATCTTGGGGTTCTTCATGACGACTTTCTCGATTATATCGGTGAGCTCCTCCTTCGCCGCGACGGTGAGCTCCCCATACTCGATCCTCTTCCTGATATACTTAACGTCCTTCCTCTTGCCGTCCCCTATGTAGACCCTGTCCTCGGGCTTCAGCGTGAGGTCCTCCCTGGTGATCACCTCCAGCAGGGAGAAGTACCTCTCCCCTATCACCTGCGCCATGGGCTCGGACCTCTGCATGCCATAATGGCCCCTGGCCAGGAAGTCAAGGACCACGGCCCATTCGTCCTTCTTTATAGATTTAACTATCATTTTGCCACCTTCATAGGATATCAATAACTTGTTGTTTTATATTTGTGATTAGGAAGTCGGGCTCAGGGCGCTTCAATGTGCTCCCGCGCACAAACCTGAAACCACCCGGAAAAGAAAAAATCTTATTAACTGGCATCCACAATAAGAGTTATGGCCACAAAAAACAGCAGCATAAAGAGCCTCAGGCCAGGCCATTACGTGATGATAGACGACGAGCCGTGCAAGGTTCTGAAGATAACGCTCTCCAAGCCCGGGAAGCACGGCTCGACAAAGGCGAGGGTCGATGCCCTGGGCCTGTTCGACGGCAGGAAAAGGTCCCTGCTCAAGCCGGCGGACGCTGGCGTCACGGTTCCCATAATAGAGAAGAACAAGGCCCAGGTAATTTCGGTGAGCGGGGACTTCGTGCAGCTCATGAACCTCGAGGACTACAGCACCTTCGACGCAAGCATCCCGGCCGAGTTCAAGGGAAAGCTGCAGTCCGGCCAGGAAGTCGGTTACTGGAAGATCGGGAACAGGATACTGGTGAAAGAGGCTTGAGCGCCTTTGATGGGATTGGGGCAGCGCAGCCGCATGTCCGCTCCGCGGCAGTCCCGGAGCCATGGGACCGCGTTATACCAGTAAAGCATTTAAATGTTATTACATTATCTAATTATTATTTTGCCCGTGGAGGTCTTTATGCGATTCTGGGAGCAGGAAGACTTGATTGATGAAGAGGATATCGACGGCGAGGAAGAAGAGGACTGGTAGCAGGACCGGTCACCCGCTGGATGCCGATATCGGCATAGGGCTACGTTTTCTCAGTCACATCCGGTTAGGTTCTGGGTTCCGCAGGCGGATCAGCCATTCATATGGCCACTATATTTTGAAGATAGACCACGTTTCAGAATGAATCCGCCTTTTCGGACAGGTCACTTCTTGTTGGCGGTCCACACGTTCTCGAACAGCGGCTCGAGTACGTCCTTGGCGACGTGGCCGGAACCGGCCCAGAAAGCCACGTCCTGGGTGTGATGGACCTTGCTGTCGTCCGTGAGCGCCATCATGAAGTGCTCCCCGTCGATCGTGAATATCCTGCCGAGGGCGTTATCCATCCCCCTGACTTCTCCGATTTCCGCGAAGGCCCCCGCCGGCTTGGAGTCAGTGACCGGGGACAGTATCCTCAGCTGGACGCCCGACTTCGTGGCCTTCTTGAGGACGTTGAAGTGCTTGGAATAGAGCTCGCTCAGCCCGTCGCCGGTGGTTATGACATTGATGTAATTGTTCGCCTTCTTGAGAAGCATCTTTATCTGCTGGTTTATGGAGTACCTGCCCTTGAGCGTCCCGGCGATGTCGAAGGGCTGGATCATGGTGAAGCCTTCCTTGTAGATCGACTCGAGCTCCTTGACGATCGGCGATTTCATGAGCCTGTCCATCCTCTCGACGGTCTCGTTGTGCTTCATCTTGAGGTTGTCCTTGGCCCTTGAGAGAGCGTCCTTCGGAGAAAGGGCGACGTATTTGATGGGCTTGGATGACTGCGAAACCACGAAGCCCTTGTCCGCCAGCGATTCGAGCACGTCATAGGACCTCGACCTCGGGACCTTGGCTATCTCGGAAACCTCTCCGGCTGTCGCGACCCCCTTTGCCAGAAGCGCAACGTATATCTTCCTTTCATATAGATTAAGGCCTATGTTCTTCAACGCATCCAGTACTTCCTGCGAACCTATCATATTGACCTCTATTTGCTACTGATTACTGATTATTATATATTAGTTATTTTTAAATGTTTTCATCACCGTTCAGGACGCATTATCCGCCAATGCCTCCGCCTTGGGGAACGGCTCACACATAATAAAATAATATAAGAAAGCAAAGTTATTTAAATATTCCCTACTTTTTAGTGGTTCAAAACTCTTATAAAGGAATCATGAAGGAATCACAATTTGTCTTTCAATAGAGATAAAAGACCTAATGTGGCCGATGAACCCATTTCCCACGGAACTTTTAAAAATATTACCAATCATATAACAAATCGGTGAACAATATGGGTGAATCGGTTCACGCGCAGGGGAAGTGTTGGAGACTTGCCCAGCCCTGCTTCTAGAGCGGAGATTTTCACCCGGAAAGCGAAGCTCGATTCCAAGGGAAGGCTTTTGATCCCCATTGATATCCGAAGGAGCTTCGGCCTTGGCAGCGGCTCTGAAGTGGACATGGTATTCAGCCTAGACAAGAACCTTGTTATCCTTGTTATCGATGAAAGTGGTCAGGATGGTGCAGCGGCTAGCATAGGGGCCCGTGGAGTTCCTGAGCCGGGTTCGAGCCCCGGTCCTGACCCTGATGCATCTGTCAACGATGAGGGAGGTGAACTATGAGGAAGGATATCCTTTTCAGGCGCGAAGCATCTCCCGATGACCCAATCGTCGGATACGACAGGATTGAAAGAAGATACATAACCATGTCAGAGTGTTTTGGGATTGCCGGCGCCATGCCGGAATACCCAGATGTTACGGTCGGTTTTGATAGGGTTGACGGAACCCCTATAAAATCCGGAGATGTGTATAGGGTGGTCGGATTGCGCGACTGCCTTTGAGCTAGCATGTCCGTAAGAACTTAAACACCGAAAAACAAATATAAAGGTGATCGGTATGCCGAAATTCCAGCCGCCGAGGGGGACGAGGGACTTCATGCCCGAGGACATGTCCAGGCGCCAGTATGTACTGGATACATTCAGGCGGGTCTTCGAGTCGTTCGGATTCCGGCCCATGGACACGCCCGCATTCGAGTCCTGGGAGCTTTTATCGAAGAAGGGAGGCGGCGGGGAGGGGATCAAGGACGAGATCTACTATTTCAAGGACAAGTCGGACAGGGAGCTCGGGCTCAGGTTCGACCTGACCGTCCCGCTGGCGAGGGTCGCAGCCGGCAATCCTCAGCTGCAGCTCCCATTCAAGAGGTACCAGATATCGAAGGTCTGGAGGTACGACAGGCCGCAGGCCGGACGCATGAGGGAGTTCGTCCAGGCAGACTCGGATATCGTAGGAACCGCTGGGATGGAAGCCGATGCGGAATGCATCGCGGTCGCAGTAGAGGCCTTGAGGGCCCTCGGATTCAGGAAGCTCGAGGTCAGGCTCAACAACAGGAAGATACTTAACGCCCTGGTGGAATCCGTCAACATACCCGGGAAGAAGGCTCCCGAAGTCTTCAGGATCCTGGACAAGACGGGCAAGGCGCCCAGGAGCGAGATAATAGGCGAATTGAAAAGGAGCGGGATCGATGCAGGCAGGGTCACGAAGCTGATGAAGCTCATCGATGTCAGCGGGGCTCCCGAGAAGACCCTGCCGAGGATAGGGAGGATGCTTGCAGGCATCGGGACGGCCGAAGACGGGACGAGGGGGCTGGAACAGATAGTTACGATCGCAAAATCCTACGGGATCGACAAATGCATAAAGATAGACCTGAGCCTCGTGAGGGGACTGGAATACTACACCGGGCCGATCTTCGAGGTTTCGGCGAAGGCGAAGCGGCAAGTCGGATCGGTGGCGGGCGGCGGCAGATACGACAACCTCATAGAGATGTATGGCGGGAAGCCCACGCCAGCAACCGGCATTTCCTTCGGCATAGAGAGGATATTCGAGGTCATGTGCGCGGAGAACATGTTCGCAGAGGTCAAGCCGAAGACCAGCGTGTTCGTGGTTTCGGTGAACGATGATGCGGCGGTCAGGGGGGAATCGATCGTCATAGCGCAGAAGCTGAGGTCAAGCGGCGTGGACGCGGAAACGGACCTGATGGGCAGGGACCTGAGGAAGCAGCTGGACTATGCAAACAGGCGGCAGATACCCTTCGTTTTGATCGTCGGGCCTGATGAGATGAAGACCGGCAGATTCACGATGAAAGAGATGAAGACCGGCAGGGAAAAGAAAGCGGGCCTGGAAAATCTTGTTAAGAAATTGAAGGATGAAACAGGCATCACTTCCTGACGAATGTAATGTAACCGGTGTGCATGATGCCCTTTATCTGGGGCCTGGTGCCCCTTTCGTGCAGGACCATCTCCCTCACGCAGCATTCGACCGTCTTCACGTGTTTCAGCCCGGATTTTTCGCATTGCGAGGCGAATCGCCTCACCTGCTCCACGGTCGGGACGTAAGACACCAGGAAGCCCCTGTCTTTCAGGGCCCGCACGGAATGCTCGACCGCGTTCCAAGGCTCCGGCAGGTCCAGGGTTATGACATCCACGTCGTGTTCATCAATCCCCTCGTAGATGTCCTTCTCCTTGATGGTCACGTAGCCTTCAAGGCCGGCCTTATTCACGTTCCCTTGCGCGAGCTTCGCGAAGTCCGGGCGCCTTTCATAGGATATCACCTTTCCCGAAGGCCTCACCAGGTTTCCCATGTATATGGCGAGGAAGCCCGACCCCGACCCCGCGTCCACGACGATGTCGCCCGGCGACATGCCGGTGAATGCGGAAATGATCGCGGCGTCCTTCAGCGTGATTATCTGGGGGCCCCTGGCCAGCTTCTTCAGCACATCTGGCAGCCTCTTATCTTCCATGGGCATCACAGCCTTCCGTTAACCTCCAAGTAGGCTTCAACTATTAGCCTGCTCTCGATATATCATTACATTATAAATGAATTGATGAAGCATTTGCGTATATAAGGCCACCAGAATTTTATCAGTGTTCCCGCATTCACCGTTTCTTGGAGATCCTCTTTCTTGCCGACTTCACCAGTTTTCTGATGCTTTCTGGCGTGAGCTTGCTTCGGTTCCCCATTATAACGAGCAACTTCTTCCTCTTCAGCAGCCTGGCCTCCTCTTCCATCTTCTTCGCTTCGAGCCTTGCCAGGTTCCTCTCGGCTTCCTTGATCTTCTTCTCCGCCATGACCCTCTGGGTCCTAACCTCAACGGCCTTCCTCTCGGCCTCCTCCCTGGCCATCTTCTCCTCCTCGAGCCTGGCTTCGGCCTCCTCCCGGGAAAGCATCTCCTCCTTCGCGATCTTCTCCGCGGCTTCCCTGGCCTTCCTGGCCTCCTTGAGCTTGCGCTTCCTCGCCTCCTCCTCGGCGGACTTCCTCTCCTCGACGGCCTTCCTGATCGCTTCCCTCTCCGCCGCCCTCCTGGCTTCCCTCTCGGACTCCGCTTGCCGTTCCGCTTCCTCCCTGGCATTCTTCTCGCGCATCACCCTTGCCATGGCGGCTTCCTTCGCTTTCCTAGCGGCCTCGATCTTCGAAGCCTTGAGGGCTTCCAGCTTGGCCTTCTTCTCTTCCTCTTCCCTCATGAGGGCCTCGACCCTAGCAACCCTTTCGGCCTGCTCGAGCCGCTCCATCTTCTCCATGGACATCATCTTCTGTTCGACGTCCCGCTTGAGCAGCTTCTCTTCCTCGGCCTTCTTCTCCGCGTCGATCTTGGCCTTCCTCTCTTGCTCGGCTTTCAGTATGGCGGCCTCCCTGGCCATCCTTTGACGCTCCGCTTCGCGCTTGGCCCTTTCGGCCTTGGCGTACTCCCTTTCGACCTCATCATGAGCCACGACATCGGCCTCTTCCTTTGCCCTTCTGTTATCCTCCACCCTGGAGAGCTCTTCGGCCCTCTCCCTTCCCCTCTTCTCTTCCTCGGCCTTCTTCTTGGCGGCTTCCCTGGCATCTACCTCCTCGTCTATCTCCTTCTCCGCTTCCTGCAGGGCCTTCTTGGCGGATTCCACCTTGTACCTAAGCTCGGGATCCTCATCAGCTTCATCGCTCTTGGCGGATGTGATATTGAGAAGCGAATCCAGCACCTTCGCAAGGCCTGGAATATGGGGAAACCCTTCCGGAAAGGTTAAGAACGACATAGTGAATTATTGTTGAGCGTATTAAAATCTTTTTGAAATTTTTTACCAGCAAAATCTTTTTGCGGAAGCCGGTCTTCGGACGGGATAAAAGCGGAAAATTTATAGCAGCAGCGCGCTCAAATACACAGGGAAAGCTTTTTAAAGCTTTGCAGACATCCATATAGAATAGAACTGGAAAACACTGCTCCTTCTAGGCAGGGTAACCAGGTTGAAACGATGTGCTAACGTAGCTGGATGCTGGACGACGAACAATCAAGAAGATTCAGGAATGGCAACGAAATGGCAAGAAAGGTATGATTGGCGTATCGAAAAAATAAAATTAAAAAAAGATCGATAATGCATGAGAATTCATGATTACGATAAAGGAGTTAAAAATATGATAGAAAAAGAAATTAGCGCGAAAGATTTGAACGCTAGAAAGATAGTTCCGGACACCAGCGTCCTGATCAAGGGGACGGTCTCCGGACTGATAAACGAAGGAAAGATCAAGGGGGCCATGGTAGTGATACCGATGGCCGTCATTGATGAGCTGCAGGCGCAGGCCTCGCGGCACAGAGACATAGGCTTCTCAGGCCTTGACGAGATCAAGAAGATCAGGGAAGTCGGTGAGAAGAATGGAGTGACGATTGAGTTCGTGGGCGAGAGGCCCACCATGGAAGAGATTCAGCTAGCCAAGAAAGGCAGGATAGACGCCCTGATAAGGGACGTCGCGAAGAACGAGAAGGGAATCCTGCTGACATCTGATTATGTCCAGGCACTTGTTGCCGAGGCGGAGGGCATCGATGTGATGCACATACCGAAGCCTCAGCTGAAGAGGGTCAGGCTGGAAAGCTTCTTCACACCCGACACGCAGTCGGTCCACCTCAAGACCGGGGTCAGGCCCATGGCCAAGAAAGGAAGACCGGGCAGCGTGGAGCTTGTGTGCATAAGGGATACCAAATGCACGGAGGATGAGATAAAGGGATTGATCGACGAGGTCATGTCCAAGGCGAGGACGGACCAGGACTCGTTCATCGAGATCAGCAAGCAGGGAGCCATGGTGATCCAGCTCGGCGACTACAGGATAGCGATCACGAAGCCGCCTTTCTCGGACGCCCTTGAGCTTACGGCCGTCAGGCCGATAGCGAAGGTGAGGCTCTCGGACTACAACCTGCACAAGCAGCTGGAGAGGAACATAGTCGAGAATTCCAGCGGCGTCCTGATCGCGGGACCACCGGGATCCGGAAAGTCAACGTTCGCCGCGAGCATTGCCGATTACCTCGTGTCCCATAAGAAGATCGTCAAGACGTTCGAGCAGCCAAGGGACCTCCAGGTCGGGCCCGAAGTGACCGAATACGCCCCTCTCGAGGGGGATTGGGAGAAGACGGCGGAGCTGCTTCTCCTCGTCAGGCCCGACTACACCATATTCGACGAGGTCAGGAAGACCAAGGACTTCATGGTCTTCGGCGACATGCGCCTCGCGGGGGTCGGCATGATAGGGGTGGTGCATTCAACGGGCCCCGTGTCTGCCATCCAGAGGTTCATCGGCAGGCTCGAGCTGGGCACGATACCGCATATCATCGATACGGTCATCTACATCAAGGATGGCAGGATCGAGGAGGTGTTCTCGGTATCCCTGACAGTAAAGTGCCCGACCGGGATGAACGACGACGACCTCACTAGGCCGGTGGTCGAGGTCCGGGATTTCGAGTCGAAAGAGCTCAAGTACGAGATATACACGTACGGCGAGGAGAACGTCATAGTCCCGGTGCAGGAAGCGGCTGCCGGCGAGAAGGTCTCGGGCGTGAAGAAGCTTGCCAGGGAATCGATCTACGCCAAGCTCAGGAAATGGGACCCGGGGATGGACATCAAGTTCCTCGGGGAGAACAGGATAGAGGTGAAGGTCAGGAACGACGTCATCGCCAAGATGATAGGAAAGAAGGGAAAGAACATAGAGATGATCGAGCGTGAGCTCGGAATGAAGATATCCGTCGAGCCCAAGGAAGCGACCATGAAGGGCGAGACGCGCTTCGACTGGGAAGAGACCGGAGCGAATTTCTATCTGATGATGGACCCCAGGCTCAGCGGAAAGACGCTCGACATATACAGCGGAGATGATTTCCTCTTCTCGGCAATAGCCGGCAGGAACGGCAGGGTGAAGATCAGGAAGAGGTCGGAGCAGGGAAGGAAGTCCCTGCAGGCATACCTGAGCAAGAACCTGCGGGTGCTGCTTTGATGCCAAAAACAAACTTAAAAAACCACCCAACAATAATAAAACTATGGTAAAACCATTGCCGATTGCCTTGCTGGCGACATTGGCCATCCTGTTGCTGGCACCTGTTGCGCTGGCCCAGTCATACACCTTCTTCATGGAACCTCCCGATGGTCGGGATGGGCTGGTCGAGCTGGAGGTCAGGCAGCCCGACATCGCGGTGCACGGGATATCCTTCAGGCTCAGAGGGCAGCACGATGGATACACGGTGAGGATAGACAGGATCGGCAATGACCTTGAATGGGTCTATGACAATTTCCACATCAGCACGCCGGGATTGGAAGCCGAACCGGAGGATGTCATAATAGAGCTGAAGGTGAACAGGACATGGATAAACGATAACAATGTGGAGTTGTCGACAATCGCGCTCAACGTCTACGATGGCGTATGGAAGAGGTTCCAGGCGGTGCCTTACGCAGAGGACCCGGATTTCCTGTATTTCATCTCCGAATCGCCTAGGCTGAACACCTCGTTCGCCTTGTCCGGCGAGCCGGTCCCCGTTGTCATCGAAATCTCTAGCCCCTGCAACGGGAACGACGTCTGCGAGCCGGAAAGGGGGGAGGACAGGGATAACTGCCCTGATTGCGTTATACTGGCCCAGACCAGATGCATCCCCTCGGAGAAGTACTGCTCTGGCGATTCCCTGTTCGAGTGCAGCGAGGACGGGTCTGCCTTCACACTCGAGACTTGCGTTTTCGGATGCGCGGACGGCGCCTGCCTGCTTTCGGCTCCGGGCGTTGCCGGGATGGCCGTGGCGCAGGACCCCCTTTTCGTCACGGTCGTGGCAGCCTTGCTGGCCGTGATCCTGCTGCTGGCTGTCCTCGTCAAGAGGATGAGGAGCGAGCTGTTGAAGGTCGAGCGCAGGAAGGACTCGAACGAAGAGTTCAAGAAGCTGGTCAAGAGCTAGCGATGATGCCGCCTGAGATATGCAATCCAGAGGGGGTCAGACGATTTCTCCCCTCTTGTCGATGTCCGCGCTGTAATCCGCCAGCATGTTCAGGTTCTTCATGAGGTTGGTCTTCATGTCCTCCTTCGTGCAGAAGAAGATGCCCTTGACATTGGTGTTCCTCAGCTTGTTGACCAGCGAGTGGGCGAATCTTATCACAAGCTCCTCGTCATGGTACGCCAGCAAAGTGGATATCGAATCGAATATCAGGCCTTCGAACTTCTTGCTTTTCAGGCACCTGTCCACCGAAAGAATGATCTCTGTCATGTCCGAAGGGCCGCTGAGCTTCTCGTAGTTGGCGCCCTTGGAGACGTCCCCCTCCTCCGAGGAGGCGTCAATGAAATACATCGAGTCCGTCCTTATCCCCTTCTTCTTCAGGGTTCCGATTATCGAGAAATAGGGCTTGTTGACGGTTACGTATATGATGTTCTTGATGGCCCTGGTCACCGCCTTTGTGACTGATATGGAATCCATGGGGAAAAGGGAGTTGGACATCAGGAAAGTCAGCACCTGGTTCTTGGCGGTCTCCGACTTCAGGTCGATCGAATGCCTCCTGACGAGAACCTTTAGGTCCCGGTATGATTCCAGGTTGACGCCGTCCTTGATCTCCTCGTCCATCGCCGTTATTATGTCAGTCGTGGTGATAATGCCCACAAGGTTCCCCTTGTTCATGACGGGCAATTTCTTTATGTCGTTTGCTTTCATGAGCTTGACGGCATCCTCGATGGTCTTGTTCTCCTCGATGGTGATGACGTTCCCTGACATTATTTCCTTTATCTTGATGGAGCTGGGATTCTTCCCGTGCAGGACAAGCTTGCTGAGAATGTCCCTCTCGGTCACGATGCCGACGACCTTCTTCCCCTCCACTATCACGATGGAGCCCATCCAGTACCTTGACATCTTCTCAGCGGCATGCTTGACCGTGTCCTCGGGCCCGAGGGTCTTCACGTTCCTGTTCATCTCGTTCTTTACCAAAACTGCCATAACAATAATATCGTTCAGTACAATAAAAAGCTGATTACATGGGGGGATAACGGGCTGTATGAATGATAGCCGCAGTTGGAGCCCGCTCCATATGGGATTCCGTGCGCCGGAAAACAACGGGTGCAGACTTATTCGCTACATTTTCTGATTCATCCCGAACACTTCCTGATCGGGATATACTTCTATACCCTTATTTTCTATTATCTGCATCGCCGCGATTTTCTTCTCGTGCTTGGCACCCCTCATCTTCAATATCTCCAGTCCGTTTTCCCTCACGTTGCCCCTTCTGATATTGTGAAGAACGATCACGCCGTCGGCAAGGAACTCTTCAACCCCGGTTGGGCTGAATATCCTTGGCTCCTGCTCGGTTTCCGATATGAGGAACGTGTTAACTTCCTGCTCTTCGAAGAATCTGAAAAGCTGCTCGATGTACAATCTGTAGGTTTCTCGCTTTTCGCTGAAAGCGGATGCTATTGCGGTCATGGAATCGACTACTATTATGTCCGGTTTGAAACCAGCGGGCAGCAGGACCGGATTGACGTCTATAAGCAAGTCTCCGGATTGCTTGGCAAGCAGGGCGTCTATAGATCTTGTGATGTCAAAGAGGTTGAACCTCTTTATGACAAAGTCCTTTTCTTTTCCTTTAAGATCCCAGCCGAATTTGGCCATATGGCTCTTGAGTTTCCCCTCCGACTCCTCGAATGACATATAGAAGCACTTCTTCCCCTTCCTGACCGCATTATATAGTATCTGGAGGCACAGCAGCGTTTTTCCGGAACCAGCGCCGCCTGAGATGAGAACAGAGCTGTTTACCGGCAATCCATCCCTAAGCAGGCCATCCAAACCGGATATGCCGGTTTTAATATACTCGGCCTTCTTTTCAGGGACACACTTCTTTTTACTTTTTGACGCATCCGATTTCAAGGCCTTTCCGGTTTTTCTAGGCTTGTTAGCCCCACTTTTTGCCAGTTTCTTGGCCATACGATTAATATATATGAGCCCGGCATTTAATAAATATAACAAAAAATCGAAAAGTTTAAATGTTTTACAATGGTTAATTGTACTATGGCCGATATACGAAGCATCGATATGCACGATAACAGGATTGACATAACTCTCACCATAAACCGCACCGAATACAAATTGCTGAAGCACAACATGTCGGATATATTAATCCTGCCTTGCGGTAAGGATAGCATGATCCATTTCCTGACGACCGGGAAACTTGGCAACAGCAACAGGATAATGCTTCCCAAGAAGTTGCTGGCAAAATATAAGATCAGCACGCTTGAAAAGAAAGTACCTTCGAATATTTTCAAGGTCGATGAAGATGCATATCTTCTGATCAAGATAAAGAAGTCGGGGCTCGGCGTGCCGACTTTCAAGGAGGAATAGAATGAGGGTTTCAACCGGTCTGAAGAAACTGGACAAGATGCTTTCAGGTGGCTTCCCGGAGAATGCCGTAATGCTTCTATCCGGAGGCCCGGGAACAGGGAAGACGCTGGTTGGCATGAAATTCATCCTCGACGGTGCCAAGAAAAAGGAAAAATGCTGCTATATAACGCTGAACGAGAGCAAGGAAGAGTTGATCAAGGCTTGCGAATCGGTGGAGTCCCTGCTTGAAGTTAAGAAATATCTTGGCGAGAACCTTGCAATTGAGCACATTCCCATGGCACAGAGCAACGTGAGCATGAAGAGATTCATAGATATAATAGCCAGCTATCCGAAAATCGACAGAATAGTCATTGATAACGTAAATAAGCTGCTCATGTTCTCCGAAAACAACAAATCGTACAGGGCCTATCTGGTTGAACTCTTGGACTCCCTGAAAAAGCTGGGTTCTTCGCTTCTGCTGTGCGAAACCGACAATGATGAGAAGCTTGACTCAAGTGGCCATGAATCGTTCGAGTGCGATGGTGTAATACAGCTTATTTTTCTCGAACTCGAGGAGAAGCCCATGAGGTCGCTGATCGTGCATAAGATGAGATACACGAATTTCGACGCCAAACTGCCACACGAATTGGTAATAAACAACAAAGACATACGTCTGACAGAAACCAGAATCATATAGGTATGGATGGATATTTCTCAGAATCTCATTCGATCATCATGTAAGCATATATCAGCATCGGATCCTGTAACGCCTAGGCCAGCAGCCCTTCCAGCCTTATAATGCCCTCCCTTATATCTTGTGGATCTGCCACAAAACTGAATCTGATGTTCTTGCTGCAATCCGGATGAAAGATGCTGCCCGGCATGGCCAGAACCCCCGCTTTAAGGAACATTTCATGAACCTCCATATCATTGCCCCATTCCGATATGTTGGGAAATACGAAGAAGGTACCGTCCGGCTCGACAAATGGAATCTTCAATCCCCTGAGGCCGCCCAATAGTATATTCCTTCTGACCGAAAGCTCCCTTCGAATCAATTTCGGATAATTCTTATCTTTCAGCGCAGCGATCCCCGCGACCTGGATGGGCATGCTCGTGCAAACCGACAGGTACAGTTTCAGTTTCATGAAGCTCTTAATCAAGTCGTCCGTTGCGTGCATGTAGCCCAGCCTGTAGCCGCACATGCAGTATGTTTTCGAGAATGAATTAACTGTTATGATTCTTTCCGGGTTCCCGGCAACGGAGGCAATTGAGCAATGAGGCACGCCGTAAACCAGATTCTCATAGACTTCGTCCACCAGAATGTGAGAATTGCATATTTCGGATATCGATTTCAATGTATTCTTATCGAAAACAGAACCGGTGGGATTATGGGGGGTATTGATCACGATCATCTTGGTTTTATCGCTGACGGCTTCCTTCAGCTCTTCCAAATCCAAACGAAACCCGTTCTCCTCTTTGAGAAACAACGGCTTCGGTACGCCTTGACAGTATTTGACGAGAGGCTTGAAAGCAGGAAAGCTTGGCTCGCATATTATGACCTCATCTCCATTATCCACCAGGGAAAGAATAGCGATTGCTATAGCTTCATTAGCGCCGTTCGTGATGAGTATATCATCGGGATCAGACATGACATTATTTTCCCTTTCGAGTTTATCGGAAATCGCCTTCCTGAGATCTGGAAGCCCCTGGACGGATGAATATCTTCCCGAGCCTTCCATTATGGACTTCGCAAATGATTTCTTGACAGAGTCCGGCGGAGGGAAAATAGGTTCACCCAAGGAGAAATTAATAGCATCAATAGGGACTTTGCCGAAGTACCGCGATACCTCAGAATCGGGTGTGTTCCGAATCGCAGCATTCAGGACCATGCCTAACTGATAATAATATAACGTCGGAGTATAAATTCTCATTTAAAATGTATAAACTTGTATCATATACAATGGATATAAGTGATTTGTGATTTTATGCGTTTATCAGAATCCTTGAGAAGAGGCATAATGAAGGTTGGAGCAGGCAGTATTCTTAACAGATTCAAAGCGAAAATCAGGAGGGATGTTATATTCTCCGAGGACATTTTAGCCAATTATATACTTGAATGCGAAAAAGCGGGCTACGAGAAGGAAGTGGAGGAAATTAGTGCTGAATGGATGAATATGATAATTGAAAATCTGTTCCCGCATACAGTAAGGAAGCTGCCGATGCCTATACTTTCACCTATAGCGAAAAAAATATGGACCAATATAGGATTGCTGGATGATTTTCATGTTAGAAAAGATAAGGATATAGCCGTTGTGGAAACGAAAAACGAATGTATAACAAGGTTAATTGGAAAGAATAGATTTATGCCTGGTTTGTTTTGTGGTATTTTGAATGTAATCTGCGAAGCCCCCATGGTAGCAGCAGAAGTAAATCAGACAAAGACCCGATGTAAATATGTATACAAATTGTTAGACGAACCCTGGGACCCTCCTGTTACAAAGGGAAAGGACAAATACAATTATTTAAACTCAATGCCAGATTATAGAGGACTAGCTCTGAAAGATGCTTTCAAATCAAAGATATTAAAGTTGAAAAGTAACAACAGAGTGTATTTCAGGGAGAAGCCACTGATCATAATAGAAAACACACTATTCCATATCATTTCCAACCGAGGAATATTGTTGGATACAGTGCCGTCTATTTCTTTTAATTATTTCAGAGAAGTGATAAAAATAGAAACCAAAAAGTGGGAGAAACTCAATCTACTCAAAAACATTTTACATTTTACAGGATGGGGAATTGCAAAAATAGCAATCAAGGCCAATGGTAATGTTTTGATTAAAATCAAATATCAACCATACGGCTTTCAGACAGAGAAAGACAGCTGGAATTTCCTTTTTAAGATTATTGAGGGCTATTTACATCTTTTGGATAAACGCTTTAGAATCGTTAGTATCAATGAATCTTTCAAAAACATAGAAGCAACGTTTTCTTCTAACTAACTCCCACATCATCAAAAAATAAGTGCTATTAGCATCAATAATACAAAGGAAAGCCCACCTAGCGCATGAGCAAGCCCTGGTCTGTTTTTTAATACAGCAAGAACCGTCATTAATATGACGGGTATAAAGACCATGAACTTCGAAAAGATCAAGACCAAGGGGATTCCGACAACGAGCAAAGCGCATACCATGTTTCTTGTTCTTTCGTAACCAAGATGAACAGGAAGAGTCCTTATACCAGCCTTTTTATCCCCTTCGTAATCTCTCATGTCCGATATAAGACTACCTATGAAAAGAAAGAAAACAACCAAACAATAATATATCGTTATCTCTAGCGTGAAAAGGCCAGAGGATGCTGCTCCTATCAAGAAACTCAACGCAATACAAAAAGCCGTGTATACATTCTTCAGCAGCAGATATTTCTTCAGTTTCAGAAAGGAGTAAACGACAAGCGTCAAGATGCTCGTTGCGATTAATACAATGGAATATGTAGAGAGAAACAGAGAAAAGAATATGCCGGAAATCAATGATACCGTGACTATAACGAGTCCCTTTCTTTTCGGGGCCAGTGGGCTTATATTTTTCCTATTTATTAAATCTTCTTCCACATCTCTTGTGTTGTTGTAGGCATAACCTCCTGCGAAGACAAGGAATGAAGTCAAAAAAACAAATACCGAATTAAAAGAGGGTTTGTTAAAAATGAAACACCCGGACAACGATATTAAACTTATGGTCAACGTTATTCTAAGCCTCAAGAAGTCAGAAACAGACGAAAATGTACCTATCATAAGAAGAAACCACCTATATAAAGGTATGGTGTTAAGAACTCCAAGAGCATGAGTCTATATCTGGCTCTCCTTGTGATACTCCTCGTGATAATCTTCTTCACGTTAAGCATTTTTAATGAAAGATTGAAAATCCATACAATAATGAGAACGGGATTGATAAGGCACACCATTAAGAGAAAGAATAATGCTGAAGATGCAAAAAAGGCCATTATGATACTCGGCTTTATCCAGCCATGTCTCAAGAAAATGTTTTTTTCGTCTTCGGGGTCTGTCGAGTCTTTCTGGCAAAGAATATACATGAATTGGGAGAAAAAGAGCAAGCCAAATATCAAAGTGGTAAAGGAAAAACCAACTCCTAACGTCACGTCCAGGGCAAAGGGGAAAAAGAAAAATATTGAAGATGCCAAAAGATAGCTCCTTATATGACCTTTCAGTCTCACTTGGGGGATACAATATAACACAAAAATAGTTACCCAGTAAAGTCCCAACACAAATAGTGCTGCATTTAATATGAGCACGATGGACAAACCAATGCCAAGAAATAGGAATGAGAGATTTCTGACCTGCACCCTACTGAGAATACCCATTGTGGTAAGTTTGTCTTTTCGCCTGTTTCTCAAATCTTCCTCATAATCCCAGTAGTCGTTGTAAAGACCACCGAAGGTCTCGATGAATATGAAAGCCAGACCGGCCAATAGAAGGGGGGGCGTGATTTTATTGATATACAATCCGTAGATGAGTGTAAACCCAAAAGCCAAGCCAAACGCGGGCCTTAACCTTTTGTAAATTATGTAAAGAATTTTCCTATGCATAAAGGTCTCCCATTTTCTTATGCTGCGATTCAGTAAATCTCAGAATCTTCATGGCCTCAGCTCTCGTGAGCGACCTGCCTATCCGCTGCGATTCGCTTTTAATTTCCTTGAGTATCTCATATCTATCCTTGGCTTTGTATTTCTTGCCCGCCAGAAAGTCTACTATGCATCCACCCGAGTGTTTACCAACTGCCAAGGTCCTCTTTTGTCCAACAAGAACCGGATTGAAGATCTCATAGCTATCTGCGTCCTTCAACAGGGCGTCCACATGAATTCCGGACTCGTGCCTAAAGGCGTTCCTCCCTACTATCGGTTTATGATCCTGGAGCCTTACTTCCGAATGTTTTTCTACCATGTTGCATATCTCGGTCATTCTTTCATATTTGACTGGCAGGTCAACATCATAAAGGAACTTCAGCGAAGAGACGACCTCTTCTATCGGGGCATTGCCCGCCCTTTCCCCAATCCCTGTAAAGGTTCCCGAGAACATTTCCGCCCCGGCAGAAATCCCCATGAGGGTATTTGCGGTGGCCAAACCGAAGTCGTTATGTTCATGCAGACAAACAGGAAGGTGAGTTTTTGAGCAGATTTCATTGAAAAAGGCGTATGCCTTCATCGGGGTCATGCATCCCAAAGTATCGCAGACCATGAAGTATTCCATCCTTCGAGGCAATGCGTTCATGAAGCTTAACACATATTCCATGTCGGCCCTGGTCACATCGACACCAGCGAATCCCACCCTCAATCCATGAGACAATGCATAATCAACCAGCTCCAGACTCTTTCTGAGATTTTCACTCCTCCCTATTCCAACGGTATCGAGTTGGATATCGGAAAGAGGGGTGAAAAGAGTGATGCACTCAAGTCCGCATTCCAGAGCCAGATCCACCGAGTCTTTATTCAGCATTGTCGATGCGGTCAATTTTGAAGCAAGGCCCATTCCGACAAGCGTCTTTGCCACCATCATCTCTTCCGAGAACACAGCTGGCATCAGCTCTATATAGCTTACACCAAAATCAGATAACAACGTGGCCAATTCGATTTTTTGTTTGGGTGAGAAAACAACGCCGGGCATCTGTTCGCCGTCTCTTAGGGTTGTGTCGTGAATCTTAATGTCGCAGAATCGCACCATGTTTTAATATTCGTTATAAATAGTTATATATTTTATACTTATGTATAAACAAATAATTTATATCCCCTTGGCCTTATATAAGCTATGTTTCGGGCCGCAGATTTGCCTAAGGTTATAGAGAATAGCCAGTTCCTGCTACTGCTGCTCGAGGAAGAAGTATGCATGGATAGGGTTGAGGAGATCGTAAAATCTATTGATAAAACCAATAACATATGTTACATATGCTTGAGCAGACCCTATGAGGACATATATAGCGATATGAAGAATAGGGATATCGACTTGTCAAGATTCCATTTCCTCGATGTTTTGAGTTCACATTACATAGAAATGCAATCAAACGAAAATTGCACTTTTATCAATTCACCGGCAAACCTGCCGGTGATAAGATCTGAGATATCAAAGGCGATAAGGGATAAAAAATGCAGAGTGGTCGTTTTTGACTCCATAACCGCGATGCTGGAGTATCAGGGAACATCGAAAATAGTGCGGTTCACCCATGATTTGCTGTCGGGAGAAAGGCAAGAAAATAAAATCCTGTATTTAGTCTTGAAACACGGCATCATACCGGTCGAGGAAAACGAAAAGCTAGTAAAGGACCTCGTCATGTTTGCTGATATGGCAATTGATTTGAACAGCGCTGCGAACAATAAGTCCATCGAGTATTAGGCCGTTGAGTTATAATAGATATATATTTAATGTTTGAATCGCATTGATATAATATGGCCAAAAAAATTATGGTTGTGGATGATGAGGAAAGCTTGATTGAGCTTGTTAGGGCCATCCTTGAACACGAAAAGTACGAAGTGATTACATCTATAAGCGGAGAGGAGTGCCTGAAGAAACTGAAAACGGTGAAACCCGACCTCATCCTGCTTGACATGATGATGCCTGGGATGAGCGGAAGGGAAGTATGCGAAAGCATCAGGCAAAATCCTGCTACAAAGGACTTGAAAGTCGCATTCCTCACAGTGGCGAAATTTTCAGAGGCCGGAAAAGGCGTCCTGGAAAAGATGAACGTCCTGGATTACATCACAAAACCATTCGAAAACCAAGACCTCGTGAAGAGGGTTAAGAAGATTGTTGGGTAGATCGGACGATTCTATTTCCTCTCAGCATTTCCGCGCTTTCTGTCATTTTCTTCGCTTTTTGAGATTCAAGATTCACTTCCGCTCCCAATTCCTCCTTCCTAATATCCTGGGCTGGGGCACCTTTAATGGGCAGTGAAAAATGGAATTCACTACCCTTGCCGAGTTCGCTCTTGACCCAGATTTTACCTCCAAGCAACGCCACGAACTCTTTGCAGAGAGCCAGACCAAGGCCAACCCCACGATATTCTCTTGTGTAAGAAGAATCCACCTGATAGAACCTTTCGAATACCTTTTCCAAATTCTCTTTCGATATCCCAATTCCCGTGTCCTTAACCACAAAATGCACATCTTTATCTTTCTTGAAAACATTCACCGTTATTTTTCCCTTGTTGGTGTACTTCATGGCATTGGTAATGAGGTTGATTAGAATTTCTGTCAGCTTTTCCTTGTCAGTTACGATGGTTGTCAATCCCGGTTCGGCAATAAATTCAGATTTAAGCCCCTTCTTCTCAATCTGCATTTTCATCTCCCCTTTTATATCCCCCTGCAGCAGTTCTTTCACATCAACAGGCTCTGAATTGAGCTTAACGGTTCCGAGATCTATCCTCGACAGGTCAAGTATGTCATTCACAAGTTTTGCCAGCCTTCTGGTTTCGTGATCCATAATGCGCAGGTATTTTGCTCTCTCGGCAATGTTGTCTGCAACTTTCTTGTCTTGGAGCAGCTGCGAGAATCCATGGATGGATGTCAGCGGTGTCTTGAGTTCGTGCGCTGCGATTGAAATAAACTGATCCTTCTTCACATCCATTTCCTTCAACTCATTTAAGCTATCCTTCAGTTCATGCTGGGTTTTTACGAGCTGTTTATTAGCCTCGTCCATATCCTCCATCATGTTCAGGACAGCGGTCTTGGTCGCTGTCAGCTCCTCGACCTTCGTGCCAAGTCCCTTCGTTCTTGCGTCAACTTTGTTCTCCAGTTCCTTCGTGTGCCTTTTAATCTCGTCGCGTGATTTTTTCAGGTCCTCGGTCATCGTTCTAAAGGCCGTTGCGAGATCACCTATCTCATCATTCGATTCCACTATGATTCTTGTATTAAGTCTTCCCTTTCCAATCTCCGTGACGACGTTTCTCAAATGGGATATGGGCATCGATATTGAACGGGAGATGAAGAGAGCAACCAGGATACCCGATATTATCAAAGCTATTGATATCATGATGAGGTTATTTCTCATAATATAGACCGGCCTAAGCACCTCATCGGTATCGTAACTGACGATGAGCACGAAATCCAACTCCTCATGCCCCCTGAAGTCCTCTGAATGGGCATATGTCACCAGTTCCTCATTGCCGTCTATGCTGTCGATGAAGAACCCGTTGTCGCTTTGGACTCTTTTAAAATAACCTTCCTGGGACAAATCATCGTTGGGTTTGAAGCTCTTTGATGAGAACACCAGACTGCCGTCTTTTGTGGTCACATAGAATATTGAAGTCTGATATTGCCCGGTCGCAATCTCGGCCTCCTTCATTATTTCCACGACGTTGATGACCGCCTTCATCACGCCTATGAATTCCCCCTTCTCATCATCAATCCTCATTCCTATGCTTATGGAATATTTCCCCACGCTTTCGCCGAATTCGGCACTGCTGATATAGATGCCGTCCTCTTTGGCTTTTTCCCACCATTCTTCATCCGCTTGGTAATAATCGGTGGTCCTTTGAGTCTGAGCTACATTCGCCCCATATTTGTTCGTGATGAAGACCTCCTCGAAGACCGTATAGTTGCGTTTCTTGTTCCAGAAATCCGCGAATTGATCTCTCAGGTTATCAGAAATGTTGTTTTCGATCAATCGCTTCATGAACGCAGTCTCTTCGCCTTCTGGTGTCAGAACCCATTCGCTGTCGATCTCATCGATATATGCATCAATATCATCCAACTCATCGAAATCGCTATTCGATTGTTCAAGGGCGTGGCGGATAAGGCTTTCCTGCGCTTTCAGCTCCGAGATATCAATGTTTTCAAAGATTCTATCGTTGATAATGTTCAAAGTTTCCTTAACAGAGAAGGCGGAGTCGGTTCCAAGGGCCTGAACAGTGTTCTCCCTCATGACAGAAATAGAATACATGGCCAATGTGGCCAATAGCAGTAGGACCGATATGAAGCCTAATATCAATTTCAGGTATATCTTCATTTTTTTCAACCTGAGACATCTTCGATATAATTCCATCCGAAGGCGGTTCTTTCAGTGATCATAAAAGATACACGACTTCAATGCTATTATAATCATGCAAGCCATTGTGATTATTGTGCATCGAAATCTTCCCCACATTCCTCCCAACATGAAATTGATACATCAATCCGCCTCTACAATCTTGTCAACGAACATCGCAAGGTCTTTCATAAGCTCCTCGCTCACATCTTCCCGCATGATTATCAAGTAGCAAATCAGATTAGCCTCCCTTAATGCAAGAACCTGCTTATGAACGAATTTCATGACATTCAGGGATTGCTCATACACCAGCATCGCGGATATGGAATCCAGTATCAAAGATTCCATCCCACCCATATCAATGGCTTTCTTGATGGCAATGGATATTTCAGTCAGTGCCCTCGGAGAAGAAACAAAAACCACGTTTTCCTCTTGCTTCGGTGTCTTAATGGAACATGTGACACAGTCTATGAAGAACATTTTCGATAATTGCCGCTCATTCAATTTCCTCACAATGCTCTCATGGGGGTCGTTCAGCGTAACATAGCAGCTCTTTTTGTACTTGTTCAATGAGAATTCCAAGAGATTTTTCAACCCCTCCCTATAGTCTTTGCTCTTGAAAGAAACCAGCAGTATTTTATTATTGACCAACTCCTTTTCAATGACCTTTTTTAGGCCGGCAAATTGCTGCATATTAATAATCATCTCCATGCATTAAATACCGATTCTTACACATGCTGCACTCCGACATGTACCTCAGCCCTTCCCCCCTCTTTCAGTTGCTAATGCTTCCATCACCCTGCCAAGCCCGCTCTTATATTCTTCCATTCTAATTTCATAGTCCTTCTTGCTTAGGCATTTCCTGTGAAAATACTCTTCCTGCGTCTTTATTATCGAATTTCTCAAGCTCTTCAACTCCATTTCAAGGCTTTCAATCTTTCTGACTTTTTTTATCTTCACGATTTTAAGGAAAAGCAAAGAAGATACGGATGTTAGTAAGAATACAGAGACCGATATCAAAATCCAGTTTTCATTTATCGCCTGAACGAAGGCAGGGAAGGGGTTCCATGTCGCAGCCTTGGAAAGCGCATACTCCGATTCCATTTTATCCAGCATGTCCATCGCCTGGCCCAGCAGCGTTTCCGCACCTTCGTAGTTCTCAAGCTCGAACTCCTTGACACCTTCGAGGAATAAGCCCTCGGCTTTTGAAACATCGAAGTCCCTGGAGGAAAGCTCGTGAATTTTCAATTCGGTGTCGTCAATCATGGTGTCAACTATGAGCCCCTTTTGCATAATAACCGGTACATACCTTGCCGTGGTCAATGCCAGTTCATAATCTCCTCTTGAAAGGAGAATCCTGGCGTTCTCCAGCGTGTGGTTTGCCCTTTCGGTTCCCAATCCGGCGTTCTTCATGTCACCAACAACTACCTCAGCCTGTTCAATGTATACCCCCGCACTTTCAGCCGTGGCGTTTTCAAGGGCCTGCGATATGGACAGATTCGACAAGACCAACACGATTCCGAGCAATGAAAATAACACAACCGTGCCCTTAATCCTTGTCGGTTTCCTTATTTTAGATAGATTCTTTTCAATCTCCGCGAGCTCTGATTGCAGCTCTTTGATGGTCCTCTTGAAATCACCTTTGCACTTTTTCCCTAACACGAAATATTCCAGTTGCGCATCTTTCAGCCTTTTTTCGATGATAGCCTTCTCCCTGAGCAGGCTATCCTCTCTGCCCCGCCCCCTTGCTAATGCCGCCTTAGTGATAAGCTTAAGCTCTTCGGCACCGAGCTCGGCAAGCCTCTTCTCATAATTTTCCCTGTTAATCGTGTAATCAAGCTTTGATATTTTCCCTTTGTTGAAATACTCATCCTCCCCACTTTTCACAAGCTCGATTACTGACTGTTTGGCATCTCTCAGTTTTTTCAGCTTCTTCTCCACAGTCCTGATCTGTAACCTTCTCTTAGCAAAAAAGCCAAGTATGGATAAGAGAATGATGGAAGACAACATGTGCGGCCAGTATTCCATGATCATCTTTTTCAGAGGCAGAAGCATCTTCGTCTCCAGCTTGAAAGCCGTTACTGCAGCCGTAATCCTGTCCTCCGCCCTTTCATAGTCCCCTCTCTGGAAGGCGGATATTGCCAATTCACGCATCCTTTTAGCTTCCTCGATATCCATCCCGTACTGTTCGGCCTCTTCCGTATCCTTTTCAAACTGGCCAATCAATGAGAAAATCCTGAAAGCGGTCTCTTCCAGTTCCACGACTCTTTGAGCCAGTTCTCTTGCCAAGTCAAAATTCAGACCAGCATAAGCCCGCTTTGCGTCATCGAGCATATCCAATAGTCGAATATAAGTGAAATTATATTCCCTCATCCTTTCCAGTGAACGCTCCGCATTCTCAATAGCCTCTATAGTCGCACTTTCAACCACGCCGTGAACGGCGAAAATCATTTTTCCTGATTTCTCAAGATATTTCGTGCCACCACTGTACGTTCCCGTTGCCAATACTGTCACGCTCACGAAGTAATCCTTCTCTTCGATGTAGGGCGGAACGCCGATCGTCAATCTGAAGATTCTTGTCTGGTTGAATGAGATGTTGCTGATTGCGGACGGCATCATTTCCACCAGGGTTGCGGGGTACCCGGTTATTTGCACCGTTATCCCTGTAAGGTTTGTTCTTTCCACGGGATTCGTGACTTCTATGCTGAGATTACCAGACTCGCCTTTTATGAGGTCTATCCTTTCCGGCAATGAGATCTCTAATTTGGGCTCTTCGATTATGACAGCTCCGATGCCGATGTATGTGGTTTCACCTCCGCCATTGCTGGGCGCTTCGCAGTTGCCATCTGTTAAGTAGGTGCAACCCGCCCCACAGACACCATCCGAATTCGAGCAACTCACCTGTACGAATTCACAGTCAGAACTGCTCAGGTTCCCTTTACCACTGGCATTTACGCACACAGCCGATATCCCGCTTGGGGCGGATGAACTTACTTTCACAACCAGGTCGCTTGTGTTTGTTGACTTGGAAGTGACATTGCCGATGTACACGTTCACGTTTCCGCTGGTGTTTGCCCATCCATAAGGGAGTGTCCAGTTGAACCAGACATCCTCAGCAGTTTCGTTGCCTATGTTTTTAACAGTTGCACTCAGGTTTACACCTGTTGTGCTCTGCGTCACTGAAACAGGACACATTGCAATGTTCACATGAGGATATGGCCCGCCGCTATAGGAATTCATAGTTGCTATGGTATTCAATGAAGTTGGAGATGCCGTTTTTTCAGGGGCGGAGGGCTCAGCGGACATCGTTATTGTCATGTTCTTTGCGCTATCCAAACTGGCATATTCGGCAGTGACGTTGATGTCTATTACGCTCTTCCCGGCTATTGCGAACTGTTCCGTGGTGTTATAGTAAACATTCAGCAATGGCCGCCAGTCATCCGTTAGGGTGATTATGAGAGTGTCGTCTCCTGTATTGTTCACGGTTATTATCCCTACGTCGCTTATGCTATTCACAAGTCCATATGCATCAATAAGAGAAGGGTTCCTATTCCATGAGTAATCCCAGCTGACATTCACGCTGAAGGTTTGAGACGTATTGGAGTGCCCAAAGGTGTCATTTGACCATATCTTGTAATAATATACCCTTTCAGAAGATATAGTGGTAAACGACGCATTCCATGAATCATCACTTATGCTGTCCATCGTCACGTTCATCCATTCAACGTCATATTTATATTGGAATATCGCAGCACTCACATTGCCGAAATCTGTTATATTGGCTGTGACATTTATCGTTACTCCCGGGTCAATATCATCAGCTGAACTTGGGGAGAGATTCACCTCGTTAAATGTCGGAGGAGTTGTATCGATACTAAAAGTATAGTTCTCACTGTTCCAAGACTTCAGGGACTCATTGTCCCAAACCAGACAATTCCATGTATACGTCCCATCAGGAATATTGGTAATTGTCCAGTTTACGGATTCTTTGCTGTGGTTGCCCGCTCCTTTCATATAAGAGGCATTTATCTCGGCTGGTGTTCTTGGTATGTCGGATATCCTGAATTCGTCAAAAGTGGAATTAGCTTGATCGTTTCCATATTCATCGCTTCCAACATACATGTAATCCCCGAAAGTGCCATAAGAATAGAAATCACCTGAGTATAGAACAGAATCATTGGATCCGTCAAGAAACAGGTCAATTATTTTACCGCTGCCAACCAAATTATATACATCCCATATACCAGCTAAGTGGTGCCATTCTCCCTCGCTCCACGTGGAAATATCGCTATATGCAGTTATTTCATTAATACTTCCATCATGAAATTTAAAACAGAGGTCACCGTCATCAGCGTATATTTGTAACTCACTGCCTGCTGAAAAAAGCCGTGCAATGTTATAAGAGGAATCAAGGCCAATCTTGAGCCAGAATTCTATGGTTCCCTGATTATACAGTATGTTATTGGAAGTCTGATATATCAGGGTATCAGAATCATTTATCATAACACCCTTAAAGAACTTGCTGGCCACCAATTCTGTAGAAGTATTGGTTCCCTCCTCACCACCCTCACATATATATGAATCATCGAATCGGCATAGAAGTGTGGTGTTAGAATCCTTATCCAGCTCCATTATCCTCTTTGTGTCGTATAACCCAAACGTACCATTCATATCATGGTAAAAGGATATTCTGTTGACGTTTTCATCGTCAGAGGCATTGCAAATAAAGGTTATGTTATCCAAAGTGGTCGCATTTCCATTTGCTGGTGAAACTAGGGTAACATTGGGATAACCAGAAGCTGCAGCAGTGGGTAAAAAAGCAAGTAGTAGACCTAAAATTAAGAGATGCCTGATTACCATATTATCATATTTCGTATCTCTTACCTAATATAGCAATTCCAACATTTACCAAAAATGTTTAAATAATTATGCATTTTACTCATAAAAAGTAAAAATTCATATCTTACTTAATCCACTGCAGTATAATCATTCCAACAAGAATTCATACAGGTTGATCATGCTGCGCTTTATATGAACCCTCGGGTCGCGCTTAAAGGTGGAAACTAGCTCAAGTTGCAGTCCTTCACAGTTCTTATCCCCCGCTATGGAGAGAACGGTTTTATTCTCTGAGATAATTTTCTTTATCCTTTCGCAATCAGTTTCCGTTTCGGATAACCTTGTCAAGTCTGTGTGGTAATATGTAAAGTACTTGCTGGCAAAACCGTTTAAAATGATAATCCCCTCTGAGCCATAAGAGCCATAATTTTCATTAACATAATTGATTAACTGAACAGGGGGAGCGGATTTGGTGCTTATCTCAAGTGCCAGGAAAATTGAATGGGTCAAAACAAGCAGGATGAGAAGGCCAAACAACGGGTATCTTTGATTTGGTTTTTTTAGATTCCACAAAGCTTTTGTAAAAATCAAAGAAAGCAGTGGAATAAGGACTAGAAGATACCTGGGACTAAAAGGAGGAAGCAGGATGAATATCACAGGCAGGTAAATTAACACCCCCGAGACAAGAAAGAGCACCCTTCTGTCCCTTAGGTTGACGTTTTTAAGAAAAAGAATTGCCAGGGCTGCCATGAAAAATAAGAGGACAGTGCTGAATAAACCCAGGCTGGCCAAATTGATGCCATAACCACCAAGCAAAAAATAATAAAAGGAGCTGAACAATTTAAGGGCCAGATAGTTTGGGGTCAATTCAGTGCCTATTATTGATATATGGGGTTTGCCGACCCTGAACCCGAACTGGCTTACAGCGGATGAGAGATATTCCGGAATCCCTGTTATTAACATCACCGGCAACAACCATGCTAGCATTGCGATAACGAAAAGCAGAAAACCCTTATTCCTGATCCGGACGCCTTTCTTATGCATGTATGCACTGTAAACCAATGCAGGTAACAGAATAAAAAGCGTATGAATTCTAACACCCGTTGAGATTCCCGCCAACAAAGCACCTGTGTAAAAATAACCCGGTTTGTTATATTTGATGTACTTGTAAATGAAAAGCATTGAAGCCAGTGTGAAGAACAGCGCGGGGATATCAGACATTGCCTTCAGGCTGCTTAGCCAGAAGAGCGGGGTAAAAGCCATCAAGACAGACGAGGCCAATGCGATTTCCCTTTCAAGCATTTCCCTGGCCAGCATATAGAAGACAAAGACGGACAAGGCGCCAAACAAGGCGCCCATGCATGTCAGGCTTAACAGCTCGTTTTTAAGGCCTGCGTTGAACAACATACCCAATCCGATGTAAACAGGAAATCCGGGAGGGTGTGGCTGATACTTTGAAACATTGAACTCCTTGAGCCCCAGGGCAAAATGGACAGCGTCTTCTTCATCCAGGGATATGCTCAAAGTAGAAAGATAAACCAAAAATATGAAAGCTGAAAACAGAATCGCAATCCTATCCAAGTCCATGCTTTTTAGCATTCTTCTCCCCGTGTATAAGGATAAGATTCCTGGTGTATATTAGTATCCCAAGACCCTGACCTGTGATAAATACGATGTCCCTGATATGTATGGAATAAATCAATAATCCCAGGCCACCAAGCAGGCTCAAATACCAGAAATGTATAGGAATCACGCTTCTCCCCCTTTTCTCAGATGCAATCCATTGAATGAAGAACCTAAGGAAGAAACACCCCTGGGCCGCAAGTCCGAAAACCAACCAGAAACTCAGTTGCATTTTATCAGCTCCTTGTGTTTTAATTTAACAATGAAGATTGTTTTAATGTTTCCAAATATCCTGTTACGTATTCCGTATTTTGAAACCCCATGTATGCGTGGATAGTGCCTAACCTTGTACTCTCTTATCTTGAATCCCTGAATTTTTATCAATATTGGGATGAATCTATGGAAGTTGTCGAAATACCTTATTCTTGCAACGCAATGCCTTTTGAAGACCTTTACGGGGCAGTTATTATCGTGGAGATTCAAGTCCATGAACATGTTGTTGAAAAAGTTCCCCATCTTTGATGAGATTCTTTTTACCATGGTGTCTTTTCTGTGATACCTCCATCCGCATATGCAATCATATCCTTTTTCGAGCTCCTTAACCATTCCTGGTATGTCCCCTGGATCGTTCTGCCCGTCGGCATCAATGGTTGCAATAATTTCCCCGCTTGATTTGCTAATTCCCATATGCAATGCAAAGCATTTCCCCCTGTGTTCATTCATCCTTATTATCTTAACTCTTCGATCCCTTATTCCTCTGAGTTCATTGTAGGTATTGTCAGTGGAGCCATCATCAACAGCAACAACCTCGTAGTCTATACCATTCATCGCTTTTTTTATCCTTTCATGTAAAGGGGTTATGTTCTTTTCTTCATCATAAGCCGTTGTTATTACAGATACTTTCATAATTATTCGCTGTTCCCCTCACCTGCGCGACAAAATATAACCAGATTATCTTCCTTAAATAAAAATTCTGCTTAATTTCAATGTCGAATTTTATAGAATTTTTTCCGACACTTCAGCTCGGATACCAGAACGCCTTTGAGCTCCATCTCCTTCAGATATTCGCTGCACCGGGTCCTCGACAGGTTCATCATATCGCTGAGCTGGGGGGCGCTGAGAGAGCCATGCTGCTGTATCAGCAGGTTAACCATTTCCTTGACCTTCAGTTTCCTGACGCTGGGGTTGGTTTTTACTCGACTGTTCGACTGGTATAAAAACATCAGTTCATCCATCTTGCCAGAGACCTCCTCGAGCCTGGAGTGCATGTCGTTTATCTTCTCCTCGAGGCCCGTCTCCTCGAACTTCTGGAATATTATGCTCTCCAGCCTCTGGTTGACAGATTTCTCCTTCTCGATCTCCCGGATCTTCTCAAGTTCCGATACAGAATCAAGCTTCTCCTGGTCCATCTTCCGGGACTTGAGAAAGTTCATCATTAGTATCCTATTGTCGGTCGACAATTTAAGCTTTTCTCATTCTTTTTAACATATAAGTTTCGACAGTTATTGACTATATTAGTTGTGTACATTAATGTATAAACTGTTGCACAGGTGCGCGCATTTGAACGGTAAATCAAATTCTGTGGATCAGAGGGAAGATATCATAGATGCACTTAGAAATCATCCGGAAGGTCTGACCCTGAGGGACATAGCCGAGATCGTCGGGCATCACAGGCACACGATAACGAAATACGTGTACGAGCTAATCGGAGCTAAGGTCATATACCAGAGGGAAGTCGGCGCAGCAAAGCTGTGCTACCTGAGGGAGAGCTACAACGGGGATATGAAGAAGGCGGATGCGGAGGTTCCGAGGAAGATCGGGAAGGGACAGGCGCAGCTGATTGCGCTTATGATGATTCTTCTTCTTGTGCCTGCAACCGTTATTGTTGCGCAGAACATGACGGATTCCAATAACAATCTTGCGGGGATGGCTGCCGCTTTGAATAAGACTCCTGATGGGTCGTTAGGTGACGTGGCTGGCGATGCATTCGATAACGGAAAATCCGATACCCCCGGTATTGACAGCGGCTCAGAGGAGTTGGACAGCACCCATGATTCCATAGAAGAATACAGCAGACAGAATTTTACAGGGTCAAACGCCACCGTCCCCGATATCAGTGAAGACAGAGAGCCGATAATAAATGAAACATCGGATGAAACGAACGTCACTGCGCCTCCCCCACTTCCTCCTTATTTTTCAAATGACACAAACCTGACACCGCCCAATGCGAATGTCCCTGTCATGAACGATACAAACCTGACGATTCCGAATGCAACAACCCCTGATGCAAACGAAACTAACGTCACGGTTCCGAACGAGACAGAGCAGATAACAAACGAGACTCGCATAACCATACCAAACGTGACAGAAACAGATGAAAACATAACAGAAAACATCACTCAAGAGCACGCAGAACCAGAAATCGTTGTTGACATATTGTCACCGAACATGATAACAAGGGGCGAGGAAATCGAATTGTTCGCGGTCGTTGGCAATGTGGGGGAAGTTGGAGTCCAGGGCATAATGATTGAGTGGCTGTTGCCCGATTTCTTGGTATTGGTGAGAGGGGATATGGATTTCATTTGCGATGAAATAGCACCGAAATTCACTTGCACCTCTGCAATAACGGTCATCGCTGATATGGATGCTTCTCTCGGTCTGAACGAATTGAAGGTGAGGGTGAGCTATGCCCAGTGAAAGCAATCACACCCAAACCGGGAAAGCGAAGAAAGGCCAGAGCACAGTATACGTTTTTAGCGTGATTTTTTCCTTAATAACAGCCGTTCTTGCCGTCCTGATTACCCACTTTATTCCCATAATTATCATAGCGTCATTCCTGTGCAGCATTTTCTTTGCCGTGAGATCAAGATATAACAGAGGACAGGCAGAGCTGGCGATTTCGGTCATCTTAATGTTGCTTGCGGCAGGCTCCGTTGTCGCTTACTCCGCTCTGAACTCGACCATGAATGCAAGTTTCACTGGGAATTTTCTCGCGACGGGTGACAACAACACCCAAGATGGTACCCCATCTGTAAAGATAATCGAAAAAACCAAAACGATAGAAATCTGGGCAAACACGTTCCTTGATGTTGAGGTTGATCCCAAGAACAATGTGACAATTGCGCGCCTGCAATTGGACAATGGCACTTCTCTACCCGGACAGATGATTCATCTGTACCTCAACGGTGAGATTCTGGCCTCCGAAGATACGGATGCTGATGGCGAAATGGTCATATACACCGTGTTTGGAAATGGGACCAACGTCGTGAGGGCTGAGTTCCTTGGTAACGATGATGAGTACCTGAATCGGTCATGGAAGGAAGCCGAAATAATCATCGGAGTTCCGGAAGAAAACGTCACACAGAACGCAACGGAACCGGAAATCAGAATCCAGAAAATCGTAGCCCCCTCCGTGATAAACCAAACGGAGGAATTCGAGGTGCATGTTTATGTCACGTCCCTTTTCGGAGCGTCAACCGGCGTTGACGTCAGACTCGAATCTCCCTCCGGGCTTGAAATACTGGAAGAATACTTGTGCAAGGAAGCCTGCCCGCAAACACGCTCCGAAGACGAATGTGACTTTGGAAGCCAAGAAAGCCAATGCAGCAGCCAATCGGTGTGCGAAAAGGAATTCATAAAATCGATACCGGAAATCGATGAGAACGAGACGATTGCCCTTGCTTGGAGGGTCAAGGCAGTCTCCGTGGGCAATTATTCACTCACGGTCTATGCCGAGAGCGAAGAGCGAAGCAGGGACAACAGGACATTCGACATGGAAGTCCTGTATTTGATGCCCAGCGGCATTACCTATGACCCCGTGACGGACACGATACATGTCCTCGCCGATGGAAAAACATGCACCGATCAGAACCCTTGCGGTTTCTTTGATATCCATTATGTCGATCAACTCATGGGTTGGGGCAATGTAGGCAAGATAAGGAACTATTTCACCTTGGATGCCAATCTTGTGATTGGTGATGGGGATAAGGAGACATGGCTTAACTCGGAATCCGAAACGTTGAATTTCAACGGGCATGTAGTGGTCCTTGGGAAGGGACATCTCAGTTTTGGCCATTCGATAGGAGGATTCACATCCAGAGGGGCTCTGATACAAACCGATGTCCCGGATGACTTTCAGCTAATCGGGAATTCGGCATTCATGATCGGTGCCGGGGGGACGCTTGAGCTTTACGGCTCTTCATATAAAGTATTTCATGAAACGGCTGAGAACAGCATCTACTGCGAGGACGGCTCTCACATTTTCATCGAAAGGTTCACGCTGCAAAGGGCTAAAGGCGATGGCGAAGTAATCCTATACGTTCCCCAGGATGCGGAGATAAAGGATCTTCTCGTCGTGAACGGCGGAAGATACATGCGCAGAAACGCAACGGGAGCAGTTCTAGAATCGAGGATGGTTGGCTATGTTGAGTAACTGTGGCCTGAAAGGCATCTTCGTCATCCTCGCCGTGCTGTTCAGCCTGGCGTTTTTCTCATACCTTGTCTACGCCGCCCCGCATCTCAGCGGCTGGATGGCGGGCGGCCTCTACCCACCTGAGGTCTACCGGGAAGGATGGGGCACGGAGTTCAACTTCACTGTCGAGGTCTCCGAAGACGACAATGACAACGTCAACCTGACGCTCTGGCTGAAGAAAGGCCTGACCGGTAACTGGATACTGGCCGACTATGACTATGACGTACCGCTTCCTGGAGGGGAGAACAAGACCCTTTACATGACATTCACCAAATATGACATAAGCGAATGGCAGGGAAAGTTCAATGCGACCAACACCACCGGCGCAGTGAACGAAAGCGGCATATTCTATTTCGTCGTGGAGAAAGACGATACGCTGATGGAATACGCCAGCGGGGACAACACGGCAGTGAACAGGTCGGGCAACCAGATGAGATATCTCAGCATGAAGGTGAACGACACCGACAGGAACGTCTTCACGAACGACTCCATCGTCATTTTCAACGTAACGGAAAACATAACCATACAGTCTCATGACATCTTCTTGGCCCGAGCCAATTACTCGGTGCCTGAGTATTATGTGGAGCTTAATCCAGACTGCGGTTACAGCGTAGGCAATCATACATGGAATATGGGCGTCTCCCCAGACGATTCCTACTACAAGAACAGCATGTCATCGGATTACAACGTGAAGGTCTACGGCGACCTCAGCAACGATTTCTATGATCAAGACCATGGAAGCGGATACGACCTTGTACCGGGAGCTTACGTCACAATAAGGGGCAACGTGACGGACGACTGCGGCGTCCTGCTCAGCAACGCGAGCGTCAGGGTCTGGTTCAACATGACCGATAACAGAACAGGAGACAGGTACAGGTGCCCCTCGACGGGAAGCCAGTATGCCAGCATGTACCCCAACATGACCTTCTACTGCAACTGGGACATTGCGCCCCCCGCTGTAAACAACGAGAGCGCCGATTACACAGTGGAGATGTACTCGGAGCCCGTCAATTCGAGCGTGTATTATAATGATGGTTACGACACGGAGCCGAATGTCATACATCTGAATAAGCAGGTAGGTTCAGGCATCTCCTGTTCGGGAGGCGTCGGCGGCATAATATCTGTAGTGGGCGGAGATTATACGTGTGAAAATATATATACCGCGGTTCAAGGAGGATCTAACGGCTGCAGTGCCACTTACCTGACCGTGAGCGGCAATTATTATTACTTCCATGCACGCGTGATAATTTCAAGCGATGGCAGCCCCGTCAGTTCAAATCTGACGTGCACGAACAAGCATATCAGGGCGGATTATTACTGGCTGGTCCACGAAAGGGGGATTCTGCAGTTCGGGGAGCTGCTCGAGGGGATGCCGCAGGAAGGGTGCTTGGTGGAGGGCAGTGTCTCAAGCCTGACCTGTGACAGTGCCGCCATATGCGCGATGGATTATCCCGCCACCACCGCGGTTCCGGGCGGACAGATTCTGTTATATGACACCACATTCCGCAGTATAAGGGCAGCGGGAAACAAGCAGAACATAGACCCCGCCTCAAATTCAGCAAATCACAATGGCGGTGCGGGGCAGGGCACACAGAGGCTCGTCATAAGGAGGTTCACGTTCGAGGGACCCAACGCCTGCGGGCCCCCGACCACTTGCACCGCGAACTGCCCGATAATGTATGTCCCGGAGGACTCGGACATTGACGACTACGCCGCCTCCTATCTCAGGTACGGCATGGAGCTGACGGCCTTCCCCTCGAAATCCGTCCAGAACATACAGATACATCATGCGCAGTCGGGAATAAGGATGTGCCAGGCCGATGCAAAGGTCAGCGGATACTACGGCTTTGAGAACTGCGTCGATGTGAAGATGGGAGGGCCGACCCTCATAGCGGAGGATTCCAACATAAGCACCGACCCGCCGGACCACATGTGGGACCAGTGCGGCGCAGGTGGCTATACCAACAGGTATGTTCTCCTTAAGAATTCGTTCACCGCGAACGTGAAGGACACGGGCAACAACCCCATCACCAGTGTCAACGTAACAGCCATAGACGTCAGGGGCGACCCGGCCTTCAACAACGTCACGAATTCGAACGGAAAGATACTCGAGCAGTTGGTTGATTACCTGCGATTCATAACGAGGGCAAACGTCGGGACATCAAGCGTCCCGGTCACTGATCAGGACGAGAACCATGACACTTACACGACGCACACCTTCTACTACAAGAAATACGGCTACAGGTTCTTGCAGGACGTGGCCGACATGTCGATACCGAAGGACGTTGACAAGGTACTGCTGGTGAACCCATATATAAACATCACGAGCCAGGCCGCTGCCAAGAGCCAGACCGGGATAATTTACACGCCGCCCACGAAGGTTACCTTCAGCGATGGGGAGGAAGAAGACGTCAGCTCCGGCACAATCAATCTTAACGGCTATCCGGTGTGCCAGAGTGAGTACACGGCCATGCTGCAGGACGAGCTGCAGACAGACGGCAGCGGATCGGGGGACATATACTACCAGTACCCTCCCATATCCTCTGCGAACTACACCGTGAACTGGACCACGGGCGTCGTGAACTTCACTTCGGATTACAACGGCGAGACCGTTAGGTCGGTGTACTCGTACGGCGGCAGCATCAGGGTGACCTCGAACAGGACGCTAAGCAACATATACGATTACGTACAGGCGAACCTGAACGACACCTTCACCACGGACACGGGCTCCATCTATACTTCCTACGTCGACGTGATTCTGGGCAACTCCACGGTCCATGGCAGGATAGCCTCGGACGTCAGCAAGACGCTGAACATAGAGGATGGCTACGGCTTCTCGGCGGGTTCGCTGAACGGCTCGACCGTCAACATCCAGTCAGACACGTGGAACTACAGGGATGTCGGCGGGGGCGGGACGCTCTTCAGGAAGTACACGCTCGACGTGCTGGTGAAGGACAGCAAGGGCGACCCCATAGATAACGCGACCCTCACGATGCTGGACAAGGATGACCAACTGGCCTACGGTTTCCCGGTCTACACCGCTTCTGACGGGACCGTGCACGTGGAGGTGGTGTACGCCGAATACGACAGCTCGGGAAGCCGCCAGTTCTCCCAGGGAACGGACACCTTCACGCTCTCGGTCTCCAAGTTTGGCTACGCCACTCACACCGAGAGCATAGCCATGGACAGGGAAAGCACGAGGGAGATAACGCTGACATCCGTCTGCGACCCCAGCTACGCGTACACCTACGGGGTCTTGGCCGGCGACGGGGAGCAGACGAACAGGAGCGCGGACGCCCCCGAGCTGACCCTTTCCGCCATTGTGTATTCAGGCATGACAGTTGAGTCGGACAACCTCGAGCCCAACGGCTTCGAGATTAAGGCTCCGAAGGCGTCGTGGACCAGCCGGGATCAGGAACCAGGTGAGCAGCAGGCAAAGGTCGGCGACTGCCCAATATTCCTGGAAATGCTCGGCCTCGGCGGCGGCCAGAACGGGGACCGTGTAGAAGAGGCCGGTCCGGAGAATCCCTTGGCGATCCGGAACGATTTCCTCTCAGCGCTCCTGCCCGAGCCGTCTTTTTCGCTTCTGGATGCGGTATACGAGGAAGAACACGGGCCTGGGGCGGACCTGACGGTCATGAACGTGCAGTCGTACCCGCCCCTCCACGGGAACTGGACGGTCAGTTTCAACACCACAGGCACGTCGGACCTGACGATCAGTGCTGTGGACGGGACCGGTTTCGGCAACGACATAGATTTCCTGGAACTGAGATGCGGGGACGTGATCAAGGACTACGAATGGGTAGACGGCTCCGTTTTCGTCAGGGATTACATCTGCGAGGGGACTGGAAATGAGGTCAGCAGGGTCCTGACCTCGGGAAAGCACACCCTGGAGTTCCGTTTCGGGGACGACGTCGAATACGCCCACAACCAGGTGAGCAATTTCCTCGCTCCATACCAGGACATAACCCCGGGTGGCACCGGCTGGACGGAGGATGTCGACCTTAGCTCCTACATACCTTTAACAGCCACAGGGGTCATGGTCATGGTCTCTGACGACGGGGGCGGGGCCGGGGCCGGGGCACAGATCAGGAAGGGGGACAGCACACAGGACCTGTCGACGTACTCCCACCTCGAAGACGACTGCAACATGATCCTCATCACGGGAGTCGACGATGACAAGGAGATCGACATATACCAGGGAAACTCCAACTGGGACTACTACCTTATAGGCTATTTCGATTCCGAGGTTTTCTTCACCGACTACGTCGACGTCAGCCCGGGATCCAGCACGGGCTGGGTGGTCATCGACGTCAGCTCCTACGTGCCAGCGGGGGCGACGGGGGTCATAATAAACGTCCAGAACGTTGATACGTCCAACGACGAGGACTACATGATCAGGCCGGTAGGAAGCGGCGACGACAGGAGCATCAGGGAACTGGAGGACGACGCGCACGCCTACTGGGCGGTGATGCTCGATTCCAGCAGGTCTTTCCAGATACAGAGGGACAGCACGGACGTCAGGTTCTACCTGGTCGGCTACACGCCCGCGAATCCAACCGGGGAGTTCTACCTCAATTACACGCTGAACTCTTTCCATCCTTCTAGGCCGGGCTCCGGGGACACGTGGACCGCCTACGATGCGGGGGACCTGGGGATCCCCGACGAGGCCGTCGGGTTCATCGCCGAAGCGGACAGCGCCAGCGATTACGGGGTCACGCTCAGGATGAATTCCAGCACCGGATGGAACCCTTCGGTTAACTATTATGACATCGGCGGCGGCACCCACGTAGGACTGGCGACCGGGCTCACCGGGACCGGCGGCTACGAGTACAAGGTGGAATCCACATCCTACGGCGACATCTGGATATGGGCATACTTCCTACCGGTGCTGAAGCCCACCCTCGACGGCCTGACCCTGGACGCCCCCACGACGGACATCCAGATAAACAAGGGGGAGAGCTTCGACATGAACTGCACGCCGCTGGTCGGCGCCCCCACGGGAGTCAACCTTACCTTCCGGTACAATTACACCGGAGAGTCCTCTTTCATCGACATACCCGAATCAGGACCCAATAACGTTACCCCCTACAACATGGAAACAGACGTGGGCAACGGCGTGAGGTATGACCGCACGGTCAGCTTCGGCACGTCCGGCATTTACTACGTCAGTTGCCAGATCTACAACTCGACTTCCACCTTGGATTCGAACTCCAAGAAGGTCTCGGTGCTGGGACCTCCTATCGTTTCCCTCGATGAGCCCGGCGACGGCGAGTCCGTCTATTCGCAGCTCGTGACCCTGACTTGCAGCGGGACCGACGAGATATTCAGCGTCGTCAACGCCACGCTTTACGGGAACTGGACCGGGGCGGTCCCGGGATGGGGCACCAACGGCACGAACATCTCGGGAATCAATGGCGAGTTCACCTTCGCGAGGGTTTTCCCTTCGGACGGCGATTACGAATGGAACTGCTACGTGTGCAACGACCAGAACAAGTGCGCCTTCGCGGACCAGAACAGCACATTCAGGGTATGGACCACGGAGGCCAACACCAGCTGGGTGGATTACAATTTCACCGACAGCTACGATTTCCCCAACGTGTCTGAAATCAGGATCAAGACGCAGGTCAGCTACTACCTGCCCAACGGGTCCAGGGACGCAGGCAACACCAGACCGGACCTCGAGATACGGCTGTGGAACGGCTCAGGATATGTCGCGGGGTATCTGTATGGCGTAGAGAACGTGATGGGATCCGACGCAGACAACACGACCGACACCAATTTCACCATTTCCGTGACGGACCAGTCGGTCCTGGATGCGTGGCAGGCGGCGTCCAACAGGAACATGAGCATAAGGCTCGTTTACGGCGACACGGTCAGCGGCGTGGACGACATCATAAACTGGACAGGGGTCTGGGCAACCTTGTATTACGGGCCCGACCTGGACAACGACGGGCCTTCCATCTGGGTCAACTACACGGTTGGGGGCTCCGATTTCGATGGCAACGTGACGCAGATGCTGGTCCAGGCCAGGATCAGCTATTACAACCCCACAGGCTCTTACGCGGCGAGCAACAAGCGACCTGACCTGGAGGTTAGGGTATGGAACGGGACGGATTACGTCACCGGCTTCTATTACCATATAAACGACACCATGGGCTCCGATGCGGAGAACGTGACCACGACGGACTTCGAACTCAACCTGACGGACTCCGTCATACTGGATGCATGGAAATACTCGGCGAACAGAAGCCTGAGCGTGAGGGGCGTGTACTTCGATTCCGGGGGAGGCCCTCCTCCCAACAACGACACGATAATCTACAGCGGGATGTGGGTGACTCTTAATTCCGACGATTTCGCTCCCGCCGTAGGGCAGACCCTGACGCTCTATGTATCTAAAGTTGGGACCGGCTCTGGGGCGACGTGGGATTCCGGGCACGTCCTGACTACTGACGGGAACGGCACGGTATCGTACAACTTCACTGCAACCTGCAACGATCCCAACACCACAAGCGTCGACGAGGAATACGAGGTAGGGGCGCACAACTGGTACATCGAGATAACGACGGAGGATGACGACTACTTGTGCCAGGATTCGCAGTCGGAATACTACGATTTCGACGTCACCGGCGCCCTGGAGAATTTCATCGTGTTCCCCGACGGGACCAAGAACTACACCAGCGAGGACACTATCCTGCTGCAGGGCTACGTGAACAACTACTGCGGGGAGCCCATAACGACGAGCGTCAGCAACGTATGGTACAACCTGACATCGGGCAATTACAAGGTCTCATGCACCGGCATAAGCAGGAGCGGAGCGAACGTCTACTACTGCAACTGGAAGCCAACCCAGGAATCCGTCCAGGGCTGGTACAACGTCTCGATGCACGCCGAGGCGGCCAATTACTGGTCGAACGACACGACCATCTTCCCGCCCAACGACACGTTCTTCCTCTTCACGGAGCCGAAGCTTTACGACGCGAACGTGACACCCCGGTCCCAGCCATGGGGAAAGAACTACAACTTTACCCTCAAGGTGAAGGACAACATGGGGGACACCGTGAACATAACGCTGAAGACCCAGGTGCTCGGCGGCTCCTGGGAGCTGATAGGCTACAAGAACTGCACCAGCTGCAGCAACAATAGCGACAACTACACGATGCTCTACTGGGACAACGTCAACTACTCATGTACAGGGTATGCGGATAAGTATATGAAGTTCAGGTTCGAGGCGCTCGACAACGAGAGCAACGTGGTGTATACCGATATCCTGAACCCCGGGGACTACTGGAGCAACGACGATACCTTCTTCATCGAGAAGCACAACGTGACCATACACTACATTTTCGGGAACGAGACTTCAGCAAGCCCGAGCTCGCCAGGCAGGTTCATCCTGAGGATTAACGACACGGACATGGGTACATTCAGCCTGCTGGATACGATGACCCTGGCATTCAACGTGACCAAGACGGGGGTGGGGTCGGGAGACTATAAGAATGTAGGTACGGGGACCTCGAACTCCACGGGTCATGTGACTTACTACTTCACCCCCGACGGCGACTTCCAGGAGGGCAAGCAGAACTGGATAGGGTATGTCGACATGTCCGAGACATGCTACAACTACAACGAGAGCGGAGTTTACAACGTATCTGTCCAGCCAGGCAAGTACATCTATCTTGAGAATTCAACCGTCGACCCCATTACGGGGGAGTGGGGATCCAACTTCAGCTTCAACGTCACCTCCAAGACAAACTCCCAGTATTACATAAATTTCTCACTTCGGATAGATTCAAGCCCAACCGGAAGCTTTGACGAGGTCATAGAAAGCCATTTGGTGAACGTGACCGGGGAGTGGAAGACCATCAACTTCTCCTGGGATCCGGAGTGCGGCGACAAGGGGACGAAATACTTCAAGATAAAGGGGGATGATTACCACGGGAACGTCAATTACACCACAGTACAAACCTTCACGGTCGAGAGGGACACGGTTCTTCTCAGGTATCTTGACGGTAACAAGACTGAGAGCAGAAGGGGCAAGAACCAGACGACATTCCTCGTCAATGCGACCGACCTGAACGGTTCCCAGATCCTGGGCCTCAACGTCACTTTCTACGTCATGAGGGACATATCCACTTGGGATTCGGGGGCAGTGAACTCAACGAACGGTTCGGGCATAGCCATGTATGACTTCCTGGCCGGATGCAGCCCGAAGTACGGCGTCGGATACAGGGAATGGAAGGCGGTCATCGAGGACGATGCGTGCTACAAGGACAACTCGACGGCAGACTCCTACTACCTCATCGTCAACATAACGGGGGACATACAGCTGGAGTTCAGCAAGCCCGACGGCGATACGAATTACACCCAAGAGCAGAAGGTGCCGTTCCTCGGGGCGACTTGGGACGACTGTAGCGACCCCCTGACCGTATCCACCAGCGACGTGATATTCTACGCCAACCACTCGGCGGGGGCATACCCGTGCGCCCAGGTGAATAAGACAGGTGCGAATGCCTACACCTGCGACTGGGCGACGAACATAACGGTGCAGAAGGGCTATTACAACACGACAATGTTCGCTCAATCAAGCGGTTACTATCCGAACATAACCTACAAGCTGGTGTCCCCCGGCCTGTTCTACCTTTTCCCGGTATACAAGGTGCAAAGCCCGAACATAGTCCCGACCTATCAGGGCTGGGGGTACAGGAACTGGAATTTCTCCGTCATAGCCTCGAGCGGCGACACGGACCCTTATGATGTCCAGCTCTCCCTGGCTAAGACTTCGCCGACCGGCTATACGCCATGCTCGACCTGTGTAAACCAGACGGACATATCCTGCTTTTACCCCGACTGCATAGACTCAACGCTCTACTGGTATAATAACTTCACTTATCAGGACGTCGGGACATGGTTCTACAAGTTCGAGCTTGCGACCGAGGCAACTTCCGGCTTCGACAGTTTCACATTGATAAGGGACAACGTCTCCATCGAGTATGCGGATGGGAATGAAAGCTCTGCCAGCCTGACCCAGGCGACGAACCTTTCCGTCAGGGTCAGGGACATCATAGCGGACAGGTACAACCTGAGCCCAAGCATAACGGTCAACTTCAACCTGAGCTATGACGGTGCCTATAATAAGATCGCCAATTCCACCACAACCGATGAGTATGGTTACGCCAATGTCACGTTCATCCCGGATTGCAACTACAACCCCGGAGAACAGAAATGGTTTGCATGGGTCGCTGGGGATTCCGCCTATCTTGGCAACAGGAGCGAGAACTTCACCATCACCTTGGACCTGGCCGGCTGCAATCCGAGCCCGACGATAACCCAGACCCTTCACCCCTCGGAGACCTTCCAGCACATGAACTTCACCATCAACGCGACCCTTTCAAGCCTGGTGGCGCAGTCCAGCGGCGTCTACGTGACTCTGAACGTTTCGGATGAATGGCAGACCGACGGGAAAACGAAGTACCTGGGCAATATCGACCTTGGCGGCACCAAATACGTGCAGTGGGAAGTGAACGCCACGACCCCAGGGACGTTCAACATCCCGATCTTCGCCAACAACTCCGTCGGGAACAATGACACCGATTACATCGTGCTGACAAACTACAAGCATGCGGCTCCGGGCCTCTTGGAGGCCGTGCCATCGACGATCCAGGGCGGTGGGGAGAAGACATTCAGCTTCGGATGCGATGCGGGCATTTACAGGGTGGCGAACCTGACGGTGGACTGGAACGGGAACGAGACATACGCTAGGGTATTCTCCTATAACGGCACCGCCTGGCTTGATATCTTGCACAGCCGCTGGCTGAACACGTCAGGCACCGGTGAGAACAGGTTCATTCCCATATTGGCTGAGCAGATAAGCGCAAACGAATCCGGCTACTGCACCGTCAGGATAAGAAACATCGGTTCCAGCAACATATCAGTCAATGCCCTGAGCCTTGAGCCTTACTACCAGCTCGACCTGGTCGTGCTTGACATCATGCCGGAGATAAACGGCCAGGAAACCGGTGGGATGGAGGTCGGGGACGGTCTTTTCAATGTCACTTTCAGGATAGCAAACAGTATGAACGACAGCTACATGGTCAACATAACCCTTAACATCACGAACAGCTCCGGCGATGTCGTCGACTCGACCACGAAAGAGGACGTATCAATCGACGAGAATTCAACTCATATTGAGAACTTCACGAACATCGATACCGCAGGCTGGCCGGAGGGGCACTACTCGCTGCACGCGTTCGTGAACGGAGGGACAGAGGCGAACCGCAGCGAACGGTTCGTGTACAGGAATTCCAGCGTGAGCATCACAGGCATCGGATACATGTGCAACCAGACTACTGAGGAATTCAACGTCAGCGTGGCCAGCCCGTTCAACGAGAGCATCCAGTACAACGTGACCCTTGAGATGCCGGCCGGATGGAGCTATGCCCCGTCCTTCATAGTGATTGACGCAACCGAAGCAAGGACGTACACGGCCACTTTCAACGTGACGTCTAGCAGCTCGGCGGGCGAAACGGTGCAGATAAATGCTAGCGCAAACTACACGTACCCCGACGGCCTGACCAAATCGAGGCAATCGGGCTACACGATAGAGGAAGGGGAAAGCATACCGGTCCTCGATGTCGTGAGGGAGACGCCGACGCTCGTCGCAAATTCGACGGAGTTGATATCAAGGCTCATAATCTACAACAAGGGCTGCGCTTATGCAGACAGCATAAAGCTCGTGGAAAAGGTCTCTTCTGGCTGGATCGCTTACGGCCCGAACTTCCCCGGTTCCGCAGACATTCCGAAGGGAAAGGTGACATGGGACTACGGAACGGAGAAGCTTTATCCCGGCTTCTACTGGATAGCCAGCTACAAGGTGCTTAGCAACCTGCAGACGGAACAGACGGGGACCTTGCGCTGGAACCTAACGTTCGGCGCGAGGCAGAGGCTGGAGCTGAGCGATCACGAAGTGGATACGATGCAGTTCACCGGAGAGCCCCATCTGGCATTCGATCTCGATGTCGTGAACGGATGGGGCACCAGATCGGCTAACCCTCACTATGTTTTCAATGTTACTCTGACAGCCAAGAATATCGGCGATGCCGCCGCCTCGGCCAACGACTGGAACGTAAGCCTGTCAATACCGAATGCCTGCAACGTCACATGGACAGACGGAACCGAGGCGGGGGAAGTGGTGATGTGGCAGCTGCCCGCTCTCGCAGTGGGCGCTGAAACAGAATTCAACCTGTCGCTCAACTGCAGCGACGGCCAGTACGTCCTGGTCGCGAGAGGGGAAAGAGACACGATCAACTCGACGGGATATGATGAAAACGTGTATTACTCGTGCACCGGTCCTTCCTGTTCTCCGGTCAGCCACGACTTCCAGCACCCTTCCGAGTCATACGAGAGACTGAGCAGCATAGACTTCCTTGTTGACTATAACTTCACTGGCTTCGATCCCACAATCGGGGAAGGTTCGGTGAATATCACGGACGATTACGATAATTATTACAGGACCTGGCAGCATTATGACCTTGGTCCTTCATCCGGGAAGTCATGGTCCAACTACTCGATGGATTCCGATGAGGAATGGCGCTTCACTTCGAACCAGCGGAAGATCGGCATGTACGCATACACGGATGCGACGTACAGCGAACACTCCAACGTCACGATCTCTAAGCTGGCATATGAGTGGAAGTACGGCACCACGTTCATCGAGCCTGAGAACCTTTACCTGAATATAAAGCCGTATAACACATACCCCCAGCTGAAGAACCCGAATGTGACGGCGAGCGGGGGAGGCTGGGACAGCATCAACGATTGGGCGGTCGGAGGCTGGGGGGAGACCTTCAACTTCACGGTCTCCGTCTGGGACCTTGAGGGCGGGCTGGTCGTCACGCAAGCGAACTGGTCTGAGCCCCCCTACTCGGTCTGGAACCTCATAGGCGAGGAGAGCCTCATCGTCCCGCAGTCAAGCCCAGGCGATATGTTCAACTTCACCACCAACTACTCGTGCTCGCAGGCAGATACCTTCATCAAATACAAATTCACCGCGACAGACACGGGGGGAACTGGACTGGAGAATGAGACGGAAGAGTTGACGTTCTATGTTGAAAGGGACGATGCGAAGGCTTATAACATCACACCAATCTGGAATGCGACGATTAACAGGAGCTCTGGCTTCACAGTTTTTCTGGTTCAGGTGAACGATACGGACAACAATGAGCACGTCATAAACCAGACGGATTTCGGCAAGATCTGGATATCCTTTTACAATGATAACACGTCATTCGACTCCCCCGGCTTCATGTCGACCAACGATACAGGCTTCATGCTGAGGAACGTGACGCATGACGATTGGTGTGGCGAATCGCGCTATTATCTGGGACAGGAGTACTGGAAAGCCGGATTCTATGGGAAGAACTGCTATAAAGACAATTACACCGATGCGATACCTTTCATGCTCACGGGTATCCTTGCCCCGTCCATGTCCACCCCCGACGCCTCCTCCAACTACACCAAGGCCGACACCATCAGGTTCAACGGCACGTCGGTCGACGACTGCGG
>JAFGSV010000027.1 GCA_016934325.1 Candidatus Aenigmatarchaeota archaeon | reverse complement strand
CTCCTTCGTCTTCTCAAGGACCGTGGTGAACATGGTGTTTGCTATGCCGACTGCGCCAACCAGGAGCGATACGGCCGCTATTGCAGCTAGGAAGAGGGTGATGGTCTCCGTGGTCCCGGCGACCGTCTCCTGCATGCTCTTCGATGACGATAAGGTGTAGTCCTTGGTCCTGTCGGTAACGTGCCGGAAGAGCATGAGCTTCCCGTCTATGGCGTCCATGGTCTCATCGATTAATTCATCATTCGTCACCTTGACGGTGATGGAGTTGTACTCATTCCTGTTGAAATCCTCGTCCTGTTCCTGGAATATGTCCCTTGCGGAGTTAAGGGTCATGACGACGCCGCTGTCCCCGCCCGAACCGCCGAAGCCCCCGCCGCTCTCCTTCAGAATCCCGACTATCTTGAAGCTCTTGCCTTCTATTGCCAGTATCCTGTTCAGGGCCAGCGGCTGCTTGAACATGCCGTTAGCCACCCTGCTTCCGACGACGACGGAATTATAATCGGACGGGCCCAGGAATCTCCCCATCTCAAGCTCGGAAGTCGTTATCTGGCTCCATGCGACGGGGTCGATCCCCTGTATGCTTACGCTCGCCTCCTCCGCGAGATAGCTTATATCCCCCCTTCCGGAGATGCTTCCGGACACGTATGCCACGTTATCGACAGACCTTATCACCATGATGTCCCTGTCGGTGAGCCCCTCCTCTTGGGTGTTTTCGGAGCCTTGCGACACCCCTACGCCGCCTTCCCCGAACCGCATGAAAATGCCGGATGCCCTGGAAAAGCCTGGGCTGACGGTTATGATATCGGATCCCAGGGCTCCCAGGCGCTCCTCCACGCTCTGCTGCATCCCTTCGCCGATCGATATGATGGCGACTACGGCAGCCACTCCTATCACTATGCCGACTATGGTGAGCCAGCTTCTGAGCCTGCTGTGCCTCAATATATTCAGAGCTAGTTTCAAGGACTTCTTCGTCTTCATTCGCTCAACCCTTCTTCCTGGATGCCTTTCCAAGCAGTCTTCTGACAGCGTCTCTTTTCCTGTAGGCTATAAGCGCCGCGATCGCCACGACAGCCAGAGCGCCATACATGATGTAGGTCAGATAGACAGAAGACTCGGTCCCTGCGGCCCTTGCGAACCTGGTCGTTGTCGCAGTCGAAGCGGTGCTGTCGTCCCTGAACTGTATGGGCACTTCCTTCCTCGTCGTATGCCTTATTCCGGTGGTGTCCGTGTAATCGATGAGCACGATCAGGTTGTTCTGCATCAGCCCCTCCGTCGACTGCATCCTCGCGAGCCTCTCTTCCCTGGTCATCTGGCTGAAGTTGGCATCCGCGATCGCACCGCCGGCTACCTGGGTTATCTGGAACGAGACTATGGTGTAGTCGCCCTTGTCCAGGTTGCCGACGATGGTCGATGTGCTTCCGCTGACCCTGTAGCCTTCCTGCCCTGGGATCTTCACCGTGACGGAATAAGCGGGGTTGTTGCCCACGTTAGCGACTGAAAGTGAGGTCACGCCTTCCGAGCTCTCGGAGAACGTCACATCGAAATCCGTCCCGCCCCCGACGAAGATGCCCGCCTTGGTGCTGATCTGTTCAGTGACGCCTGAGACGGTCTCGTACTTGAGGTTCAGATCCAGCTGATAAAGTCCCTGAACGGCGTTTACGTCCGCAACGACCATGTACTCCAGGACCACGGATTCGCCGACGTCGATGTTCTTTATGTATTTCGTGTCGTCGGAGTAGACCGGCAGTATGACACCTTCATCCTCGGCCCATGAGAACACGAGGTCCCTCAGCGGTGAGTTCCCGACGTTGGTTATCGTGAAACTAAGGGGCGTCTCGTTTCCGGGATACAGCTTGGACTTGTCCACGTATATTATCTGGGCGTATTCCGTGCCGGTCACCTCTACATCGTAGCTCACTGCCGTGGTTATGTTGGACCCGGCGAAGTACCTCTTGAGCTGTATCTCGTTTGTGCCTTTCACCGCTTCACGGTCGACCATTACCCTGAACTTGATTATTACTGCATCGTCGCCTTGCTGGTATGCCGAGAGAGTGTTTATGGTCCTCCTGTAATTCTCGTCCGGTATGGCGACGAAAGGGAAGGTTGGCACCAGCTCATACTGGATGTTGGTTGCGGCAGTGCCTCCGTTGTTCTCAAGCATGAACCTGAGCTCAAGGGTTTCTCCCGCTCTGGCTGGATCTGGGTTCTGGTTGATCAAGGATACGTTGAGCGATGCCGTTTCGGGCGATTGCGCCGCGTATGCTCCGATCGATATGAAGCTTGTCGCTAGCAATAGCGCTGTCAATGCTGTCATTAAATACCCGTATTTCATATTTTTACCTCCTATGTCGAGTTGACTTGCCGCAGAAACCTGCCCTAACTTCATGGCCCTGCGGCAACGATCCGATGAAAACATCCAATGCACCGATTGCCCATTCATTTCGCCCAACCTCTCTTCTTTTTCTCTATGCTCTGAATCATGCCGTCCTTCAGGAAAGCGACCCTTCCGGCGGATTTTACCAGATTCAGGTCGTGCGTGACCATTATCACGGTCTTGTCGTCATCCTCATGCATCTTCCTGAGAAAATCCATTATGAAGCCCCCCGTCTTGCTGTCGAGGTTCCCTGTAGGCTCGTCCGCGAGTATTATCTCGGGGTCCACGGCCAGCGACCTTGCGATGGCGACCCTCTGCATCTGGCCACCGGAAAGCTGCGAAGGCAGGTGATTCATCCTGTCCTCAAGCCCTACCAGCTTGAGGAGCCGCTCCGAAATCTTCCTGGCTTCGGAATCGTCTTCGTCCTGGAACGCCAGGGGAAGCATGACGTTCTCAAGGGCATTCAGTGTCGGGATGAGGTTGAACTGCTGGAAGATGAACCCTATCTTCTGCCCCCTCGTCTGCGAAAGCCTCGATTCGCTCATTTCCACGATGTCCTCGCCGTCCAGGAGTATCCTGCCCTTCGTGGGCATGTCGAGGCAACCGACCAGGTTCATCATGGTGCTCTTGCCGCTTCCGCTCGCTCCCGCGATGGCAAGGAACTCCCCCTTCCTCACATCAAGGTCTATACCCCTCAGGGCGGGCACCTGGACCGCTCCCATCTGGTAAACCTTCCATACGTTCTCGAGCCTTATTATGTTCCCTTTCATCTCTTTCCTAACCTTCTGAAGAAGATTGCGACGAAACGGTATATGAATCTTGCGTGAAACGAATTGAAATCAGATTTTTAAATACGAAACGATATTTAAAGGTTAAGTGAAACGAATTGAAACCTATGGATGAGGTATGATTTTCATGAAATGGAAATATCTGGTCGTAATGTTCCTGTGCTTCATATTAGGCGGATATCTGATTCTCAGTTTCCTTTCGCAGTTCTACACTTCCATGTCAAGGGATTCGATCATCGATAACTTGAACGCAAGCGAGAGATTCAACGATTTCTTCGAGCTTAATGATACCCCCTTCTTCCGCAGGGTGCCGGTTGACAGGCCATTCTCACCTCAGATATACTTAGACCTCGTCTCAGGCATCATGTTCATAGTGGCCGGACTGACGATATGGTATCTCATAAGGGAGGAGGAAATCAGCCTGCTTAAGGACCAGATGGCCGACATTTTTTTGCTCCCGGAAGAGAAGAGCATTCTTGGCGAGCTGAAGAAATCAAAGGGAGAGATGACGCAGAAGGACCTCGTCAACAAGACGGGACTTTCGAAGGTGAAGATTCACAGAACACTGAACAAGCTCGAGAAAAAGGGTGTAATCAAGAGGGCCCCGTACGGCATGACAAAGAAGATCGTCATGGCAAAATGAAATTCAACACCCCAATGATTTTCCTGAATATAGCAAACGCATGACATCATTTTCTTCGGGGCGTTATTCGCAGTTAAGGCGATAACGGGGTCAGACCCCCTGTCTTCTGGTTTTTCGGGCTGTAAATTACTTGGAAATAAGCTTTTTAAGCGTTCGCCGTTAGAGTGGTATTAGAAACATAGCTTTATATATGTGCAAACACATTATTACACATAGAGGTGATGATATGGCTAATATGACCCTGGCTATACCCGAAAATTTACACAGGAAAATGAAGCAACATAGCGAAATAAGATGGAGTGAGGTGGTACGGATGGAAATACAAAAAAAGGTTGAGGATCTGGAATTGATGGAGAGACTTACGAATAAAAGCAAGCTGTCTGCAAAGGAAGCTTTGAAAATCAGTGAAAGCATAGACGAGGGAGTTGCCAGAAAGCTGGGATTGAAATGATAATAGTTATTGACACGAATGTTTTAATTTCAGCTATGATTAAGGATTCACTCACCCGAAGAATTATTCTGGGTTCAGGTTTGAACTTCTGCTACCCTGAAATCTCATTACACGAACTGAGAAAATATGAGAAAATGATCATTGGTAAGTCGGGACTTGAAAAACGCGAATTTGACGATTTGTTGGAAAGGATGCTAGAATACATTGTTCTGATACCAACAGAAGTGATAAAGGAGCACCTGGAAAGAGCGAAATCAATCATGCTTAAGATCTATCCCAAAGACGTTGTTTTCATTGCGACAGCACTAGCCTTTGACAATTCAATGATATGGAGCGATGACAAGGATTTTAACAAGCAGGATACAATAAAAATTATAAAAACCAATCAGTTTGCAGAATGGTTAGAGAAATAGATATCTATTTCATGGAGAGTGTAACGATTTTTGCATACGCATAAGCATATCCATTTTGCAACCTATTATTGACATATTTGCGAGCGCTGTGAAAACATTTCGCACCCATATACAGCTTTGAAAAAAATTAGTTATCTATGCACTCTTGATACCGACTTAAGAATGTATGTAGGTGCGAAAAATCATTCGTATCTTAGAGCCTCGATGGGGCTGAGCTTCGCGGCCTGCCTCGCGGGCAGTATGCCCGAGACTATCCCGATGGAGGCGGCGAAGGCGATGCTCTGGGCGATCAGCCTGGGAGTCACCATGGCCAGGGGCTGCATGAGGATCATGTTTATGTAGGCGGCTCCGCCGAAGCTCAGGATCACGCCGATGACCGCTCCCGTGACGCTGATCGTGACGGCCTCCAAGAGCACTGAGAGCAGGATCTGCCTGTTGGTTGCACCCACGGCCTTCATAGTACCGATCTCCCCCCTTCTTTCCCTGACCGAGATAATCATGACGTTCATGATGACTATGCCGGATATGAGGGCAGCTATCGAGCCCAGGGCGAACGTCATCAGGGTCAGCTGGCCCATCATCTCGTTGACCGAGTTCATTATGCTCTTGTCGCTCGCCGCCGAAAGGTCGCTGAACTCGTCGTTGATGGTCTGCTCGATGGTATCGGCGTCGGACGGCGTTAGCGGCTTCACCATCATCATCGATATCCCGCCTTCCATGTCCGCAAGCTCCTGCAGGTCTGTGAGATCCATGTGAACGCCATTGTCGATATCCTGGTCCCCCGATTCCATCAGTATGCCCACGACCTCGTATTCCTCGTTCTTAAGCTTGATGGTATCGCCCACGACGTAATCATTGATATCGGCGTAGCTGGACCCTATGACCAGCTCCCGGGCGCCGGCATCGAAATCCCTGCCCTCCTCGAGATCGATGTTCACGCCCCTTATTATGTCCTCGCTTTCCCTATTGATTCCGGTCAGCATGATGCCATCAACCCTCGCCATGACGAGCGGGGCGACCTTGTCGACGCCCGGTATGTTCGCCACATCGTCCAAGAGATCCTCGTCGATATGGCTCGCGAACATGTTGAATCCCATGACCCCCTTCTCCGTGACTATCACCAGCCCGCTTGTTATGGTTATCTGGTCGTTGACGTAATACGTGATGCCTTCCGAGAACGAGCTCACGCTGGTAACCAGGAATATCCCTATCATGACCCCCAGCATGGTCAGGACGGTCCTCAGCTTGTGCCGACCCAACTCCCTGAGCATCATCTCCCACATCATGTTCACATCACCCCCCTTATGGCCTTTATCGGATCGGTCTTGACGGCGACCCATGCCGGGTACATGCTGGAAAGAACCGTGAGCAGCACGCCGTAGGCGATAGCGCCTCCTGCAAGGGCTGGCGTTATCAGGGCAAGCTCGGCGCCCCCGAGCAGCACTTGGTTGAGCATCTCGACGAAGAAGAAGGAGACGAGAACGGCCAGGACGCTGCTCACGGCGGATAACATCAATCCCTCCTCGAGTATCTGCTGCAGGATCATCCTCCTGACCGCGCCGACGGCCTTCATTATCCCTATCTGCTTCCTCCGCTCAAGGACGGACGTGTACATGGTGATTATAATCCCTATCGCGGCGACGAGCGAGGCAACGAAGCCTATGCCGAAGGTCATTATGTTCAGCGTCCCCGTCGCTTCCTCCATCATCGAAAGCGCGTCCTGCATGGTCATCGCGTCAAGATCGTCGTTCTCCTCCTCTATGGTATCCTTTACCTCCTGGACGACAGAGACGTCCGTCGGCTCCAGCATCACCTGGGTAGCCCCGCCGTCGGTCTCGTAGATCTCGTCCCCGAACTCGTAAGGCAGCAGTATGACCAGGTCGTAAGCCCCCGAGCCCTCTTCGAATATCCCCATGACCTCGACCTCGATGTCTTTCTTGCTGCCGGGCAGGATTATGTAGTCGCCGACGACAACGTCCATCGTGCTTGCGGCCAGGTATCCAAGCACCGCGCCCTTGTCCTCGTTGTCGGGCCAGGTCCCCTCCATGAATTCGACGTTCTCGACGCCGAAAAGATCCACGTTGTCCATGTCCACCGCATCGACCTCGAACATGCCGCCGAACTGCCTTGCGATGATCGGTACGGCCCTCTTGACGCCTGGAAGTGACGCCAGGAACTCGACGTCCTCCCTTTCCATGTCCTCGATCTGGTAGGAACCCGGCGGGCCCACCATCTCGGACATGTCGAATGTCCTCATGACGAAGATGGTGTCGGAACCTATGGAGCCCGTGGATTCCGTGATGAGCTGGTTGAGACCCGTCGATATGGAGCCGAGGGATACGATGGCCGTTATCGCGATGAATATTCCCAAGGCTGTAAGAATGGTCCTTACCTTGTGTTCGCTCAGGTCCTTCAACGCTAAATCGATCATAATTACTTCTCGACCACATGGCCGTCGATCATCCTGATCTCCCTATTGGCCCTGGCCGCCAGCCTCGTGTCGTGCGTGACGACCATGATGGTCTTGCCCGTCTTCTTGTGCAGGCTCTCCAGCAGATCCATTATCTCCTTGCCGGTCTTCGTGTCCAAGTTGCCCGTCGGCTCGTCAGCCAGGATGACGTCCGGGTCGTTGATGAGAGACCTGGCTATGGCCACCCTCTGCTGCTCCCCTCCCGACATCTCATTGGGCTTGTGGTGCATCCTCTCCACAAGTCCGACCTTGGCGAGCAGATCCTTGGCCTTGCGCTGGGATTCCCCCCTTCCGTGCCCGCTGAATCTCATTGGCAGGGAGATATTCTCGATGGCCGTAAGCCCCTGGATGAGGTTGTATGCCTGGAAGACGAACCCGATCTTGTCCCTCCTGACCCTGGCGAGCTCATCGTCGCTCATCTGTGATATTTCCCTCCCTTCGATGAACACCTTGCCCTTGGTCGGGGTGTCCAGGCATCCCATGATGTGCATCAGGGTCGATTTCCCCGAGCCCGAAGGCCCGAGGATCGCGGTGTACTCGCCGTCCTTTATCACGAGGTTGATGCCCCGCAGCGCATTCGTCTCTACCCCTTTCATGCAGTATGTCTTCCAGACGTCCCTAAGCTCAAAGATCGGCCCTTTCATCCTCACACCCGGCAAAACTAGATCGGCTAGCTCGGCCTCTTCGCCCTCTTCCTGATTCTCCAGACGTAGAAGCTCTCAAGAACGACTATCACCACTAGCACCGAAACGAGGGACGAGTCGACGCCCACTCCGGTCCCTTCCTCGTCATACACGGACCGCTTGACCGTCACCGGTATCTCCTTGCTGAAGAACTGGTTGCTCTCGTCGAGATACGATATGTTTATGGCCGCGTTCCCGTAGCTGAATCCCTGGAAGCGCAGCGTCTTGGCCTTGGTCGGCTTCAGCTCGTTCGCGATCGCGGAGTCCTTGATTTCGCCGTTCTGGACGAAAGCGATCTTCAGCGCCTTCGCGTTGCCGGTCCCTATGTTCTCTATGTCCACCTTGAACGCCGAGTTGTCCACCTTCGCGCTCAGCACCTCTATGATGGGCTTTCCCCTTATCGGGATTCCCATCGAGAAAGAGGTAGACTGGGAGATCCCGCTCTCGTCGTCGTAGTCCATCACCAGGGTGGAAAGGTAGGTCTTGTGCTCCGCGCTGTTGGCCACCTCGAGCCTGAACGTCGCAGTGGCCTCTTCGCCGGGCATGAAATCGCCCAGATAGAAGACACCGCCGGACAGCTTCGGGGTGATGACAGACTCTTCCGTCTCCGGATCGAGGTTCGGGGTCAAGCTGAGCTCGGTCTGGTATGCCGATCCCGACCCTTCGTTGGTCATCGACACCGTAATCTCCACCTCGTCCCCCGGCTCGATGCTTAGTGGATCTGTCTTGACTTCGCTGATTACGATCTTGGGCCTTCCCTGGACGGTTATCGGCAGCTTCTTCACGACGTAAGCCGTAGTGCCCGCCCTGAAGTACCTGAACTCGACCTCGTATGTGGACGAGATCGCCGACTCCGCGACCTTGAGCTTGTAGGTCTGCAAAACGCTGTCATAGGCGTTTATCCTGGTGAACGTCTTGGTCTTCTCCTGGCCTGCCAGCAAAGTGAAAGGTTCCTTGGGAATGATCTCAAGCGTCATGGTCTCGGATCCGCTACCGTTGTTCTGGATGCTGACCTCGATGCTGACCACCTGCCCCGGCTCGACCGGGTACGGGGTCTGCTTGGTCAGCACGAGGCTGATCGCAGGCCCCTGCGCCGCACCGAGCGACGCATGCAGCGAAAGGAGCAGCATGGCCGTGATTGTCAAAGCCAGATTCATGTTCTTGTTCATTATAACACCACCTCAATATATTGTATTTCCGCTATTTATTATTTCCTCCGATTTTTACCTTCGTCACACGAAAGGACATCGTCGCACATCGAAACGCATGTGCCTATCACACGCTCGAAGGCCAGCAGCTGGTGGTAATACCTCTCAACGATCCTCCTCTCGTCCCGGCTGCCCTCGTGAGTTGCGTGCCTGTAAGACTCGATTATCCCGGGCACCTTCGATTTCAGGTAAGCGATGTTCGCCTTGATCTTGTCGATCATCTGCTTCCATGACACGAACATGTCCTTCTCCATGAAGAAATACACCTTCTTGCTCCTCGGCTTTCTTTTGCGCTTAATGAGCCCGCTGGAGACCAGCAGCTTCATCGAGGTGCTCACGGCAGAAAGGCTGTACCCGGTCCTCTTCGCCAGCTCGTCGAGGGAGACTTCCTTGGGCTCGATGAAGAGTATCCCAATGATCTCCGACGTCAGCTCGTCCAGGCCCTTGCCCCTGTTCACCTCTGTGATGAGCTCGATGAAATCATCCTTAGGCGATTCCTTCACTAATACCACGTCTTAATATTCATAACTTTATGAACTTTCATAAATTACAGAAAGTTCAACATATTATAAAATATGATTCGCATGTATATAAAGGCTGCTTTGTCACCCTTGACATTTCGCAGCAGATCGTCAGTGCGCCGGGCACGGCAACAGGGCGCGCTTACATGGGCCGCTTCCTTGACTTTCCGGTGACGGGAGACTTTTAAATTTAAGCCGGTATATATTTAAGTCTGAAATAATCTATTAAAGACAATTAATGGTTTAACAGGAGCATTCAGGTGCATAGGTGCGCGCATGAAAAGGAAGGAAGCTGAAGAGAAGGACGGGGACAAGACCCTGGAGGATGATGCAGAGGAAGGGCCGTCTGAGGAAACGCCCTCCGAAGATGACCGGGAGACAGAGGAAGAGCTGCCAGACGACGAGCTTGACGAAGAGGCTCCGCATGAAGAGGCGGAGGAGCGCCACCAAGAGCAGGCGCGAGCCGGCGATAAGGGAAAGGAGCAGAAGAAGGCGAAGGGCGGCGCAAGGACCATAGTGAGGATAGGCTCGAAGGACCTTGACGGCAGCATCACGGTCAGCAAGGGGCTGAAGCACGTGCCCGGGGTCAGCTTCATGTACGCGAATGCCGTT
>JAFGSV010000026.1 GCA_016934325.1 Candidatus Aenigmatarchaeota archaeon | reverse complement strand
TATTTAAAGCCTTTTCTGAGAAAAAAGTAGTAAAGGGGTACGTTTTTCAGCGAATTTTCATAATGATGCTTTTAAATATTACTAATAATTAATTTTAAATATTAAAATAAAATTGTTAGTGGTCAAATGAGCGATTATTACCTGCTCAAGAGCAACAAGAAGAACGAGATAGCGCCAGTAGTCCTGCTCAGCAACCCGAAGCAGCTGAAGGCGCTCTCGTCGCCGCTCGGTTGGGAAGTATTCAAGGAGCTGTCGAAGCCGAGCTGCCCCATGGACATAGCGAAGCGCCTGCGCGTGCACGAGCAGAGGGTGTACTATTACATAAACAAGTTCAAGCGGGCGGGGCTGATCCAGGAGCTGCATACGGAGCAGAGGCACGGGGCAGTGGCCAAGTTCTTCGAGGCCAGGCACAAGGTGTTCGCGCTCGCATCGGGCGAAGTGACCTTCCAGGCCCTGAGCATAAAATCCCCCGTGAAGTCCAGGCTGCTGGCGCCTTTCGTCGACGAGGGCAGGCTGAACGCGACCATCGTGGTCGGATCCCCGGACCCGCACGGCCCGTGGAAGGCGAGGGCCAGCGACGCGTGCTGCGCGATCGATTTCGCCCTATTCCTGGGCTCCTTCACCAGCGGCGGGAAGCTCCCGAACTACAGGCTGGACATAGAGGTCAGGGAAAGGGAGATGAAGGGAAATCTCGTGCTCATAGGGGGGCCGACCGTTAACATGATAACGCGCAGGATAAGGAAGAGGCTGCCCATATACATAGACGCCAGCCACGACATGAACATAGTCTCGACGGTCTCGAAGAAGACGTACACGGCCGAGGACGTGGGCATAATCAACGTCATAGAGAACCCGAGGAACAGGAAGGCGAAGATACTGGTGCTGGCCGGAAAGAGGTTCCCCGGCACCAGGGCGGCCATCCTCGCAATGATCACGAAGCTGGAGCAGGTGTTCGAGGGCAACAAGTGGGAAAATGCCGTCAAGTCCAGGGTGGTCAAGGGATACGACATGGACGGCGACGGCATAATCGACACGGCCGAGTTCCTGGAGTGACATCATTCCCCGGTTTGCCTGATTCTGGTATCGCGGCCCTGGCCCGCGGCATCTGTGAACTTCATAAAACTTTAATAGAATCCGGTTATAGATATCCTATGCTCACGGAAGAGGAGATCGGCAAGTACAAGCAGGCCGGGAAGGTCGTATCCGGGATAAAGAAGGACGTGCTGAGCAAGATAAGGGTCGGGAGCAGGCTGCTCGACATCGCTGAGGAAATGGAGAAGAAGATTTCGGATGGCGGGGCAAGGCCGGCTTTCCCCGTGAACATAAGCATAAACGAGATAGCCGCGCATTTCACACCCCAGGTGAACGATGCCAGGACGGTGAAAGCGGGCGACCTTGTCAAGATCGACATGGGGGCCCACATCGACGGCTACATCGCCGACATGGCCTTCACATGGTGCTCAGAGAAGAACGATCTCATCCGGGCCAGCACGGACGTCCTGCAGGCGGGGATAGACGCCGTCAGGCCTGGGGCCAGGGTTTCCGACATAAGCCTGGCGATCAGCAAGGCGATAGAGGGTGCCGGTTTCGGGCCCATAGTGAACCTCACGGGCCACAGCCTGGGGCGCTACAAGTTCCATGGCGGGGTATCGATACCGAACATCCCGAACGAGAACGGCTACGTGCTGCAGCACGGGGATGTGGTCGCGCTCGAGCCATTCGTCTGCGAGACGGCCGGCAGGGTCGACGATTCGGGGCCTGTGGAGATATACCAGTTCGCCCAGAGGAGGCCTGTGAGGTCCATGGAGGGCAGGAAGATACTGCAGCTCGCTGAGAACGATTTCGGCGGCTTGCCCTTCGCCAAGCGATGGCTTGTCAGGCATATCACTCCAATAAGGGTCAAGATGGCGATCCTGGAGCTCGAGAGGGTCAACGCCCTGAGGTCGTATCCGGTACTGAAGAACATGGAAGGGGGCAAGATCGCCCAGGCCGAGCACACGATAATCGTGGCCGACGAGCCGATCGTGACTACCCTTTGATTTCCCAATCTGATTATCAGAATCTGTGCAGATGCCTGGCGAGATCCACCTTCCCGGCGGTGACACGGATGCCTTCCCTTTCCAGCAGATCCGCCTTCTTCATCGCGCCCCCGGCAGCGGAATAGCCGCCGACCTCGCCGCTGGAGCGCACGACCCTGAAGCAGGGAACGTTCGCAGGATCCCGGTTGTCTCTCATGAAAACGGCCACCGCCCTGGGATGTGTGCCGGCCGCCCTCGCCAGCTCGGCATAGGTTGTGACCTTGTCACGGGGGACCTTCTTCAGAAGCTTGAAGACGATTTCCCTTTTGCACATTATCACGGGTTTGTTGGCAGGATTTAAAAAAAATTGCCCGGTCCAATGCTCAGGATCAGCTAGCTCCAGAAGTCTTCTAGCTCGTTCTCGGACTCAACGACGACCCCGAACTTCGAATATATGCTCGAGCAGTTGGGGCACTGCCAAACCTCCGGCTTCTTGTGCCACAGCTTGCCGTGCGTGCCGCAGAGAGGGCATTTTTCGGTGAACATATGCAATCAACCAGCCTGTAATAAACCCATAGCCATGATAGATTATTTTGGATTGGGCAGCTTAAATTTATAGGCATTCAACACTTTTATTTTCATTCGCTCGGCCTCGACCACGATTTCGGACCTCTTCCTCTTGCCGACCGCCGAGCCGATTATCACGGCATGCTTACAGGGGTCCAATACCGCAAGGGACGCCTTGTTCGAGACCAGCACCGGCTCGTATCCCTGCCTGGTCAGGCCCCTGACAGCAGGAGGGGACATGTGGCCTACTCCGGGCTTCTTGCCCCTGGGCTTCTGGCCCTTCCTGAGCTTGGAATGCCTCCCCTTGGGCCTCCTCCACGCATCGCCGAGCCTCTTGTACCTGTAGCCTTCCTGCCGCCTGAAATCAGGCTTCCTGGCCTTCTTCCTTCTCCTGACCTTGAGCAGCTTGCCCGTGGATTTCGCATCAGTCATGTTATCCGCCCTCCCCCGGGGGAGCGGGCTTCTGGGTTATGTAGATCCCGTCCTGGAACACCCGGCGGTCGAATCCCCTGACATGGGTGGCCTGCTCTATGTTGGCGGCCGACTGGCCGACCTTCTCCTTGTCGATGCCAGTGAGCCGGACCGTGTCCCCTTCGATCTTGATCTCGACCCCCTCCAGGATCTTCGCTGACCTGGTGCTGCGCGAGCCGAGGAAGTTCTTTATCATGAGCCTGCTGTCCTGGAACTCGAGCTTCACAGGGAAATGGGCATAGACGAGCTTCATGCTGCACTCGTACCCCTTGCTCACGCCCCGCATCATGTTCCTGAAGTGGGCCCTCCATGTGCCCAGCAGGGCCTTGACCTTCCTGCGCTTGGATTCCGTGGATATGACGATGCTGCCATCCTTGACCGCCAGCTTTACCTCGTGATGGCTGAACCTCCTGTGCATCTCCCCCTTGGGACCCTTGACGGTGAGCACGCCTCCCTGCAGGGACGCCTCCACTCCCTCGTTTACCGGTACTTCGTACTTCAGCATACAACCACCGACCACCCACCGAATAAAATTATGTAAATACTTGTGGCGGTATTTATAAATATAACCTTGGCGTTACTTAAACTGGAAGAGAGGAGTTGCTTTTATTTCTTTTTAAGTTTTCCTTCCAATTCCTTAATTATCTTCTTCAGCTCAATCATCTTTAATTCCCTGCCGACAGCCAACTTATTGAACCTCTCTAATTCTTCATTTTTCCCTTCCAATTCCTTTGTCCTTTCTTCTACCTTCTTCTCAAGAGTTGCACTGTATTTTTCCAGTTCGGCCTTGGATTTTTTCAAATCATTGGTCATCCGGTTAAAAGCAGAAGCAAGCTCTCCTATTTCGTTCTTAGTTTTTATTTCTATTCGCGTATCCAAACCGCCTTTGCCTATATTAATAGCCGCGTCTCTAAGAATTATTACCGGTTTTGTAATTCTTTTTGAGATGTAGATTCCCGCCAGGATGGCCAATAAAAAGCTTATGAGGACCGTAAATATAGTTAGTTCAATACCCAGAGTTACAGTCTCATATGCCTCTTCAACAGGCAATTCAACCACAACTGCCCAGTCAGGCTTTCCGAGATGCGTACAGCTGGCCACGACTTGAGCGTCTTTGATGCCCTTTGATATATCGGCACTGCTTATATGAGCAAATTCATCACCCCTTACAAATTCATTTACCTCCTTCAGGTGAATGAGATTCTCTCCCTTCAGAACGCGGCTGATATCATTAAAAGCTATCAGATTGCCCTGCTTGTCGACTACATAGGCCGTGCCTTTTTTGCCAACCTTAAGCCCAGCTACCAAATCCCACATGAATATTAGGTTCACCTCAGCCATCAATGCCCCTTTGAAATCACCAAAAACATCTGTGACGGGAACGGCTATAGTCACCATTGGCTCGCTAGTTATTTCATCAATATATACGGAGCTGATATATGTTTCTCCTTGACTCATCTGGGAAAGCAATTCACTCTTGTTAAGCTCTGTCAACGGATGTGATAGCAGAGCCGATAAACGGGACACTGTCGATAATTCTTGCCCTTCCGCGTTCAGCAGCAGTAACTGGCGAAAGGAAGGTTCAAGTCCCAGCAACTTCTCCAAGACCAGACGCTGCTCTTCTTTATTGGCAGTTATCAGACCACCAATACTTGCTGCCGATTTCAACATAGCAAATTCCCCTTCGATAAAACTCTTGACTTCATTGGCCGCATTCTGAGCAATGAGTTGTTGCTCGGATGCAATCATTTCTTTCTGGGTTTGGAAGCTGAAATATATCTGTAAGCTACTGGCGATTGACAGGGCTACAGAACTCAAGGCAAAAAAAGCGATAGCTAGAGTAACTGTCAAGCTTCGGAATTTCCTCATTTTTTTTACTTCATTCTGGACAGGCATACCCATCAACCACAGGCCTCTAGCTTGCGCCTTTATGGTAGTAAAGAATGCACTTCGACATATCAACGAATTATCTCATCTGCCCTAGCCAACAAGCCTTCACTCACATTTAATCCAAGTTCTTGAGCCAGTTTGTAATTGATCAGCGACTTTGCCCCAGGTGTGATGACCGGGATGGTGCCGGCCGGGGTGCCTTTGAGGACTTTGTCAGCCTGGGACGCAGCCAGCTTGCCCATATCATCAATAGTAATCTCATAACCAAAAATAATACTCTCTCTGATTGTGTAACTTCCAATTCCTCCAATGGGTATTTTGTGTTCGGCAGCGAACTTGATCATTGCTTCAAGAGCAGGAGGCGAGACTGAAAGAGGTTCACCCATTATTAATATAGCATCTATGCCAATATCACCCGATTTATTTCGCGCCTGCAAATCAGCCTTAATCTCTTCCACGCTTGTAACGGAGTTTTCAACTAATGTTATATTCATCAGAGAAGATGCCTTATGTAATGCATCAAGCACGGGCGGAATAAAAGGAACGTTTGGGCTATAAGTTATATAAATTCGTTTGGCACGGGGCGCCAACTCATTTAAAATCTCTAAACGCCTGACAAAAATGTCTGGACCGGGTTCCCGCACACCGGTTATGTCCCCGCCAGGTTGACGCACACTCTCTACAAGGTTATTACCTTCTATCGTGGCGTAGGAAAAAACTACCGGAATGTCTGTTCCTTGGGTGGCTGCCTTGGCCGCCAAGGATACCTCTGTGGGAAAGGTGAATATCAAATCAATCTTATCATCTACAAATTTCTTGAGAATTTGCTGCTCTTTATCGGGCTCAAAGTTTGTCTTCTGTGCATCATAAGAAATATTTTTACCCTCCATATAGCCCAACTCTGTCATTTGGGCCTTAAAGCTGTCGACTATACCGGTCAAAGGATCAAGGCCGCACAGAATACCCACGCGATAAACTTTTTCCTCTTGCTGCCCTGAAATACAACCGCTCGAAAGTATACAAACGAAAATTAAAAAGATTATAAAAACTATTTGCCATCCAAACCCAGAATGCTTGTTCGGTTTCATCAAAATGCATCTTTTTAATTATTAATATTTTCGTATATATATAACTATCTATTTGTGATAAAATATTGAATTTTATTTAAACATAATTTTCTCTTTGGTCAATTTCCTAAGTTGGCCCATGTAGCATTGGCACACCGTATGCTTCATCATAGGAAACAACCCGAGACAGATGACAGGAAGAAATATGATTAAAACATCATTTTCCACACCCACTAGGTCAAAATCGAAAAATAATATTAAAAAGCATATAAAATCGTTAGTTATCTCTAATATTGGCGCTAGAAAATTTATTTAGCAACCCAAATAATTATAAACATATTGCATTTCCTGTTATTGGGAATTGAGAAAATAATCCTCCCGTCCGATCGGACAACATTTATAAATGATTATGACCATTTAAGAGTGATAAATATGAATAATGATTTGATTGGAGTCGCTGCGGTGGATGCGATAGGCACGCTCCTGATTGACCCTACTTCGGACCCGGGATTCGTTGATCTGCTCTATTCCGACCATTCTGCGAAAAAGATGGAACTGGATTCCTTCTTCTCCAAGAGAAACGGCAACGGGTATGAGACGATGGCGATAAGGAAGATGATAAGGGAAACGCAAAGAAGGCACAACATACCGGACGATCTGCAGCCCAATGTCCTGAACCTCACGAGAGCCATAAGGACGGAAGGAGAAAGATACGGGCTGGTAGCCCTTTCCACCATACCGGCCCACGTTGCTTTAGATACCCTGCTTAAACTGGGGATCGACGTTCATGCCGCATACGGGGTCTCTGATGATGTTACAAACAGGGACGATCTGGCGGCTTTCGAGAAGATTCGAAAGACGATGAGGAGCACCGGGCACGTCGTGAAAATCGAGGGGAACATAGATATCGTCTCTAGAAGATATCAAGCGACAAAGCCGGACAATCCGAAATTGTACTGGACTGGCAATCACAGGCACGCGGAGGCAGCAGCGAATGAGCACTCGTTCGGGAAAGCCCTCCTTTGCGTCCCTGAGGATTATGAAGGGCCGTTCTTCGATCCGGGGAAGTCGGGAATTTACCTTTTCACGCACGAGGACCTGGCGCACCCGGAAAACGTCTTCAATATCATAGATTTCGTGTACGGATAGACCGGATCGAGTCTGTTTTTATAAATCAGGCGGTGCTCTAATTATCATGAGCGAGCTGTACGTTGAGGACCCCCTGGCGTTCTGGTGCAACAACTACGGCCTCAGCGGGGCGGAGGTCGTCTTCCTCGGGGTCCCGTTCGACGGGACGTCATCCGGAAGGTCCGGGAGCAGGGAGGCGCCGAACAGCATCCGGGCCATGTCCTACAGCCTGGAGACCTACAGCGCCTCGGCGAGGAGGGACCTCAAGGAGCTGAAGATGGCCGACTACGGGAACGTGATAGTGAGCCCTGGCGATACCGGGGAATCGCTGCGCAGGATAAAGGCCGCCGTCGCTGACATTCGCGAGAAGTTCCCCGTCGTCGTAGGAGGGGAGCACATCATCACCCTGCCCGTGGTGCAGGCCCTGCTGAGGAGGCATCCCAAGCTGCAGGTGCTGCATTTCGATGCGCATCTGGACCTGAAGGAAGATTACGTCGGGAACAGGTACTCGCACGTCACCGTCATGCGAAGGCTGGCGGAAATCCTGGGACACAAGATGATAGTTCATGCGGGTGCGAGGTCGTTCTCGCAGGAAGAGCACGAGTTCGCCAGGAAGAACGACGTGCTGAAGCCCGTCGCCAACCTGGCGGAATTCAGGTTCAAGGGCCCCGTCTACATCACTCTGGACATGGACGTGTTCGACCCGGCGTTCGCGCCCGGGGTGTCTACTCCCGCCCCCGCAGGCATGCTGCCGCAGGAGTTCTTCAGCCTGATAGAATCGATACATGATGGAATGGAGGTTATCGGTTTTGACGTCGTGGAGGTATGCCCGCCGAATGACACGGGTAACGTGACATCTTTGCTCGCAGCCAAGGCCATCAAGGAGATGCTGCTGGCTTTCAAGCATTGAATTGATTGAGAATCAGCTATTTCTTCTTCTTTTTCGGCTTGGACTTCTCTTTCGCCTTGGATGGCGCTCTCTTCTTCGCTGCCGGCGCAGCCTTCTTCTCGCCCGCAATCCTCGGGATGTCCCCCATGAGATCGAAAGCGCCGGTCCCGACGGGGATGACCTGGTTCATCATTATGTTCTCCACGATGCCCGAGAGATCGTCATGCTCGTTCTTGATGGACGCAGATATCAGGTGCTTCTTCGTCTCCTCGAAGGCCGCCCTCGCGAGCACGGACAGCTTCGCTCCCGCTATGCCGTACCTGCCTATGGGCTTTATGTGGCCCGTGACGGTCATCAGGTCGGCCAGCAACATTATGTACCTTATGTCCACGTTGAGGCCCTGCTCGTCGAGGGTGTAGTTCGCCTGGTTGATGATGGCGTTCCTGGCGGCCTCGATGCCCAGCACCTCCATGACCTCGAATATGTTGTTGCTCGTCGTCCTCTCGGGGTTGACCCCCCTTATCTTCAGCGTCTTCTTCAGGTTGCTGCCGAGGGTGTGTATGACCCACTCGCCGCCCTCCTTGTTGATGATGGCCTGGGTGACACCCCGGATGCCCTTGAGGTGTGAGTCCAGCAGCCTGTATTTCAGCTTGTGCAGGTTCTTTATGTCGAAGTTGGTGCTGGCCGCCCTGAGCTCGTCCCCCTTGACGTCGACCTTGACCTTCTTGAGCTTTATCTTCTTCTTTATCGACTCCGGATTGAGCTCGAGCTCCTTCAGCATCCTCGTGTCGAGCTTGCATATGATCTCGAGGTTCGTCAGGTCTATGACGTCGTACAGCGTGAGGTCCCTGAGCTTGACCTGCTTGATGTTCTCCGCCACCTTCTTCGCCTTGTCCGGCGACTGGTGTTCGGGCGTCAGGTAGATCGTCATTGTTGGGGTCTTCAGCTCCTTCCTCGCATCGAAGATCTCTATGATCCTCGGGAGGCCGAGCGTGACCTGGATGCCGGCCGTCCCGGCGAAGTGGTATGTCCTCATGGTGTTGTGCGTGATGACCCCCTCGAACGTCGTGAAAGTCTCCGTCCCCTCGACCGTCAGGTCATAGACGTGGTCTGAACTCGGCTCGACCCTTTCGATGCATGCTATTTCGTCCCAGACCACGCCGGATCCGACCATCCTCTTCATCATGGAGATCCCCTTTCCGATGTCAACGCCCCTCTCCGCTGCCAAGCGATCGAATATCTTGATATACCTCGCCAGGCATTCCCTGCCTATCCTTCCCCTTTTGGTGAAATTGTTGACGTATCTGGTCGGGAAACCGACCTTCTTCGCCGTGTCGAGCAGGAGGCTCCCATAACCGGATATCATGTCCGTGAAATCCTGGCTAGGCTCAAGGTCCATGCCGCACAGGCTATCGAGGCGCTGCCGCTTGTGGCCGACCGATAGGCCTATCTTGGAGGCGAACGCCCTCGCATACTTGTATGGTATGGTCAGGTTGAATTGCTTCCGCTCCTGCTTCGTCGAGAATATGCCGAATCGCGACAGAAGAAGCATTATGCCGTCTATCAGCTCGGAGGAATTGGACGAAGCCCTTATCATCTTCCTGCCGACCGAGACGTTCCCGTCGCCGTCGAAGTATCCCCTCAGCAGGCCCGAGACGAATCCCTCGGTCGCGCCGTAAGCAAAGGGAGGCACCCTCTTGTTTCTTGAGCCCGTTCCGCACGTGTTTGTGAGTAGCCTGGACAGGAGGGTGGAGTTTATCCTTATGTCGTGGGAAAGCGCGAATCCCCTGTCGTTGTCATATTCGTTATATGTGAAGCCGTATTCATCGGCAAAATCCCTGATCCGGGCAAGGAATTCCGGATCCGTGTTCGACAGCGAAACGAAATGCCTGGTGGAGTTACCCTCTGAGAGGTAGGCGCCGAACATCCATCCAAGCGATTCGTCGAGCCTGAGCCGTTCCGGCATGCCCTTCTTGACGCCGGCCGTATCCACGACGGTCTTGAGCATAAGATGCTGCGTGCAGTTGTCCTGCAGGTGCCTTACCACCGGAAGCCTCTCACCAGGTACAAGGTCCTTGCCTGAAACCGGGACGATCCTGTTGTCACGCCTGACCACAAAGGAATGGGAATCGGTCGCAGTTATCCCCCTTCCGGAATTCAGGGTTATCCTGACCAGGCTTTTTGGGGATCTGTGCCTGCTGCATTCCAGCACCCTCTTCCATTCGATCTTCTCATCGTCGTTTATGCTCGGAACATAGATATCATATGATCCAAGGTCGCAGACGTCCCAGCCCCTTTCGCTGTACCCGAACTCGTTCACGAGACTGTCGACGAAATCGCCTATCCCCATGACAGTGGTGATGCCGTCCTTTTTCAGTATGATTTTCTCTTCGCCGTCCAGACTCATTTGTGTCGCCGGCTCGGACAGCGACTGGGCGGCTACGACGCCGACAGATTCCTCCGAGTCGTACAGGTACTTCTTGAAGTTCTTCCTGGCGAGCTGGAGCAGCCTCTCCTTGTCGGCGCCGTCCTTGGCCATGCCCTCTATCTCCGCCAGTATCTTCGGCGGCAGGTCGAAGTTCATTCCAGCCATTTCACCTCACCCCAATCGGATTTCGAAGGATTCACGGAATCCTCGCCGACCCTGAACTGGATGATCTGCCCGGCGGAATTCTTGACCACCATGTTGTGCCTGACCTGCAGGTCCTGCAGCGCGTTGATGAGCCTTCTCTGCATGTATCCGCTCTTCCTGGTCCTGAGCGACTTGTCCATGAGCCCCTCCCTGCCGTTCATGACGTTCCAGAACAGCTCCGTCGGGCTCAGTGCCTGCTTGAAGCCCCTGGTCACGAACCCGTGCGCGTCCGCGGAAAGGTCCCCCTTCTTGAAGTGCGGCAGGGTCCTGTCCGAGTATCCCCTCTTGATCCTCTGCCCCAGGATCGCCTCCTGCCCCACGCACGCGGCCATCTGGGTTATGTTGACGAGGGAGCCCTTCGAACCCGAGTTGGCCATGACGATAATGTCGCTCTCCTTTATGTGCTGCTCGACGATCTTGCTTATGTCGTTGAGCGCCTGCGCCAGCACGTTGAGTATCTGCGTCTCCAGGGACTGCTCGGCGGTGAGGCCCGGCAGTATCTTCAGAGTCTTCTTGCCGAACTTGTCGATGAGCTGGTTCGATTCCTTCTCGGCCTCGTCGACCCTGTCCTTGACGTGATGCATTATGGCGGGAGGCAGGTCCAGGTCCGATATGCCAATGGAGAACCCCCTCCTTGCCAGGTAGGATATCGCCAGGCGGCCGCAGTTGTCGATGAACTCCTTTATCTTCTCGGTATCCACGACCCTGTGCAGCTTGCTTATGATCTTCCCCTTGAAGGCGCCGACCGCGGCCGAGTCGATCGTCCCCGTCAGCAGCCTGCCGTCCTTGATCTTGACCCACGCGTCGTACTTGCACCTCTCATGCAGGCATGTGTCGCAGTTAACGCAGCAGTTGGCCTTGAATTCCATGCTCAGGTTATCCGGGAGCAGGAAGCTGAATATTTCCTTGCCGCTCAGCTCTTCGCGATCGGGCAGGTCGATGTCAAGGCCCGCGGCGGCGATCATCTCCATAGCATCCTTCCTTTTGAAGACCTTGTTCCCAATGGTGAGCAGGTATATCCCGGATATCTGGTCCAGGTCAAGGCCTATCAGCGGCCCGCCGAACCTGGGCGAAATTATGTTGTTCTTGACATCGATGAGCTCGGACGCCTCCACCCTCGACTCCTCCGTCTGCAGGGCGTGCAGGTTCATCTCGTCCCCGTCGAAGTCCGCGTTGTAGGGCGGGCATACCTGGGGAGCGATCCTGAAGGTCTTGTAAGGCATGACCTTGACCCTGTGGGCCATTATGCTCGGCCTGTGCAGGCTCGGCTGCCTGTTGAACAGCACTATGTCGCCGTCGTGCAGCTGCCTGTCGATCGTCCAGTCCATGCTGAGGTTCTCGACGATCTCCTTCTTGTTCTCGCTGGTCACCTTGATCCTCCTGCCGTCGGGCCTCTTCACGTAGTTCACCTTCTCGGCCTTCACCATCCCCTTCAGGTGGTCTATGTTCAGCTTGGTCACGGGCACCTCGATGGTGAGCTCCTGGGCGATCACCTCCGGGACCCCGACCTCGTTGATCGATATCCTCGGGTCCGGCGATATTACGGTCCTCGCGCTGAAGTTGACCCTCTTCCCGAGCAGGTTGCCCCTTATCCTGCCCTCCTTGCCCTTGAGCCTCTGTATCATGCCCTTCAGCGGCCGGCCGCTCCTGTGCCTGGCCTGGGGCGTCCCCGTGAGCTCGTTGTCGAAGTACGTCGATACGTGGTACTGAAGCAGCTCCCACAGGTCCTTGATTATGAAATCAGGGGCCCCTATGTCTATGTTCTCCCTGAGCGACTGGTTTATCCTGACTATGTCCACGAGCTTGTGGGTGAGGTCGTCCTCGGACTTCTCGCCGCTCTCGAGCGTGATGCTCGGCCTGGTCGTCACGGGCGATATGGGCAGCAGGGTCAGTATGAGCCATTCGGGCCGGCCGCCCAGGAACTTCACCTTCTTCAGCTCCGGCTTCTCTATCCTCTCGAACCTCTCCCGGACCTCCTCGGCGCTCAGCTCCTCCTTGTCCTCGTAGAATGTCGCGGGCTTCAGGAACTTGATCTTGCCCTGCGCGGCTCCGCAGTGGGGGCACTTGTTGGGGGGATTCCTGCTCAGGTCCTTAACAGACCTCTTCGCGCCCTCCTTGTCGCTGCTGAGGATCCTGCCGCATTTCTGGCAGCTTATCTTGAGCATCTTGTAGATGGCCTTGGTGTAAAGTATGTGTATCACGGGCTTGGCGAGTTCCAGATAGCCGAAATGCCCCGGGCACTCCCCTATGCCGCTCCCGCACGTCCTGCAATGAAGGCCGGGATCGACGACCCCGAGCCTGGGGTCCATTACGCCGCCCTCAACAGGGTAGCCGTCCACGTCGTACAGGTCGCTCGTGACGATCCTGACCGTCGCCAGGGACTTTATGTTTTCCGGCGAGAGGATGCTGAAGGACATCTTGGCGATCCTGGATACCATTATGCCTCACCTACCTCCAGCTTCGGGTATATGGACATGGACTTTATCTCGTCCAGCAAGAGCTTGAATGCGCACGAGGTCTCGACCCACACGATCTTGGATTCCTTGCAGACCGGGCACAGGGACCTGTTCTTGGACTTGTCGTATATGGCGACGAGCCCGCAGTTCAGGCATATGGGGATCGAGGTCTGGTCCGAGTCGAAGCGCTCCTTGAGCGTCAGGGCCGCGCCGTGTGCCACAAGGCACTGCTGCTCCATCTCCCCGAGCCTCAGGCCGCCCCTCTTGGCCCTGCCCTCGGTGGGCTGCCTCGTGAGCAGCGTGACCGGGCCCCTCGCCCTGGCATGCAGCTTGTTCGCCACCATGTGGTCAAGCTTCATGTAGAAGCTCACCCCCGTGAATATCATGACCTCGTATGCCTTGCCTGTCCGGCCGTCGTACATGACCTCCTTCCCGTCATCCCTGAAGCCGACGCTCTTCATCATCTTCCTTATCTCGCCCTCCCCGATATGGTCGAAAGCGGTTCCCTTTATGTCGCGCCTGCATGTCATGGCCTTGGCCTTGCCGCTTAGCATCTCGAGCATCTGGCCAATCGTCATCCTGCTCGGCACGCCGTGGGGATTGAATATGATGTCGGGCACCACGCCGTCACTGGTGAACGGCATGTCCTCCTGGGGCACCATCAGGCTGACAACCCCCTTCTGGCCGTGCCTGCTCGCGAACTTGTCCCCGAGCTCCGGTATCCTCTCGTCCCTTACCCGGACCTTAATGAGCTGGTTGCCGTTGGGCGTCTCGCTGATCAGGATCTTGTCGGCGACGCCCCTTTCGCCGTGCCTGACGCATATGGACGTCTCCCTCTGGTTCTCGATGCCAGCTGCGAACTCCTCGCCGGACAGGAACCTCAGCGGCGAACTCTTGCCTATCAGGACGGAATCCGACTCGACCCCCGTCTCGGGGTTTATGACGCCGTCCTCCGCCAGGTCCTTGTAGGCCTCCTCTCCCCTGTGGCCCTTTATGCCCGGCTCCGGGATCGCGATGTCGTCCTCCTGGCCGCCCCAGTACCTCTTCTTCTCGGTCTCGTAGGTCCTGTAATAGATCGACCTGAACAGGCCCCTCTGGACGCTGGACTTGTTGAGCACGACGGCGTCGTTGAGGTTGTAGCCGTCCCAGCACATGATGGCCACGACCACGTTCTGGCCGGAGGGGTACTGGTACAGGATGTCGCTGGTGTCCGTGTCTATGATCGGTCCCTGCGGGTAAATGAGCGTGTTGAACTTGGTGTCGGTCCTGACCATGAAGTTCGTGGCCGGGATCCCTATGGCCTGCCCCACCATCTTCGCCCCGTAATTTATCCTGTCCCCCCTGTTGTATTCCGGATAGGGTATAAGCGTGGCCGGCAGGCCCAGCATGGATATCGGGGTGACCTCCATATGAGTGTGGGAGGATTTCAGGCTCTCGGGCTTGAGCGCTATGAAGGTGTTCTCCTCCTCCTCAGCATCGAGAAACTCCATTATCCCGTGCCTGACGAGATATGAAAGGTCTATCTCCTGGGACTTGATATTCTTTACCAGCTCCGGGGTCAGCTTGTGCTTGCCGTTCTCGACCCTGATCAGGGGCCTCCTGACCCTTCCGTTGTCGGTGTTTATCCTTATCTCGTTGAAGCTGTCGTAATAAACGGCGTTGAGCTGCTCGTTGATGAGGCCCGCCCCCCTCTTCTTCCTCAGGTTCCCGACGATCTTCGCGGGCGAGTATGTCCTGCCTATGAACTCCCCGTTGAAGTATACGTCGCAGGGCTCATTGACCTCCTTGCTGCCGGTCTTCTCCAGCTCCGCCTGTATCGACTTGACCAGCTTGTCGTTCTCGTTCTTGCTGAGGCCGGGGGTTATCTCCGCCAGCAGCGCCAGGTGCTTCCTCAGCCCTATCGAGCTCCCCTCCGGGGTCTCGGCGGGGCATAGCCTGCCCCACTCGGTCGGGTGTATCTCCCTGGCCCTGAAATGCTCCTGCGTCGTCGTCAGCGGCGACACCACGCTCCTCAGGTGAGAAATGGTCTTTATGAAGCAGCTCCTGTCCAGCCTCTGGCTCACCCCGGTCCTGCCGCCGATCCAGTTGCCTGTCGCGAGGGACGACAGTATCTGCTTGGTGACGGCGTTCGCTTCGACTATGCCCTGAACGCTGGGCTGCTTCCCCCTTTTGGTGAGCTTCTGGTAGTTGTAGGTCATCTTGGCGATAAGCCCCCACCTTCCCAGCAGGACGGACCTGAACAGCTGCGAGAGCAGCTCCCCGGACATGAGCAGCCTCTTGTTGTTGTAATGGTCGATGTCATCCTCCGGGACCTTGCCCAGGAAGACCGCTATGACCTTCCTGACGATCCTGGCGAGGTACTGTGCCTTCAGCAGCCTGTCCGGCTTCTCCTGGCCTATGTGCGGCAGCAGGTACCTGTCCAGTATCTGGTTCACCCTCTCCTTCCTGTAGTCCTCGCTCACCTTGAGCTTCCTGCCTATGGTCTCTATGGCCTCCTCGACGTCGGTAGGCTCGGACTCGTACAGGGATATGTAAAGCTCGTTGAGTATCTTCGGGTCCTTGCTCACGTTCTCGCAGATCTCCTTGTCCGTGGACATCCCGAGGGCCTTCAGCAGTGTTATCACGGAAAGCTTCCTTATGTTCGCGAAAGAGATGGTGAGGTTGCCCTCCGGCCTCCTCTCCAGCAGGTGCCTCTGCTTGAATCCGCTCCTCTCCGAATTCACCCTAACGGTGACGGACTCGCCGTCCCTCTCGAAGACCGGCTTGTTGCCGGCGATCTCCTCGATCAGGACCAGCACCCTCTCGGTCCCGTTGACTATGAAGTACCCCTTCGCGTCATCGGGGTCCTCTCCCGACTCTATGAGCTCCTTCCTCGACACCCCGCTCGTGGAGCAGAGCTTGGAACCGATCATGACGGGCAGGTCCCCTATGTGCACGTTCTCCGTCTTCTCCTGGATGCCGTTAATGATCGGGGTTATGTTCACCGTGACGGGCGCGGCGTAGGTGAGGTTCCTTATCCTGCACTCGTTTGGGAACAGCGGGCTCTTCGTCTCCTTGGACCTCTTGTATCCGTCCGCCTCTATCACGCACGGGCTGCCCACATCGACCTTCCCGAAGCTGAGCTTGGCGTCGCCGAGCTCCGGCATCAGCTCCACGGTCCCGATCTCGTTGATTATGTCCTGCAGGCCGTGTTCGACGAAGTGGTCGAAGGAGTCGATCTGGAACTTCACCCAGCCCCTCTCGTTCTCGAACGCCCTTATGAGGCTGAAGAAATCGATACCATCAACTACATGTCCTGACGACCTGGGGCCCTTCATTTTTCCACGACTATCCTGTAATAAACAGCTTCACCGGCTGTAGGGGATTTCCTGGTTATCCGGATCACGTTTCCAGACCTGGCCCCGATCAGCTGAATGACCGGGTCAGAAACCACTATCTTGGGCAGCTGGCTCTCGGTCGCATCGAATGCCTTCAGAACTTCCCGCTTCTCGCCCTCGGATAAGATCTCATGCTTTGGAACAAGCACATGCCTCGTAATTTCTACCGATGTAATCACCCTCTAGTCTACACAATCCCCTTTGATAAATATATATAAATATAAGTCGTTGAAATGTAATTATTTTTTTACATATATATAAATGTTATATCATATTTTCCAAATATCTTTCTAATGGCAGTCATTTTTGCTGTTTTTCTGCCCCATCCCGAAATGCCCAGTTCCCGGTGGCTGGGCCGTCATTTCTTGATGACGTCCAGCGATTTCACGCCGTTTATGCCGGAGATGACGTCCGTCAGCGTGTCAACGCCGTTGTTTCGGTCGGGAACGTCCACTATTATCCGCCATTCCGCGAGGTCCTCGCCCATACTCCTGCTCTCGCTCAGGAGTATGTTGAAAGAGTTGGCCGACAGCGCATCCGCCACGCTAGCCAGGCTGCCCGGCATGTTGCTGAGCAGCATCCTGATCTCTGCCGTGCAGTCCTTGGAAATCGGCAGGACCCTGAGGTGGTTGTTCTGGTCGTCAGGAGCTATTATCATCTCGGTTCCTTGCGTAACGCCCATGCCCTCCCTGAACCGAACGGGTATAAGAATCCTCCCCTTGGAGTCGACCTTCACGATGTTTGGGCTTTGCATATCCATCCCACTTGTTATATTATGAAAATTTTCATAATATCTTAATGGACGGTGAAACTCACATTATGCATATGAATAGAATCTTTATATATCTTTCTACCACCTAGTTATAAATTATTTCACAATATACTGATAATAATCATAAAATTTATAAAACCTGCGGTTAAATATCCATCAGATCAAAGGCTAGCCGGTGTATGCAATGGGTTCGATACTTTTAGAGAGTGGCGAGGACGGTAAAAGAGCTTACAAGTCATTGGTAGTTGATCCGAATAAAATCGGCGTCCTAAGCAGCCCCCTTGCCGTCCGCATGGTGCAGGAACTGACGAGGCAGCCGGGATGCGCCCTCGACATCGCGAGGTCCATGCAGGAGGACGAGCAGAAGGTGTATTACTACCTGAAGAAGCTTGAGAAGGCCGGGATAGTAAGGCTCTCCAAGACCGAGAGGAGGCACGGCATGACGGCCAAGATCTACGATGCGATAGCACCAGTGATATCGGTCAAGCTGCACGAGGACGGTCATGAGATACCGGATGAGAAGATAACGCATGATCCGGCCATGCTGAAGTTCTTGTCCCCCTTCATCAGGGACGGGAAGCTCAACGCAGTCATCGTGATAGGGGACCCGTACTCCCATGGGAGGTTCGACAAGGCTTCTCACGAGGGTCCCTATGCGTTCGATTTCGGGATTTTCCTGGGCAAGATTATCAAAAACGTGGATTTCCCGCACTACAAGCTTGACACCGAGGTCTCGGAGGAGGACTTGAAGAATAACCTCATACTGATTGGCAACATCAAGAGCAACGTGGTAATTGACAAGATGAACCACGCGCTTCCCGTTTATTTCGATTCGGAGGACGATTTCAAGGTGGTTTCCAAGCACACGGGGAAGAGCTATAAGGACCCGAGGACCGGCGTTATCCTGAAATTCGACAACCCTTTCGGCAAAGGGAAGAAGGTCTTGATAATCGGCGGAATAGGAAGCAGAGGAAGCAGGTCCAGCGTCATCGCCCTGACCCAGCGCTTCAAGGATCTGGCGGACGGCAACGATGACGGCGAAATGTTCAGGGTGTTCAGGGGATGCGACAGGAGCGGCAACAGGGTGATAGACGACGTGGACATCATGGAGTGATTGTTATGTACAAGTTCAATAATGCTCGGTTATTCAAGTCGCTGAAAATGGATGGTTTCACACCAGAAGAGAAGATGAGCAGAGTATACGCCATCGCTGACATGATCGCTGATTATGCGTCTGGGAACGATTCAAGCACGCGTGCGCTGTTCGTTGCCCCTATAGACCATGGCGGCTGGACGCAGGCATGGGAATTCTTGAAGCTGCCCTTGCTCAAATCATGCCATGACCGTGACATCGAGCTGATATATACCGAAACGCCCCTGAACCAATCCGCGGGATACGGTAAGAATGGCGAGTACAGGCCTATCTTGGATGATGCCAAGGATATCCGGGCGGGGTCGAGAAAAAGAATAGGGAGGATTCTGATGCTGGACAGCTCCGCCTCACGTGATCCCTTTTCGAAGATGTACGGGCCCTCGATAATGGGTGGTATCGTTTGGGCACTTGAGAATCTGGCATATTTCGGTAACGATGGTGAAGACGTCAAGGTGGCGAGCGCTCTGATAAGGGACTATTGCCCCAATAGCATTGCCAACTTTTCATGCTTCGAAGAATCGGAGACATGGATTGGCCCCAAGAGGGCTTTAAAGAGAATGAACAAAACTTTTAAAAGTCTGGGGGGAAATCAGCCGGATTCGCCCTTGAATGCATTGGCCGACGTGCATATGAATCCCGAGCGGGCAGACATAAAGATACCTGAAGCTAGGATACATCTGGAACAGCTGGGCCTTGATAGGATATTCGGCAGTTCATTAGAAAATGTAGGTGATATTTATCCGATCTAGCAGAATAACTTGTGATGACTGGTCCAGGCATATGACAGATTATGCCGAAAGGGGGGTGGCCTTGATCGGCAAATATTTCATCCCCGGGTCTGACTTGTATATTGCATGCCTCGACCATAACACGCTTGCAGACGATTTTACGGTTTCGATAAAGCTGCTGCTCAGCAAATATAGTTCGGTCACCGGGATGGGCGGATCGTCCCAGCTCGCAAAGGTTGAACAAGCGGCTTATTTCAATAACGGACACGCCGAATTGACCGATGAGGCATCCGCCCAGCTTGCAGGGAAGAACTTTGTGGGCATATTGCACGATTCAGGTTACTTGAACAAGATAATCGAATCAATCGAGCTGCAGCAGAGCTATGATCAGAATGCCACTAGAGACTTTCTCGTGATTGGCTTGAACCGGGTTACCAACATGATCCACCGGATAGGAAAGAACGAAAAAAGGGTAAACGAGAGGGCGAATAAATTCGCTGATAGGATCTTAGACAGATACGAAAAGAGATTCAAAAATAGGAGTCCGGTTTTCATAGGGAGCAGACCCGTTGGTGAAGATTTCGCCAAGCGTCTTGGCGAACGCGTGGACGGGTCGGATGTCTTTGTCGTTGGGAAATCCGATGAATCGGCCTTTGGAAGCCTGAAGGGCAGAACAGCTCTGATAACCGACAGCGTCTGGCTTCCTGGATGCCAGGACCAGGTGATGAAAGCTAAAAGAAAGCTTGAAAAATATGGGGCATTTCCCCTTTACGCTGCTGAATTCGCCCCTACCAACAATGATCTCGTCGATTTCTATATGTATCCAATGGATATTTAATGAATATTAGTGGATGGCGCAGAAAATCCCATGAACCTCGAACATAACATCCGTGCAAGGGTTTGAAGGGAGACGATTGAAAAGGGAATGGGCCCGACGGGATTTTCTCCCTTCAGTTCCGGAACGGAAGCGATTCGAACCCGCGACACCCAGGTTTGTTCTGTCATCGAACCCCCTTGCCGGGGTTCTGCACACGCTTTTAATGACATTAAAAGCTTCACCTGGCGCGCTGCTGTCCTTCGGCAACGCGCTCGTCTGGTGCTTTAGCCGGGGGAACAGGAAAGACCGCTCCGCCCCACTAGCCAGACTGAGCTACGGGCCCATTCGTGTAATCTTATTGGAGGATTCTTTTATATTTCAATGCCTCGTGCCGTCCCGAACAAAAAACGAGAAAAAGGCAGCGCCTTGGCCGGGATTTGAACCCGGGTCATGGGAGTGACAGTCCCATATGCCTAGCCTGTGATCGGAACCGACCGATATCATTAGGCCACTACACTACCAAGGCACGTTTAATATTCTTATAAGCGTCGTGTTTTTAAGCTTTAAGCGCAGGCAGAGATGAGAAATGGCAGCGATCTGGGCTTTCCGACCGAAGCCAGTACCACCCAGACCGTCGGAGAGCTTGACTTCCGTGTTCGAGATGGGAACGGGTAAACCTCTCCACTTTGGCCGCCAAGTATATATGGAGCGTTTGCTTTATAAGCCTTTCTGAATATGAATGGCCCTTCGGAACTAGATGGAAAGCCCGTTAGGGGATTGATAAGGGACATCCCCTAGCGGCTGTGCTCCCTTATTCTTCCGGGGAATGGCACAGGATAGTTTTGGCCTTCCTCGGGGGCTCCAGGGCCGCCCTGCAGCAGGAGAAGTTGAAGAGATGCCCCTTCAGAACAGGGCGTAGACGAACGGGGAGAGGGCGCTGCTCTGGGCGAATATTATCAGCAGACCCACGATGATGAGCAGTATTATGGTGGGGGCGAGCCAGTACGCCTTCCTGACCTTGAGGAAATCCCATAATTCCCCGAACAGCGACCTGTTCTTTGACATCATTCCACCCCCATGTCCTCGGCGACCGCGGCGTAAAGGCGGTCTGCCATCTCCTTTCCCACTATATCATTGCCTTCGTGGTTTATATGGATATAGTCGAAGAAGAACTGCTTGTCGTAGTTGAGAATATCCCTGAAATCGTAATACTCGTTCTCCGGATAGCTGTCGCTGATGGCTTCCAGGTCCGCTGCCATTGCCGGGTACGCGCTCCTGACGAACCTCTGGAAGTCCAGGCTGCTCAGCATGTCGGCCTCGTTGCCCACCAAGGGCTCCTTGAAGTGGACGAGAGGCTGCAGGAACACCTCCAGCCTGAAGTTGCCGCTCTCGGATATCATGGACATCTTATCGATGTTCTTCGCGTATGTCCGGACGATCTCGTTCTCCCATTCAGGCGTCCCGTAGCCTACATGCTCCCTGAGCTCATATATGCCCGTGAAGCGGTAGTCAAGGTCGCTCCTGAAGACCCGCTCCGTCAAGAACCTGATGCTCTGCAGCCTCCTGACCGCAAGCAGGAACAAGTCAGGTATGTCAAGGCTGTTGGTCTCGTTCGAGAAGAACTGGATCGCCTTCTCTGTCGAGGCGTATGCGTGCGGATAGCCGGGCCTTGGATCGTAGAAGTACTGCTGCAGCTCGTTCGCCCCGTCATATACAACCACCATGTCCGGATGGAAATCGAGGGCATCGTGGACCAGGACGGAAAGCTCCTGGGCCGAGTTGTACGACGTCACGCCCCAGTTGTAGGCCTTGACGTTAGCCAGCCCCTTCTCTCTGAGGTATTTCTCGAGCTTCTTCGCGATCGAGTTCTCCAGCGGCTCCCCGTTGAATGCCGCGGAGCCCCCGAGGAAAATGATCCTGTATTCGTCACCCTTGTCCTCGGATGGCAGCTCCCCCCTGAATCCGAGCTCGTTGAAGCTGTAGCACATCTCCTTGCCCGCGTTCGATTCGTCCAGCATCGCGTTTGCCGGCCTGCAGAACTCGTAGTTCGGCCTGTTCGCGTGCATGATGTACGGCATCGGGTAGAAGAGGGGCTCTTCCGTGTAGAAGGACGTCGGGGTGAAGGCCCTGAGAGTGAGCTCGGCAGCAACGAATATTATGAGCAGGAATATCACGACGAAGGCTATGTTCTTCCTGCTCGCGTAGCTCCTTATGTTCTTCCTTACCAACCCCAAGTTGAATATCAGGATGCCCATGACGGCAAGGCAGAACTCGATGAAGTATATCTGCGTGTTTATGCCGAAATTGAATACGTATCCCGGATAGAAGGCAGAGACCGTGAACGGGTTGTAGATGATGGCCAGGCCAATCAGGAGTATCCCGACGGTCCTGTGCAGCCTAACCCGAAGCAGATTCCTCTTGGCTTCATTCTTGCTCCCGGCCCTAGTCCTTGGCATACGCCTCGCTGTCCCACATGTCCTGCGGATTGTCATCCCGCCTGATCAGGAACCTGTCCATGACCAGGCAGTCAATTCCCGTCCCCATCATGCACCTGTATGCGTAGAAGGGTGATATGATGATCGGCTCGCCCCTGATGTTGAAGGAGGTGTTCACCAGGATCGGCGTCTTGGTGATCCGGCCGAACTCCTTTATGAGGCCGTAGTAAAGGGGGTTCTGGCCCTTCCTGATCGTCTGCAGCCTTCCGCTCCCGTCCACGTGGACCACCGCCGGTATCTCGCGCCTCTTCGCTCGCTTGATGGGGTAGACCATGAGCATGAAGTCCGCGGGGGCTGGTATCGGCAAGTCGCACTCGAAGTACTTGCTTGCATCCTCGACGCACACGACGGGGGCGAAGGGCCTGAACTTCTCCCTGTGCTTGACCTTCAGGTTCAGCACGTCCTTCATGCTCTCCTTCATGGGGCTCGCGAGTATGCTCCTGCTCCCCAGAGCCCTGGGCCCCCATTCCATCCTCCCCTGGAACCATCCAATGACGTTATCCTCGGCGAGGAGCCTGGCGGTCTTCGATATCAGCTCTTTCTCGCTCTTGAACTCGCTATGCTTTATCCCGTTCTCCTTGAGGAACGCCTTTATCTCCTCGCGGGAGTAGGCGGGGCCGAAATACGAATGGGACTGGACGTAGCCCCTTTCCCTGCCCAGGACCGAATGGTACAGGTAAAGGGCGGCGCCGAGGCTCGTTCCCCCGTCCCCCGCCGCGGGCTGTATGAACATCCTCTTGAAAGGGGTATTCCTGAGAATCTTGCCGTTCATGACCGAGTTGAGGGCCACGCCGCCCGCCATGCACAGCGTGTCGCATTTGGTCATGATGTGCAGGTGATCGAGCAGCTTCATGATCACGTCCTCGGTCACCATCTGCAGGGCCGCGGCTATGTCCATGTGCCTCTTCGTGACCTCTTCCGACCTCTTCCTTATGGGCCCGAACTCACGGATGAACTTCTTGCTCACCATCCTCATCTTCTGGTGGTACACGAAGTAGTCCATGTTAAGCGCGAAGCTGCCGTCAGGCTTCACGTCTATGACGTCCTCCAGCAGCTTCCTGTAGTAGGGGTTCTTCTTCCTGTCCATGTCCCCGTAAGGCGACAGCCCCATGACCTTGTATTCGCTGTTGTTGACCTTGAAGCCGAGATGGGCGGTCACCGCGCTGTAGAGCAGGCCAATGGAATGCGGGAACCTGATCTGCTGCCTAAGCTCTATTTCGTTGCCTTGCGCGAAACCGAGGGTCGTGGTCGCCCATTCCCCGACCCCGTCTATGGTCAGGATGGCGGCCTCCTTGTACGGGCTGACGAAGAACGATGACGCCGCGTGGCACATGTGATGCTCGATGAAGCATATGTCCCCTTTGTACTTGGCCCTCTTCCGCATGAGCCTGGGGATCCTCAGCCTCTCGTTGATCCAGACCGGCATGCTGGAGCAGAAACTGACCCAGCTCCTGGGGAACGTCTCGAGGTACTGGTGCAGCAGCCTCTCGAACTTCTGCAGGGGCTTCTCGTAGAATGCGACGTGGTCAACGTCCCCGATGCCGATGCCCGCGTGCTCGAGGCAGAACCTGATGGAGTTTATCGGAAAGTCGATGTCGTGCTTCTTCCTGGTGAACCTCTCCTCGGCAGCAGCAGCGATTATCTCGCCGTCCTTGAGAATGCACGCCGAACTGTCATGGTAGAAGCATGAGACGCCCAGAATGTACAAAGCATATCACCCAACCCGAGATTCAGAACTGCCTGAAGTACTCTTCCTTATCCTTCTTTTTGATAGGCTCGTTGACGAAGTACGTCTCGGCGCCCTTGTCGATCCCCATGCTGAGGAAGTGCTTCCCTTTAAGCCTGGCCGCAGCTGAGGTCAGACCGACCCCGAACACATAGACGAACGACAGCAGGATGAAGTTGACGACCCCGGAGACCCCGAAACCGAAATCGGAGCCCCCCTCCTTCATGCCGAGCAGGAACTCCTTAGCCTTTCCCATGCCTGACCACCCTGGCTATGACCTTCCCGCCGGCGAAGGCCGCCAGCAGCATGAGCAGGAATTCGTAGTACGTCAGCTGGAGCGGCATCTTCCCCAGCAGGTTGAGTATGAGGTAAAGCATGTTGAAGAAGACGAAGTAGCCGAGGAAGAAACCAACACGCCTTCCCGCTGTCCTGATCCCGTCATAACGCTCGAAATTCATGCTCAAGATATTAATCCGATATTTTAAAAAGGTTTTCGGGGGACTGGCATAGCCCCCCCCCCTCCGCATCCGACGCCCAAGAGCTGATCGTGCCCAAACGGATCGAGGAGATGGAGAAGAAGGAGCTCAAGAGAAATATGGCCTCATTCTCGAGGAAGGCGGGGAGGGCACCGGGAGCGGCTACAAATCGAGATCACATACCGGTTCAGCTCGCAGTACGCCTCCGGGGGCAAGTACGGATCGGACTCGGATCCCGATGGCCTGTTAAACCAAGATAAAAGAAAAAGAAATCCAAAATGGAGAAAATGGCAGGGGCCTTTCAAGATTTCCTCTTGTTGACCCCATATGCGCAAAGCAATCCTATGCCAGCCAAGAGCGGTGCAGTCGCGACTATCGGGAATTCCGGAGCTTCCGGAGGCTCGCACCTCTCGTCATCTATTGTGACCGCTACATCACATCCGCAGCCGCAGTCCTTGTTGCATTCTGACGAGTAGTCGTAGAAGTCATCCCAAAGCATATCCTCATCACCCTGACCGAACATGTAACAGAAGAAGAGGCACAAACAATCGCCGTCGCAGCGTTCTTCGCAGCTCGGCGCGTCTTTGCACTCGTCCTGCGGGCAGTTATCGTCAGAGCAGTCGCTGTTCTGATCGCATTCCGCTCCGCTCACACGGACAACGCCGCCGATCTCCGGCACGCCGTCGGTGTCATCTTGATCCGCACAGGCATTATTCGAATACTTGCAATGCTTCACCATTCCGATTTTGCAGGAGTAACACGACCCACTGTAATACCATTTGCTTCCACTGGCGGCACCGGTGCATGTAGCGCTCGAAGTGCAGGACTGTGTCCAGATGCACGTGGCATCCGTGAATGTGGTTGAGGCCTCGTTCGCGCCGTCTGTCGCTGTCAGGGTGTAAGTTCCGCAGACACCGTCCAGATCGTACTCAAGGTTTGTGATAGCTCCTGTATCATCAGTCTCTGCGTACAGAACATCATCCTCTCCGTCCGGGACTGTGATTGTCACTGCTAATGGTGCATTTTCCGCGAATCCGCTGCCGCTTATCAGCACAACATCCCCGGGAGCGTAATCGCCCTTGTCGGTGCTGACTTCTGCCGCGCTGGCCGTTGCTACGAGCAGGCATAACGCTAAAGCCGTCGATAGAATCGAAGTCTTCATAAAAACCCTCCTTTTTTCAAAAAAACGCATAACCCATTTCCAGAAATTGTAATTGGAAGTTTCCATGCCATGAATATTATAGCACCAATAATTTTTTAAGCTTAACGCGCAGGAACCAGTTCAATCCAAAGCATTTTCCCAATAAAAGTGACATCGACATCCGGTATTTCTCAAAAGAATCAATCCCGAGGGGGAGACACCGGTGTCTGGGTGCAGATCCCGCCATGATAGTCAAATCATTTCAATACATTCTTTATTTCTTTGATATATATTTCCGCGTCTTCGAGTGCTGTCATCGCATCATCCCTGCCAGGTTTGTACTCAAGGCTATACATAGCTTCATGCCTTTCTATTCTGTGTATATTCAGCAGATTAAGGACGTTCAGTGGAATTTCATCCCCATACTTTTCCTTGAGATAAACGTAAATTGCGAAATGGCTTTTCTCCTGTATTCCGTCTCTGTAAAGGAGCGCCCTCGATGCATGAAACATCGCCATATAAGCTTCGAGCACAACGTACTGGAAGAAATCGTGTTCGAGTGCCAGGTGCCCCTGTTTTAATCTTTTTTCTGCGATATTAAGCGACATTTCGGACTTTTCTTTATTGGGTTTAATCCTCCTGATCAATCTCAGCCTGAAGCAGTCGTCAAGATTTCTTATTTGCATTTGCCATCGGCCTCTCTCCATATAATTGTATACCGTGGCTTATGATGTCTATATAGAATGCCTTGTTTTCCTCTGACATCTTTTTCCATTCAGCCCAACCAAAAACGTGAAGATTAATTTCTCTTCCAAGGGCATCTTCGAACTTTCTTGTTGAAATCTTATTGTCTTTACCTATCACGAGCAGATCGATATCGCTCTTTTCGTAGTCATCTTCTCCCGTAGCAGCCGACCCGAAAAGCGTTATGGAAGATATATTTGGCACTTCTTCCACCAGGAATTTTATAAGACCGCACTTTTCGATCATGCAAATATTATAAGTTATCTTTATGTGCCTGAAAGTAAGACTATCGTAATTGGACCTGAAATATCTCAGATTAGCCTTCCTCTCTTCCTTAATGAGATTCTCCTTCAATAGCATATCGGCGTACTTCTTTGCAGAGAACGGGCTTATTCCAAGCTTCTTTGCGAGTTCTCGGAGATACACATCCGCATAGGGATGCTCGATAAACTGCCTGATAACCTTCAATAGCATCAATTCTGGCATACAATTGTTTTATTTTTTTATATTTATAAGCCTTTCGTTAAATTTTAAAAACAATTGTTTGTATTTTCATATAAATAAAATCATTACTTCATGCAAATAGAAGATGTAATAATCTAGTGCAAATCCCTCCCCACGTTTTGAAAATTTTCAATAAAATCGATATCAACAACAGCTAAAAAATAAAAATCATCCCGAGGGGGAGATTTGAACTCCCGACCTATCGGTCTCTTTCGAGCGACTGCGTCCAACAAACGCACTCATTAGACCGCAACGATATCACGGTGCGCCCGCCTACAGCCGATCGCTCTAGCCGGTCTGAGCTACCTCGGGGCTGTATTAGAATATGATAAGTTATGCTTAAAAATGCATACAAGAACGATGCCGCCATGAAGAGCGCATGCGCATGGAAAAGGCTTCAGGCAGCAATGTAGACCTCTTTCGAACTGACCTTCGACCTCTTCTTGCCCGCGCTCACGTACCTCATGTAGGCCTTTGGCATCTTCAGATGGCCGCTCAGCACCGGCTTTATGCTGTAATGGATTATCCTGTGGTCTTTAGGCTCTACCGCTCCAAGGGACCATACCAGCTCCGTGCCGTCATCCGTCTGCTTGATCGCCGGCTTGATGGTCTCGAACTTACCACTGACCTCGAACAAAGGCGAGACCTCGTCCCTTACGACGACGTTGGTCAACTTCTTGCCCGCGTTCTTGACCTCCAGGACGGTCGTGTAAGCGCCTTCCCCTCCCTTTTCGAGCCTCTTTATGAGCTGGGGCCTGGTGGCCTTGTTCCAGCCTATTACGAAGAACGAGACGAGCAGGGCGGCTATGACGACGCCCTCCATGATCAGCGGCCAGTACTCTATCCTGTAGACGATCTGCAGGCTCTCCTCGGGATTGAGCTTGCTGACGAGCCACTCGCACCAGTCATCGCCGCACTCGGCGGGCTGCCTGCTGAAGGTCATGAATCCGGTGGGGACCGTCGACTTCACGGCGTAGCCCTCCTCGATCACGTTGCCCTCGTTCGACACCGTTATCGTCACCTCGTGGAATAGCGGCGTTGTCATCTCTTCCTCGGTCTTGACGATCCTGTGGACCGGCTCGATAGAGAAGGGGCTTGAAAGCTCGATAGCCGTGCCCTTCACCCTGAGCTCGGCCGTGTACTTCCCGGCGACAAGGTCGTCGAGCAGCTGGACCGAATGTGATATCTCCCTGCGGCCCATGACCGTGTAGGTCCTGGTTTCGGTCGCGGCGACCATCCCCTTGTCGCTCACTATCGCGTAATCTACGGTAACTTCCTCCTCCGAGGATGAAGACAGCGTTATCATGAAATCGACCGAGCCGGTTTCTGGTTGTATGTCGTGCCCGACGAGCTCGATTCCCTTACTCCCCTCGCCCAGCACGGTCAGCTGCAACGGCTGGCTGACCTTCAGGACGGGGGTGCTCCTCGATTGCAGGTGAACGACGTAATCGTAAGTGCCTGGCAGGTCATTCGGGTAGAAGAACAGATTCAGCGTCCTGTTCGTCTTGGCGGGCATGAGCAGGTAGCTCGTATCGACGTTGACCCAGAAGGCGGGGTCTCCTGTCACGAAGAGGTAGAAGTCGTCATCGACGCTCCTCCCGTTCTCAAGGGTAAGCAGGAAATACGCCTTGTCGTAGGGATGGACCGTCCTCGAGTAAGGCTGGACGTCCAGGCCAAGCTCCTGCGCGGAGGCCATGCTGACGGAAAGAAGCACCACGGCGATGGCAAGACCCGGAACCGATTTCAACACGCAACCAACTCAGCTTTTATCAGCTAATTATTGTATCTTAAATTTATAAATCACAACCCCATCAGCGATTAGGAAATCGCCCCAGGATATGATCATTGCGGCGCTGTCCATGGCGAAAGTGCGATTCCGCCCTTTTTATTTATATCCGCGAAAAGAATTTGATAGATACACGGGGCCGTGGTGTAGCTTGGTCTAGCATCTGGGCTTCGGGAGTCCAAGACCTGAGTTCAAATCTCGGCGGCCCCATTCATTATGATCGAAAGGGAGATCCGATGAGAGACTGGGACAGTGCATACAAGAGGAAGGGAGAGATCCAAAGCGATGTTCTGGCATTGGTGGAAGAAACGGCTAGCAAGCTACTTGAAGAGGGCGGCAAGAGGGTACTTGACCTCGGTTGCGGCACAGGCAGGCACATCATATTCCTCGCCTCTGAAGGATTCGACGTGTACGGAACGGACATATCAAACAATGCGCTCTCAATAACGAAAAAGAAGCTCGAAGAAAGAGGACTTGACGCAAAGCTTTCGAAGGGCGATATGTCAACGCTTGGGTTTGAGAAGGGTTTCTTCGATGCCGTCATATCTACGTACGTCATCCATCATGCAAAGCTGGAAGTGATCAGAAAGGTAATCTCGGAGGTCGCCAGGGTACTGAAGGCGGGCGGCCTTTTCTCTTTCATCGTACTGTCCGATGAAGACGGATGGTTCGGCAGGGGAAAGGAGATCGAGCCTAAGACGTTCGTCAATAACGGCGACCCGACCGAGGGTGACATCCCGCATCATTACTTCTCGGAGAGCGAACTGAGGGAAGAGTTAAAAAGCTTTGAAATCCTAGAATTATTCCATACGCATTCATATAGCACGAGGAGGAAAGTGAAGCTAGCACAGTTCGAAGTGATTTGCATTAAGAAGGGGCCGTAGTGTAGCTTGGTCTATCACTCGAGGCTGGGGGTCTCGTAACCGGAGTTCAAAAACCTTCCGCTAAGAGGTGCGGGAGGGTGGAAGTCTCCGCGGCCCCATCCCATTCTCTATCGGTTTCAACAGAAGCAAAGGATAGGGCTTCATGAAACTTTATTAAACATCGCCTGTATTATGAATATGATTGAGCTGCTCGGCTGGGTCCTTCTCGCTGTCGGGATAGGCGGCTTCGGCATCGGAGGGTATCTCGACCTCAGGTACACGGAGTTCCCCGACTGGCTGCCCTATTCGATGATAGTACTCGCTCTCATCGCCAGGGGTGCGTTCTCAATCTTCACGCAAGAATTCTCCTTCATCATCGACTCGGTCTTCGTCGGTCTGGCATTCCTCGGGTTCGGCCTCGTCCTCTACTTCATCAGGCAGTGGGGGGACGGCGACGCATGGATGCTCGGCGCACTGGGCTTCATGTTCCCGGACCCTGCCGGGTTCAGCCCGGCGGCGGCAAGCGCCATGCCTTTCCCATTGACAGTGTTCTTCAACTTCTTCATAATATCCCTGTTCTATCTCATTGGCTACGCGATCGTGCTCGGGCTGAGGTCCCCGAGGGTCTGCACAACCTTCATGAAGAACCTGAGGGGGAGCGTGAGGTCGATAGCCTTCGTCTTCTTCGGCCTCATGGCGGTTGCGGTATCATTCACCGTTTATCTGGGCCGGCTCCTTTCCGTGTCCTTTTCGAGCTTCTTCAACATACTGGCCATGCCGTTCCTGGCGGTGCTCATACTCCTTTTCTTCCATTACGCCAGGGCTGTCGAGGGGGACCTCTTCAAGAGGAAGATTAAGGCAAGCCGTCTGAGGGTCGGGGACGTCCTCGTGTCTGACAGGTGGAGAGGGCTCACCGAGAAGGAGGTCAAGGACCTCAGGAAGAAGGGAAAGGACGTCTGGATAAAGGAAGGGGTGAGGTTCGCGCCCGTTTTCATCATATGCCTGCTGGTCACCCTGCTCTACGGCAGCCTGTGGGCGCTCATGTTCCCGCCGATCTGAGATACCGTTTTTTGGAATCATGATGGATGAGCGCTTCAGCTTGTGAGCGGAGATTCATGCAAGTACAAAAACAAAAGACAGAAAAAAGATATAGAAAAGAATAAATGAGAGAAAAGAAGCCCGCGCGAAGCGCGCTCAGAACTTCTTTACCCTGTCGACGCCGGCTTTCCTCACAATGGGCTTCTTCACCTTCGCCGGAAGCCATGCTGGCCTGTTCGCCGGAGCGCTTATCACCTTGACAGAGCCCTTGAACTTGTGGATGGAGTATGTTCCGTCCTTGTTTCTCCTTCCCCTCTCTCTCAGCTTTATGTCTCCGAATCCCCTGGCCGCAGCCTTCAAAGCTGCCTGTCGTGGCGATTTCCCTGTGAATACGTGCTTCGTAGAGCCGACTTTCATCTCGTAGTATTTCTTAGCTGCCATGATTTTTACCTCCCGATAGAACTTTCAATCTATCTATGGTCCCCTGCTTTATAAATGTTACGCATGCTATTTGTTTCGTATCGATAAGTAACAAAAATTTGGTTAAAAGCAGATGCAGGAGCTAATATGGAAAAATAAATCGCTATCAATCGAGGCCTTTGTACCAGTCGACCATCCTCTTTGCCTCGCGCCTGAAATCGGCCCTCGGCCTGAAACCGAGCTCGCGCCTGGCCTTCTCCGTGTCGTAATGCCGGTTCATGGTAAGGACGTCCAGATAGGTCTTCATCCCGGTGAGCCTCGCGAGCAGGCTGACCGCGAACACGGGCAACTTGACAGGCCTCTTGCCCAGCAACCTCACCATGGTCTCCGCAAACCCGACGAAGGGGATGGGCTCCCTGTCTGCGATGTTGTAGCAGCCCTCGCCCTTGTCCACTGCCAGCTCGAGCGCCCTGACGAAGTCGGAGACGTGGACGACGTGGGTCTTGTTCTTCGTATTTGGTATGGGGAATCCCCTCTCCAGCAGGCGCAGGTTCTTCAGCCAGCTGGGGCTCCCCTTGCCATAGGCGGGAGCGACCCTCAGGATCACGTGCTCGATCCCCGAATTCCTGATGACGTTCTCTGCCACCGCCTTCGACTGGCCGTAGCAGGTGGAAGGGGAGAAAGGATAGCTCT
>JAFGSV010000025.1 GCA_016934325.1 Candidatus Aenigmatarchaeota archaeon | reverse complement strand
CTGTAGGCTATCGCGTACACGTCCCCGGATACGTGTATGATATCCGGGTTCTCACCCCTATCGTTGTCGTATTCGTATGAATCGACCGGTCCGCTCATCGTTCCGTCGCCGTTCACCTGAACGGTCGCCAGCCATCCGTCGTCATCCCCCGACTTCTCATACGCGATCGCGAGCATGTTGCCTGTGACTTGTATCATGTCCGGGTCAAGTATGTTATCGGGGCTCCCGAAAGCGAGCGTGTCTGTACCGGATATGTCATCCGAAAGGTTCACGACGCCGCTGACGTTCCATTTGTCTATCGAAGGCCCCGTGAACCTGCTGTTCTCCAGTGCGTTCAAGTACTTTCCCTTCATGATAAGGTCCAGCGCCTTGTTTATGCCGCAGCAGATGCATGTGCCGGAGCAGTCATCCGCGTAGGTGTTGACCTTGTCGTCAAGCAGCGTCTGGTTGCTAGTAAGCTCCTCATAGCTGCAGAGGTCCGTCCCGTATCCGGTGAGCCCGGCCATGTTTCCTTTGAAGCCCAGGACCGAATCAATGAATTTGTGGTCGGAGTCCTTGGCGACGTTTATCCTCTCCCTCCTTCCCCAGAGCCCTCCGCATTGGGTGCACAACGCCTGGCTATCGCAGCATCGTGCTGCAACGCCCACGCAGGAATAGACTCCGGGGGTCACCTCGGTCCATGCGCCGTTGCATACGCCCTCACATGTGCTGTTGTCGTCATCGCAGCTTGAGCTGCATACGTCGTTGCATGAGCCTGGAAGGCAGTCCCAGCTGGAGTTCGACCACACGTCGCATGTCCCCATGCTTCCTGAACGGTCGGTTATAAGCACGACATTGCTCGAACCGACTCCTCCGATGACCATGAACGTCTCCATGCCAAGCCTTATGGGGACGGTCGAATTGCTGATGCTGTCATAGTTCAGCATCGACCTCAAGACGCTGTCGTTCATGTCGACCGTATTCTCTCCGCTTGCGTTGCTCCTGAATATCTCGCTGTTCCCTATGATGAGGAATGTGGGGAGACCGGAATCGTTTATGGTGATGTTGTTGTCATAGTGTATCCTTAGGGACATGTTGTTCAGGGTGCCCGGCACATAGAAACCCGAATATATGTTGATGATCCCCAAAATGCCCGGGAACCAGTAGTTATCAAGCACGGTCTCGTTGGAAACGCTGAAGATGCCCCTGGTGTCCGGCTTTGACGTGTTGAAATGAACCTTAAGGAACCCGCCTCCGACGAAGTTGTTCTCGAATCTGCTGAAGTTCAGGGTCATGGTGTTGTTCCCCTGCTTGAAATAGACATGGCAGTCCGTGTAGTCCGTGCACAGCGTCCAGTTCGATGCGGTGAGGTTTGTTTTGGTCTTGTTGAACTGACCCACCAGGATCCCGTTCATGTAGAGCGTGAAATTGGAACCCATGTTCGCCTCCATGTACGCGTATGTGACGTTCGCGTCGCTGGGAAGGAAGACGTTCCTGGTAATGTTGCCGTCGCCCACGTAGCCGCCGAAATCGAAGTAGCTGAAGGTCTCCTTCGCCATCCTGGATACGTAGGCGCTGGCGAAGTATCCCGAAACGGGCTTGCCGAGCTCGTATCCGGACACTATGGTGTGCAACCTTGACAGATAGCTGCCTTCAGTCCCCTTCTTGTAGATCTCCGTGCCGTCTATGAGGACCTCATAGCCGTATTTCACGGGTATGGTCCTGTCGAGCAGCTCCTTGGTCAGGTTCAGGGCGCATTCGTTGAGGCTCGTCGAATTCTGGGCCCACAGGAAGCCCAGCGCGTCCAGGATGCTCTTGTCCATGTCGGCATCCGACATGTTGCAATCGGCCGTGAAGTTCTCGGGCATGAACTCGATCACGGCCGTCAGCTTGGCCTTCTCGAGCGTGCTTATGACGTCCCTGCCAACATAGTAGAACCTCTGGTACTCTATCTCGGGGGACGAATAGCTCACCGAGATGCCGGACATGAATGCCGTGAGAAGGAGCAGAAGGCCCACGGCTACGAAGGCGTCCATCGAAAGCAGAAAAGCCCTGAAAGCCCTTTTGGCCATAGTTATTATAATAAGGGGCTTCGTATATATTTCTTCGAATCGCCATCGCGGAAATCATGGCAGATGGTTATTATAGGGCCTATCGACAAATATTCATATGCTTACCTTTCCCACCCATTTCCTGGTCGGGGCGGCCCTATCATACCTGTTCGGGTTCTCGCTGCTCTGGGGGGCATTGGGGGGCATGGCACCTGACCTGGACCTGTTCACGCCCTGGCACAGGGGGCCATTCCATTCCATATTCATGTTCCCTTTGATGATGGGATTCGCCTATCTGGTGACGAGAAGCAGGAAGAAATCGATCGGGGCAGGCATCGGATTCGCTGCCCATGTGCTGACTGATTGGTTGGATCGTGATACGCTTTTGCTCGCATGGCCGCTGTCATCCTCAGCGACGGGCCTCGGCCTGACCGAGTGGGACGACCCCTTCGTCAACGTATCCCTGTGCCTACTGTCTGTCGTCGCGATTATCGCGGTCAAGAAGCGCAGGGAGAAGAGGCCCTGGAAGGACGTCATCATGGATTTCGTGCCGAAAATTCGAAAATGATGCTGAAATCAAATTTATAAATATTAGATGGATAAAACTAAATAGAAGAAAGTGATAACATGAACCTCAAGAACTACCTGATGAAGAAATTCGGCAAGAACGTATTCTCGCTGAGCCGGGATGATCTGCTGAAGGAAAGGGTCAAGTCGGAGAAGAACGTCGAGAGGCTCTCGGACGACATCAAGGCGATACAGGAGAGCATAAAGAAGCTCATGATAGAGGCGAAGGGGCAGCCAAGGACGCTGAAGATGCTGAACGTGCAGAAGATCAAGTCGCTAAGGCTCGAATCGGCAACCAAGCAGCAGGAGGCGAACAGGTTCCTCAGGGAGCTGCAGATACTGCTGCTGATAGAGGCCATGCACGAGCAGCAGAAGTTCGAGAAGGAATCCGACTTCGTGGAGAGGATAATGAACACGGACGTCGAGCAGCTCAGCGAGGCGATGGTCGACATAGACGTCAAGAAGGCCATAGAGGAAGGCAGGCTGGACCTTGTCAAGGGGAAGCTCACCGGCATATTCGGCAAGGAGGAGATGCCCGTCGACGAGGAATCCCAGGACATAATGAAGGCCATTGACGACCTCGAGAACGTAGACGAGGAGACCGCGCTGAAGATGGCCGGGGAGAAGGCCAAGCTGCTCGCGGAAGAACAGCCGAAGAAGAAGACCCTGATGGAGAAGGAATAGGAAACGCCTTTTCTGATTCTTACCGCGTTTATTTTCTTAACGCTTATAAATTTCAGCCTGAAAATTAATCTTATGGGCGAGCTCAGGCAGAACATGCTCAGGCAGCAGCTTCAGTCGGAGCTTGAGTCCGCCAGGAAGCTGGAGGCCGCGGGGAAGGAGAAGGAAGCCGGCATCCATTATTCGAATGCAGGCGGTATAGCCAGGAAGCTGGCTTACCAGTCCCCGAGGGAGGATGCCCAGGATTTCTTCCAGACCGCATCGCAGTACGAGTCCATAGGCAAGATAATAAGGACGACGAACGGGCCGGCAAGGGCGAAATCCCCCGATATCATCGACCAGCTGATTGTGACCCAGAAGCCGACCACTTCCTGGGACGACATAGGCGGCCTCGAGGACGCCAAGAAGACGCTGAAGCAGGCGATTATCCTTCCCTTCGTGAAGGCCAAGCCGGACTTCGTGACCGTCACCAAATCGATACTCCTTTATGGGCCTCCGGGAACCGGCAAGACCCTGCTGGCCAAGGCAAGCAGCAACACGCTGAACGCGACCTTCTTCGAGGCCAAGGCCTCAAGCCTGCTCTCCAAGTACTTCGGGGAGTCCACTAAGATAATTTCCGCCCTATTCGCCAAGGCCAAGAAGCTGCAGCCGTCGCTAGTGTTCATGGACGAGATAGACTCCCTGGCGCCCAGCAGGGACAGCGGCATAGACGAGAGCAGCAGGAGGGTGCTCGGGCAGATGCTGTCGGAGATGGAGGGATTCGAGAGCAGCCACGATGACAGGGTGCTCTTCATGGGAGCCACGAACAAGCCGTGGGACATCGACGACGCCTTCCTCAGCAGGTTCCAGAGGAAGATCTTCGTCCCCCTGCCGGACAAGGCGTCCAGGCATCTCATATTCGGGATACACCTGAAAGGGGCAGACGTTTCCAGGTTGAAGATGGACGACCTTGTTGACAAGAGCACAGGGTATTCTGGCAGGGACATCGCGGCGGTGTGCCAGGAAGCGATATCGATAATGATCAGGGAGAAGAACCCGGACCTCGAGAACCTGAGCGCCAAGCAGCTCGAGGTTTACTCGCTGATAACGAGGGGCCTCCTGCCGGATGAATTCGACCAGGCCTTCGAGAAGGTGAAGCCGGGCTCCACGGCGGACATGCTCGACAAGTATGACGAGTGGGTGAAGGAATTCGCCTGATCGATATCCCGTTCATTTCGATATATTTTACATATGGGTATTTAGGGATTGTGCATGGCGTCTATAAAAGAGCTTGAAAAGGAGATAGAAAGAATCAAAGGGAGGAACGAGAGGGTCGAGCAGGACAAGGCGTGGGAGACCAGCAAGACGAGAAAATCCATAATAGCATTGTTCACCTACCTCGCGATCGCGCTGTACATGCAGGCGATTAACCTACCAGCTCCCTGGCTGAACGCCATCGTCCCGACCGTCGGTTTCCTGCTATCCACCCTCACTCTTCCCCTTTTCCGGAGGCTGTGGGCAGACAGAGCATACGGGGACAGGAAATAGCCGATTGCTTCTTCCTACACATATATAATCTAACTGCGCAAGTGATTATTGCGCGATTTTTTAATATTGCGTAGGATCATGTCTGATTGGAAAGCCGCGCATGACATAGCATGGCAAGAAATGATGTGATATCAGATTCTTCTTATTCGCTCCAGGGCTTCCTTTATCCTTTCCTCTGTCTGGGTCAGGGCGAACCGGACGTAGCCTTCCCCGTACCTGCCGAAGCCGACGCCCGGCGTTGCAAGAACGCCAGCCCTGTCGAGCAGATTCTCTACGAAGGACATGCTGGGCGAGTCTTTCCCGATGTACTCGTCAGGAACCTTTGCCCAGATGTAGAACGTCGCCTTGGGCTTCTCGGCCTCCAGGCCCGCCTTCCCGAGCCCCGTCAGCAGCAGGTCGCGCCTCCTGGCGTATATGCCCGAATACTCAAGGGCCTTATCCTGGGGGCCGTTCAGCGCCTCTATGCCGGCATCCTGGATGATGCCTGCCACCCCCGAATCTATGTTCTTCTTCACGCTCAGGACCATGTTGACCAGATCGGGGTCGCCGCAGACCCACCCAAGCCTGAATCCGCTCATGGAATACGTCTTCGACAAGGAGTGGAATTCGAGGATCCCCTTCTTCCCGAATTCCAGCGGCGAAGGCGGCTTGTATCCGTCATATGAAAGCTCCGAATACGTGTTGTCATAGAAAAGGGCTATGCCATTCTCCCGGCAGAAATGCACGATTTTTCCCAGCTCTTCTTTCGTGAGCGTGGCCGCGGTGGGGTTGTTCGGGTAATTGATCCACATGTACACGGCATCATTGGAATGGCTCTCGAGGAAGGACAGATCGGGAAGGAACGAGTTTTCCTTCTTCAGGGGGAACTCAACGACATCGTGGCCGCTGAACCTGGCACTGCTGAAATACACGGTATAAGCCGGGTTAGGCACCAAGGCCTTCCCTTGCGCCATGGCGAACGCCGCGTTATGTATCGACTCCTTCGCCCCTATGGAAGCCATGACCTCTGACGCGGGATCGAGGTCGACGTTCCACCTTCTCCTGTAGAATCCCGATACGGCCTGCCTGAACTTCATCTTCCCTTCATACGTGGGGTATCTGTAATTCTTCGGATCCTTCGAGGCATCGTTGATGGCATCAATGATGTTCTTTGGCGTCGGCAGGTCTGGATCCCCCACACCGAAAGAGATGACGTCCATCCCCTTCTTCCTCTTCCCGGCGGCCATCCTGTCTATCCGTGAGAACAGGTAGGGAGGCAGCTCACTCAGCACCTTCGAGGGTCGTATCTTGTTCTCCATCGCCATCACTTCCCTAACCTCAGTCTCCCCTCAAAGCTTATCTCGGCTGGGCCTCTCAGGAACAGCCTGTCCCCGTATTTTATCTCCAGGGCTCCCCCCGGCTGCTCCACCCTGACCCACTCTCCCCTCTCGCAGAGTCCCAGCTCGCAGGCCGCAATGACGGAAGCAACGGAACCCGTGCCGCAGGACAGGGTCTCGCCGGCGCCCCTCTCCCATACCCTCATCTTGAGGGCGGTCCTGCCCTTGACGTTTATGAACTCGGCGTTTGTGCGAGCAGGGGCGAACTTCTCATGCATCTCAACGGATTTCCCGATCTCGGGCACCGGGAACCCGCTCACGTCCTCATCCAGGAATATGACCGCGTGGGGATTGCCCACATTGACGTGAACGTATTGGAGGTTGCCGGTTTCCAGCTCCAGTTCCGCCTTGCCCCCGAATTCCCTTTTACCCTTCATCTCCAGCTCGGCGATCGCCGTCCCGCCGCCTTTTCCACCTGCCGGCTCAACGCGTATATTCACGTCCACGGATCCGCCCCTCGTCTCCACGCACATGTCTGCCTTCCCCGTCAACAGATGGTACTTGAAGGCGACGCACCTCAGGCCGTTCACGCAGTTCTCGGCCTCGCTGCCGTCGGGGTTGAACATCCGCATCCTCAGGTCGCATCCATCGGAAGGCTGCAGGAAGAGCACCCCATCCGCGCCGACTGAAATGTTCCTGCGGCAGAAATCCCTGGCGAACGCCGGCTTGTCGGCCTCGTCCACTGCGGCCGAGTCGAGCTCGGATATGACTATGAAATCGTTCCCAAGCCCATGCATCTTGGTGAAATCAACCTCCATGCCAATCCCCAATAAAAGATAGAGCGATTGGTTTAAATGTATTCCAGATCCCGTTCCAAGTAGCGCTGAAGCCTTTCATCTGACAAAATACAAAAGAAAAAGAGGTAAATACAAGTAATAAAAACGTTCATGTTCCGGGATTCTGGGTGACCGCGACCGAACTAAGCAGATGGCTTCGATGATAAGCTGTACACTGCCTTCAGGGCGACCACAAGGGCTGCCGGAGCCACGAATGCCGCAACATTGAGCACCATGGAAGCCAAGAATATCCCTATCAGCGGAATCACGGCAAGGTTTGCCGTGCCAAGCAGAACAACTGCTATCGCCGCGATAAGGAAGTCATTGACCTCTTTGTCGCCTATGTTGAGGAATCCAACGATGAGGCCAAGGACAACAAGTGCGAGTGTAACATATCCCGCGCTGACCGCGTCAAGCGCACCAGACGCGAGACCTGCTATGATTGCTATCACTACGCCCAAAATAAAGGCCCATCCTCCAATCTTTTCGTATGGCATGGTTTATCACTATATAATAATTGTCGCTAACTCCCCTATATATGTTTTTTTATGTTTTTTCGGTCATATTTGCCCAAATCCGCCTGATTCGGAGGCAAATTGTCAAGAAAAAATAGCCTGAAAATCACTTGCCATCCTTGCTCGGCGTGATCGCTATCGTTATGATATAGATGAATATCGTGTAGAAGATGAATATTGAAATCAGTTTTCCGAGCATGTCCAGGGTCTCTATCAGCGCCCCGAGGAGTACGAACAGGAAGGCCATGCCTAGCAGCTTCAGTGCATCGATCACGACGCCTATGACGATCTCCATCTTGTGGCCCCTTATGATCGCCGCCGAGATGACCCCTCCGGCAAGGCCCGCCATGAGATACCCAGCGATCTCGGGGATCCCGTGAGGCAGGAAGCTCAGGCTCACCATCGGTATGTGGAACAGGCTCTCGGAAAGCTTCCCTATGTAGACGCCGAGTATGCTCGCGTTCCACACCACGATGAATACCGCCCCGGCTCCGAACAGCAGGGAGAAGACGAAGGCGAACATCATGACCTGCAGGTTGTTGACGAAGACCTTCGAGAAATCCATCACGCTGTTGGAAGCTGCCGACCCTGAAAGGATGTTGCCCGCCAGGACCCTTATCTCCTGTATCTTCATGGTCTGTATCTGGAAGGTCCCGCCCGGCAGCATGAAGGCCCAGAACGCGAAGGAGAAGGTCAGCCCGAAGAAATAGAACAGGAAGATGAGTATGTCCCTGTCGTGCCTCGTCCAGAAGCCCTTCTCGTAATGCCTCGCGATGTCCTTCTCGTCCATGCTCTCCTGCTTCTTTATGAAAATGGTTAGGAAGTATACAGATGGGATTATGGTGAATATGACCGAGAAGATGCCCGTGAGGTTCAGGACGTTCCCGGAGACCTGGATCTGGTAGGACAGCTGCATGCTGAAAAGCACGCCGACGCTGGATATCAGAAGGGCCCACAGGAAGGTGATCCACGGGTGCCTCTCTATCTCATTGTACTTGATCAGCGATTCCAGCATATCTAATTATATATTGAAGGTGATTTATATTTTCAAGCATGTCTTCAGGCCGGTGTCTTTTATAAAAGTTGCAGACAATATAATTCATTGGCAGAGGATAGGCTGGGCTGCTGGGCGTAGCCTGCCACCGCAAACCGTCTTCATGGCGGAGCCGAAGCCTTAGGGCGGTCTCGGCGGGCAGCGCCGGCCCTTTCATCCGACTGCGAAGCTCTGCCCTGCAGGACCGTTGGTATGGTGAGCCAGGTCAGGTCAGGAATGAAGCAGCCTTAAGCTGTGCTTGCGATGCTTGCAGGATACAAGAGTGGAGAAGGAAGAAAGGATCAACCGGCGCTGCCTGCAGATACCCACCGAGGGCGTTCCTCTGTCATGTTCATGCTCATTGGCCCTGATTTCCCGTCCGAAGGCGTCACGGGAATGGGCGTGGGTGAAAGCGATGTACGAATACCTGCTGAGGAGGAGGAGCACATGGAAGAAGAAGGCAGCCATTGCTACAATAGTCGCAGCGGCTTTCGCGATCGGCTTCTTCTTCGGGAACTTCGCGGTCCCGCAGACCATCATAATACAGAACATCACGAAGACCCTCATAACCGAAATGGGAGAAGGGAAGGTATCCCTGGAGTCAATCACATACGATAACATACTTAACGAAAACATATCATCGTTCGCCGCCATAAGGGTGCCGGCCGTCGACAAGGACGATAACGGGGTGATAACTATGATGACGGTCCAGGTGGTCCCGGGCTCGGGGAGGATATTGACCAACATCGACAAGCTCCTGTTCTGGGTGGATACACAGAACAGCATAAGGCAGGCAACTTCTGTCGCGGAGAACGTCACGGGCCTCAACCTCACGAATTACGACATCATATACACGATCCAGGCCAACGCTTCCGTCATAGGGGGGCCTTCCGCCGGAGCGGCCATCACCATAGCGACCATAGCGGCGCTGCTGAACAAATCCATTGACGAATCAGTGATGATCACGGGCAGCATAAACCATGACGGGACCATAGGTCCCGTGGGCGGGATATTCGAGAAGGCGCTGATATCAAAGGAGGTGGGGGCTGAGACCATACTGGTCCCGCTGACGCAGTCGACGCAGGTCACATACAAGACCAGGCAATACTGCGAGAAGATCGGGTGGATGGATTTCTGCACGACGGAGACCTATCCCGTGAAGGTTGACATCGAGAAGGATGCCGGCATCATGGTTGAAGAGGTAATGACGATCAGTGACGCCATGAAGTACATGCTGGTGTAAACGAATGTGGACCTGCCGCTTGACTTCACATGTCCCTCCAACGATTCATCATTTATTTGTCCGTTCCAAAGCTATGACATCCGGGTTATGATTTCATGATCGACATACACGCCCACCTCTGCTTCCCCGATTTCGACGATGACAGGGATCGCGTTGTTGCCGAATGCGAGCGGGGGATGACGGCCGTCATCGTCGGCTCCGCCAGGTATGATGAAGGCCTGTGCGCCCTGCGGCTTGCCGGCATGCATGGGAAGCTGTTCCCTTCGCTGGGGTACCATCCCACGGAGGGAGGCGGCGGCCACGGCAGGATACTCGACCTGATAAGGAAGGAAAGTGCGGGGATAGTGGGCGTCGGGGAGGTCGGGCTTGACCATCACTGGGAGAAGGACCCCGGCAGGAGGAAGCGGCAGGAAGGGGTTTTCTCCGATTTCATAGAGCTGGCTTCCGAGCTGCGGAAGCCCCTCATCATCCACAGCTGGGATGCGGAGACCCGTTGCTTCGAGCTTGTCCGGGATTTCGGGCACGACGCGGTGTTCCACTGCTTCTCCGGGTCTGCGCAGCTGGCGGAACAGATAATAGCGAGGGGCTTCTTCATCTCCTTCAGCACCCAGGTCCTGTTCTCCAAGAGCCACAGGAAGCTTGCCAGGGTCGTCCCTCTCGGGCAGCTGATGCTGGAGACGGACTCGCCTTTCCTCTCGCCTTACGGATACCTCAAGGCGAAGGGCGAGGAAGGCAGGCTCAGGCCGGGGTTCGATCCGAAGAGGAACTACCCCTGGAACATAGGCTTCTCGGCGGCCAAGATCGCCGAAATAAAGCGCGTCGATGTCTCCCAGGTGCTTCGGGAGACGACGGATAACGCCAGGAGGGTTTTCAGACTCCCGTGACCCCAGTTTGACTGGATGCTGGCATCTTTATAAAGAGAAAAACGAAATATGTTAAATTGTAACGATGGATGATTTTGATTGTGATTGCAATGACCGTGATAAAGGTTTCTGAGCGGGTGAAGCTGAAGGATCCCCTGTTCATAGAGGGCCTGCCGGGTGTGGGCAACATAGGGAGGGTGGCCGTCGGATACCTCATAAGCGAGCTCAAGGCAAAGAAGTTCGCAACGCTCTACAGCAAATGGTTCTTCCCCTTCGTGATGCTGCATGACAAGTACAAGATACACCTGCTGAGGAACGAGTTCTATTACTGCAAGGGCAAGAAGCCGGGTGAAAGGGACATCATATTCCTGATAGGGGACTGCCAGTCGCTCTCCCCCCAGGGCCATTATGAAGTGATAGAGAAGATCCTCGACTTCGTCGAGAAGCTGGGAGTCAAGGAGATAATAACCGTCGGCGGGCTCGCAACGGGGGACCTCCAGGCGAGCGAGAGCCTGATAGGCTCCGTGACCGACGAGAAGGTCCTGAAGAAGTACAAGAAATTCAAGATAGACTTCAAGGCGGGCGAGAAGGTCGGTTATATAGTCGGCGCTGCGGGGCTGCTTCTCGGCCTCGGAAAGGAGAGGGGCATCGACGGGATGTGCATACTCGGCCAGACGAGCGGATTCCCGATCGTCACGGACCCGAAGGCGGCCGAATCCGTGCTGAGCGTACTGGTCAACATACTTGACCTCAAGATAGACATGGGCAAGCTTGAGAAGAAGGTCGAGGAGATGGAGGACTTCATAAAGAAGGTCGAGAGCCTGCAGAGGAAGGCCATAATGGACATGGCAAAGACAACCAAGGCGCCTACGGGGGAGGAGCTCAGGTACATTGGCTGATGGGCCTTCGATCTCCGATGCCCGCCGGCAAAAAGCTTATAAAAGCGCTATGCCACTATTATTTAATCGTGATCCGATGGCATTCTCGGGATATGATGACATGAGGCATAAAGAAGATTACACGCATTTCGAGAGGGTGAGGATAATCGCGGCGAGGGCCCTGCAGATATCGCAGGGAGCCCCCTTGCTCGTGCCGGTGCCCAAGAACATGTTCAACCCGCTCGAGATAGCGAAGCTGGAATGGGAAGCGGAGATCATCCCGATAGACACGAGAAGGAAGGCCGCCTGAGCCTGATTCTTTGGGGCATCTTTCAACGAATCACAACTCGGTATCACGGACGATTTGCTGTGAAAGGTTTTTTAAGAATTGCTGATGACCTTAGCATTTATGATTGCTGATGAGCGCTATGGATAGCTTGTTTTTTTAACCTGCTTCAACAAACACTTATTATAATCATAATCGCCTTTATGGCCGGTGGGTATCCATGATTCAGAACGTGAAGCTCTATACCGTGCTTAACAGCTACGGGACATACGCGGTCCACGTGAGGATGTGGACCCGTTCCGGATGCTACACGGCGACGGTTCCGGTCCACGGCCAAACCCTGGAAGACATGACCAAGATGAAGGTGCTTTTCTCGTCCCTGAGGACCAATCTCATCGGGCTGAACGAGGAGGACTGGGTGTCCTTCGACTCCTTCCTGAACCAGCTCAACATGGGCGGCAAGAGCATCCATCCGGGATTGTCCCTGGCGCTGTCGCTGGCGTGCGCGAGGGCGGCGACCCAGAACGAGCTCTGGAAGCTGAACGGGATAAAGAGGTGGTTCCCTTACATAATGGGGACGATAATACTTGGCAAGGACTGGAAGGAGTTCCTGGTCGTGCCTGACAGGGAGAGGACGGTGATGGAGGCCTTCGAGACTCTGCTGGAGGTCTGGAACATCGTGGGCGGCGAACTGAAGGAGAAGGGCCTGCTCAGGGGCAGGAGCGTCAGGGGCGCCTGGCTTAGCGACCTAGGAGACCTCGAGACCCTCTACTTCCTCAGGCACGTCGCTGATGACTGGAAGATGAGGCTCGGGGTGAATGTGGGAGGGGACGACCTGTGGGACGGCAAGTCGTACAGGTACAGGCATTCCAGGGGGACGGTGATAAGGAAGCACCCGGCCTCGGACGAGCAGACGAGCCTGCTGTCGGCCCTGACCGAACAGTACAAGATCTGGTACATGGAGGACCCATTCCACGGTTCCGATTTCCTGTCATATGCCAACCTGGGCATGAAGCTCGAGGACACCATAATAGCAGGGAGCGCCCTGTACAAGGCGGATATAGGCAGGATCAGGAGGGGCATGAAGGTGAGGTCGACGAAGGCCGTCACCATCAATCCGGTGTACCTGCCCACCGTTTCTCATCTGGCCGCGATATCGGAGTTCACACGGGGCAACGGGCTCAAGCTCGTCCTGTCGAGGTTCGAGACGGAGACCGGGGACAGCTGGGTATCCGACCTTTCAGTCGCCTTCAGGGCGGACATGCTTAAGGTGGGCATCATGGAGTCGGACAACATATCGAAGTTCAACAGGCTGCTCGAGATCTGGGAGGACGTGCCGAGCCCGGCGATGGGCAAGATCTGCCCCCAGGAGCAGCCTGCCTTGCGAACGGCCAGGACCGGAAAGAAATGAGGGCCATGCATTTATGCGGCCGGCGCATGCCGTTCCATTCCTTAGCATGGTCGAATGTTCTGATTCAAGGGGATGTTCCCGTTCCCGTAGCCTCGGATTCGAGCCACGACAGGTATTCGCGAGAACCGTCTACGACCGGTATCGCCATGACCTCCGGCACGTCGCAAGGATGGTTGTCGGACACCGCCTTCCCGACCTTCTCGACTAGCGGTTTCCTCGTCTTGATCAGCAGCAGGCATTCCTCGGCATCCTCTATCCTGCCCTTCCACCAGTACCGGCTCCTGATGCCGCCGATCATGCTCACGCACGCGGCGAGCCTGCCCTTCAGGATAACGTCGGCAATGCGCTCCGCCGTCCTGTCATCGGGGCACGTGACCAGCACTATGACATGCATTCTATCGCCTCCCGCAGCTTGGTGGCGTCTTCGAGTATGCAGTCTGGCCCGAGGCCTTCAGCCTGCTCCCTGTCGAGCGCCCCGGTGAGCACCGCAACCGATTTCATGCTCGCGCTCTTGGCGCACAATATGTCGGCCTCGGAATCCCCCACGTAGACTCCCTCGTGCGGCTGTATCCCGAAGTGCCTTATTATCTTGACGAGCATGTCGGGGTTCGGCTTCCCTTTCTTCACGTCGTCCCCGCCGACCACCATGTCGAAGTATCGCATCAGCCCAAGCTTCTTCAGGAACTTGTCGAGCAGCCTCCTGCTGTTCCCGCTGCCCACGGCGAGCTTGTACCTCTTCCTGAGCTCGCCGAGCATGCTCTTCATCCCTCCTATCGTCCTGAAGGAGTTGGAGAAATCATCCTGCGTCGCAAGCCTTATGAAATTGCTGTACATGGCCTCCATGACCCCGCTGTCTTGCCGGAACCTCGGATGCGCGCTCTTGAAGACCTCGACGTAGGGCTTCCCGTAATGGGGCTTTATGTCGTCATAGGTGAAGTTCTTCTTGACGCCGGCCGAGCTCGCGGCCTTGTTGAAGATGTCGGCCCAGGCCTCGTTCGAGTCCACCAGTACCCCGTCGAAATCGAAAACCACTACCTTTATCATTGCATCGACCGTAATGGTTATGTGAAGCGCCGGGTTTATATTTCTTCCACGTCCCCGTCATCCATGCTTGACAATGGTTCCCTCGAAATCGCCGCCCTCTATGGCCTTCACGAGGTTGTCCAGGTCCCTTATGTCAAGGACTATCACCTTCTTCCTGCTCTTCCGGATAAGCTCCGCGGCCACGTGGTCGACGATGGTGTTTTTCCCTGGCTCGACTTCCACGGAACCGACGATCCCCAATAGGTCCGATGATGATATCTCGCGCATGAACTCGGCGTCTTCATGGACCTTCGGGTCCTTGTCGTAAACGCCCTTGACGTCAGTGCCAATTACGATGAGGTCCGCTCCGATCGCCAGGGCGGATTGCACCGTGACGGCATCGGTCGTCTGGCCCGGCCTGAAGCCCCCAGCGACCACTATCCTGCCATGCCCGAAGGCATGCCTGACCTCAGAGACATCGCCGGGGACGTGCTTGAACGCCTTTCCGTCCAGTTCGCGGATCAGGGCTGAAGCGTTCATCCTGGACGCCACAATGCCCGCGGTATGCTGCTCATCAGCGGACTTGCCCTGCTTGCGGGCCTCCAAAATTAGCTTCCTCGCCAACCTGCCGCCGCCAACCACGACCAGGATGCTGTGCCTCGATGAAAGGCTCGTCAGCGTCCCGGCAAGCTCCCTGACGTACCTTGGGTCGGGTTTGTCACCGGGGCAGAACACCGATCCGCCCACCTTCATGGCAATATTCATACTACAATTATGTCGGTATAATGTTAATATTCTTGAGGCGTTGCGATATCCGGTCTGCCATTTGCGCGATATCGTGCATTATCCTATTACAGGATGCCATATCCCCTGCAAATAGATTATGCATGCCGTTTTCAATGACAGTCTGCCCATATTTATAAGGCGGGCGGGATACAGTATCATAATGGAAGCCAAAAATCTCTGTTGTCCGGTTTTTGCCGCGATTTTTTTGATATCCCTGGCCGCCGGGGCGGATGCTTCCCCAGGTTCGATAACCAGAAATATATACCCCGCGGCGGTGAGTCCGGGGGATGAGGTCACCGTCACGCTGGATGTCAAGGTCTCGGCGGGAGAGCGATACTACCTGATTGACGAGACGCCCCCGTCCGAGCTCCAAATCCAGGATACCGGCGAGCTGATCGAGGACGCCCAGGGCCATCTGAAGATCGTCCAGCTGCAGAACGCTGCTGACAGGTCATACACATACCGCCTCAAGGCCCCGGATGCGGAAGGCGCATTTGTCTTCTCAGGCATTTACCAGATAGACGGGATGGACCAGCCGGCTGAGGTGGCCGGCGCATCTTCGCTGAATGTGTCCTCCGCCTCGTCGGCCCTGCCATTCGCGGCCATCGTATCAGTCGTCGTGATCGCCTTGGTCGTCATACTCGCGGCCGTCCTGCTCAGGAAGCCGAAGAATGCCTAGAATTCCTATCGCCTAGGTATGCTATTGCTTGCCATTGTGGTCAAGGATGATATTCTTTATTAAGAATTGCACGTTATATGATTTATGATATTAGGCAAGCACAGGGTCGTCATATTCGGCTTGTTCTCCCTCGGCATCGTCGTGATCGCATCGTTATTCCTGGCATTCGGCGGCGATGAATATTTTTATGCAGGCGATACGCGGATGATGACGGGCCAGGCGATAGTCTACTCTCCATTCCCCTTCTGCATAAGGTACATACCGAAGGCCGTCGTAAACCCGAGCGAACAGATTGGCATAATCCTTAGCATAGGCGTCCCAGGTAGTGACAGGTTCTATTTCATAGACGAGATCGTTCCCGACGGCTGGAACGTGATAAGCAACGGTTCTATGGACCTCGTCTACGAGGATCCGGGCGATGGCGGCGACGGGAAATGGCACCTGAAGACCGTGGTGCTTTCGGACGCCGCCGATGCCAATTACACCTACGCCATCCAGGCGCCGGGATATGAGACGGTTTCCACGTTCTACGGGACCTATCGTATCGAGAACATGCCTGAAAGCGCGACAACCACGGGGGACACCCAGGTGACAGTGGAGCAGTCCTGCGTGCCTTCCACCGAGATATGCAACAACGCGGATGACAATTGCAATGCGGTTATTGACGAGTCCTGCGATGTCGACAAGGACAGCTATGCCAACCAGGCCATGGCGTGCGCGGGGAGCTTCTTGGACGGCAATGGGGTCGTGAGGAGCTGCATAACATACGGAGGCGACTGCAACGACAACGACGCGAACGTCCATCCGGCTGCAGCAGAGCGCTGCAACGGCGTCGACGATGACTGCGGCGGGACGCCCCTGGATTACGGGTGCGACGACGATGACGACAATTACTGCGACAGCTCAAAGATCATCGTCGTCGGTTCCACGATCCCGACATGCACGAGCACCGACACTTCGAGCGCCGCGACTATAGCCGCCACGGACGATTGCGACGACGCCCTGAACGGCGTGCCTCCCCTGGGGACGGACATAAATCCGGGGATAACGGAGAGCTGCAACACCTACGATGACGACTGCAGCGGCGTGATAGACGATGTGGGGGGCGGGCACGACAAGGAGACGGCTTACTGCGAGTGCTATGGAGGGAATCCTCCACTTGCGAACGAGATCTGCGATAACGGCATCGATGATGATTGCGACATGTCCATAGATTACTATGATCCCGAAGGTTGCACTTATGGGGATTCCGATGGGGACGGCATTACCGATGAGAACGATAACTGCCCGTACATATGGAATCCGTCCCAGCTCAACACGGACGGGCAGGACGGCGGAAATCCGTGCGACATCTGCCCCAGCGACTCCATGGACGACCAGGATGGCGATGGCATATGCGTGGGCAACGGTTATTGCACGGATTCCCAGGCATGCGGTGCGGTAAAGCTCGGGGATAACGACAACTGCCCGAGCGTCGCGAACATGAACCAGAACAACGCGGACGGGGACGATTTCGGGGACGCGTGCGACTCGTGCCCGCTTGACCCGAACAACGACCAGGACGGGGACGGCGTGTGCGGCGAT
>JAFGSV010000001.1 GCA_016934325.1 Candidatus Aenigmatarchaeota archaeon | reverse complement strand
TTATGACAAGGCTGTTGAACACCTCCACTGCGTCGGCCTTGTGGAACTCCTTCCTGATGCCTTCCTCCCTGACGTCCAGGGGGTGCGGGGCAACGGTGATGCCTCCCTGGTCATGCACGAGGTCGATGGTCTCCTCCAGCGTGAGACCGCTCTTCACCTGCTCGCTTATGCCTAGGGCTATCAGATGGCCGCTCAGGGTTGAGACCTCAAGCGCCGGGATGAAAACCAGCCCAAGCCCCTTCGCGGCGCGCCTGGCCTCATGCCAGCTGCCTATGCTGTCATGGTCGGTGATCGCAAAGCCCCCGAACCCAAGCCTCTTCAGGGTCCCGGCGATCTGCGTAGGGGATGCCGTGCCCTCCCACTTTATCTTGCTGCCGCGCGAATGGGTTGAGTGGCAATGGAGCTCGAATTTCATGCTTATTATTGTCATCAAATGCTTTTATATCGATGAAAGAGCCGCTGTCGTAGGATGATTAATACGATCCGGAAAATTTGAAAAAAGGAGAAATCCCGAACAGGGATATCGTTTTTCATTCCCAGAGGTTAACATTATCATTGCAGTAGTTCAGATACTTGCAGGCGCCGCCGGCAAGTTTGACGCGATTGGGCTCATAGATGAAGTGCTCTTCGGAAACCCACCCCCGATAACCGATTCCCTTCAATGCGCAGAGAATGGAAGTAATCGGTGTCGTTCCTTGCCCCGAAGCTCTCCTGTTCGCTTCCTGCACATGGAAATGCTTCAGACGTTCCGGATTGTTCCTTTTTATGATTTCCACGGGGTCGCCGACTGACGACATCGCCTTGACATCGAGCAAAAGAGCGATATATTCGCTATCCAGACAATCCAATATATTGTGAGCAGAGCTGTCGTCGGTAATAAAATTGCTCTCATCAGGACCCAACGGCTCCAAGCATACGGTTATTCCATATTTTTCCTGTATTGGCAGCATGCTAGCCAGGTAAGTCACTAACAATCCCCTTCCGTCTGCAAAGTGTACGCCTCCTGGGAGAGATCTCTGTTTTGGAGATCCGAGCACCTCGATTGTGCCTCCCACGTCCCCGATGAATCTGAGCATGTTCTTGCCGAATTCAATTGTATTATTCAATATATCATTGTTGAACTCGCCTGTCAATGGATCATAGCCCATCAGATGAAGAGGCTTGTCTTTATACTTATCTTCCGAAAGCCACCAATGGCCGCCGATGATTTTCAATCCCGCTTGTTCGGCAGCATTCGCGATTTGCTCTCTTTTTCTAGCATTCATCTTCCAGACAGGCTCTTCAAAGGCCTTGTGGGTGGTCTCGACACCATCATAGCCCATGTCAGCGATAGTATCGAAAGCTTCCTTAAAATCCATGAACCCAATCTTGTCATTGCTGATGGTTTCTTGGCAAAGGGCGAATCGCGTTTCAATATTATCCGGCATTCTATCAACTTCTGAATCATTTTATTAATCATTTTATTGGGGGAAAGTTTAAAATGCTTTAGCGTTAACCAGAAAAACGAAATCTTTGCCGATGCCGACTTATGTTGAAAAACGTGTCTGCGTGAGCCATTAACATGGGATTTACCCGAATTTGCTGCGATTTTCGCCCCATTTCTCGAAATTCCTGTTTTCGATAGCAATAAATGATAATAATTTTCTTATAGCTTTATATGGCTAATAAAGGCATATAATCGTTTTTGGAACAATATTAAGCAATAATATATCTTGATATGCGTAATGAAGCGTTCTGTGTAAAACCGACAACTGTTGCCGCAACTGTTTCGCCAAAGCTTTATATACGAAGCGGGCCCAACTAATATTCAATTGCCAGGTGTTGCAATGATATTGATGAGCCGCATTCTGGCTGTATGAACTATAGGAGGAATTTAAATGCAAATCAAAAGAGCAATTGCGGGCGGCTTGTGCGCTTTAGCCACAGGCGCCACTTTGGCTCTTGGAGCAGGCGCAGTAACACTCAGCGACTTCGTAACAGTGACTGGTAACACAATGACATCTCCGTACATCGTTATCGGCGGCAATGCTGCTGCAGAGGACACCCTCGCAGCCGCTGACATCGGCGTTGCGCTCGGTGGGAAGGCCACGAAGACCGTGACCATCCCGGGTGCGCAGGGCACGATGTCGGTTGCAGACGGCGCCCTTATCGAGGGAGAGTCATACAAGCTATATATAGGCACAGCACTCAGCGACACTGACAGGAAGCCGGACCTTACCTATGAAGACCTACCGGTCGTTCTTGCGGGCGGTACGGTTGACCACAAGACAATCACCGATGTTGACTATTCTGAATACATAACCATGGGTGGGCAGTCGGTCACATGGAGCAAGGAATCCGAGTGGGATGAGGCAGCGCTGAACCTCAAGTTTGACACGTCGAATGTCGCATACACGTACAAGGTCGTTTTCCAGAGCGGTCTTGACACGGGATACATAGAGAGCAAGGAGATCACTCTTCTTGGGAAAGACTATGTGTTCTCGGGCCAGGCAACCGATCTGAGCAACTCATCCCTTGTGCTGTACGCGGCTGGTCAGACTGAGACAGTATCTGCAGGCAGTTCAACGACGGTTACCATTGAAGGAAGCGACTATGTCATAACGGTTGTGGGTATTAACGATGCAGGCACGGCGGCAACGATAGACATCAATGGCGAGGCCTTCGACGTTGATACAGGAGACGACAACTACGTGACTAAGGGTGACTTGAACCTTTACATCAAATCCATCAGGGCATTCAAGTTCCCGGCCGAGTCCGGTGCCGTTCAGGTATTCATCGGATCAGAGAAGTTGACTTTGGACGCAGACAACAACGAGATCGTTCAGGGCGAGACGACGCTTGACGGTGCTTGGGTGAACTTCACTCAGGTTTCCGGCGACAAGATATACGAGATTCAGGTGACGTACACCCCCGACGAGGAAGAGTTCCTGGAGGCTGGCGATTCCATCTCAGATGGGATCTTCAACGCCTTCAAGATCGCTTACGGCGGCATATACCCGGAATTGACATCAACCGCCAAGGACGTGATCCAGATCGACAAGTCCAGCAGCACGAAGGTGAAGCTCACCTTCACTAACAAGGCTGGAGACACCTGTGCGATGAATGTCTACTACACGACCGACGGCAAGTTCAGCGACGGCAGCCACGACATAATAACCACTAGCCCAGCGGGTACAGGCTATCTGAACAACTGGTCAGAATCAGGCAACGTATCGGAGAAGGAATACTTCCTCGTTAACAGGGGATTCGATTCCTACATCCTGCAGTATGTCAGCACTGACAACAGCAACAACCTCATAAAGCTCAAGGACATGTGTTCAGGTACGACCTTCGACGCGTCAACGACCACCAAGTTCTTCTACTTGGGCGGCCAGAAGTACCAGTTCGCAATCGACACGGGTGACGAGATCATCAGGGTCGACATGACTGGCAACGCGAACGAGAACGTGCCTCTGTACACTGCCCACAAGGCAAAAATCTTGCTTACGGCTGCAGCTGCTGCATATGGTAACTTCACTGTGACTGAAGCACCATTCGCGACAGCAGGCATCCAGGGAGCGACTGAGGTGGTACTAGACATCGCTGCAACCACGTCTGGAGGCGAGATTGAAACGATAGACGTTGTCAACGACTCCACGGCATTGGCAGGAAGCGGTCTGGTAGGAAAGGACGACACTGACTACGAGTACGGCGTATCGGCTTCCGGTACCTACGTTGTTAGGAACACGGACGCGGACACGCTAAAGATCTACACACCTGAGATTCCGACGGCAGTATATGTCGGGGTCGGCTCGAACCCAACATTCGCCGCAGGCGAAGGGGTTGCGGCCGGCACGGTAGAGCAGGCGGTGGAGATCAGGAATTCCGTCTCTAAGATGGAATCGGAGATCAGCACGTCCACCCTTGACAGGGACGTTGTCCTGATGGGAGGCCCGTGTGCCAACGGTCTAGTAGCGACTGCGCTTAACATGTCAGCGAGCAAGCCCACTTGTGTGGCTGATTTCACAGCTCTTTACCCAACCGAGGGCGTCATCAAGGTTGTGAACAATGTCTTCGGATCGGGAAAGAAAGCACTTGTCGTGGCTGGCGTTGACAGGACTGCTACCAGGAACCTTGCCGTTAAGGTAATGCAGGGGACTGTAAGCTACAGCGCCTAAGAAGCCAAACAGCATTATAAAGGGGGTCTTAACCCCCGCTTGTTCTTTTTTATTTCGCCGCTTGGCCACGGCCTCGCCAATGAAAAGGGCTTGAAAGCATAATCGCTGTCGCATGACTTCCCGTAAGATCCAGAATTCAGCGCGGCTTTCACCTGGCCATCCTTCTCATCGCTTCGTTGATCATGACGTAGGGGTCCCCGAAGTCATCGATCACGTCCATGCCGCTGCCGTTGCTCATCTTGCCCGCAAGGACGTCCGTAGCCATCCTCAGTATGCGCTCCTTGTCCAGGGAGTGCCACATGACCCCCTTGCTAATGAGCAGCCTGTCGACGGCAGGCAGCTTGTCGGGGCATATCGATATGGTCGGGCATCCCCCTATGCTGGCCTCCCTGTTCATGCATGACCCGGCGCCGATCATCAGGTTCGCGAAGGAGTACAGGCTCAGGGTGTCGACGGACTCCTCCGGAACGAAGAGGTCAAGCTTGCTGAACTTACCCGTGTCGCTCTCCCCCCTCGGGATGAACACGATATCCACGTCGTCCCTGCTTTTCAGGATTCCCTCGAGGACGCCGTAAAGCCTTGACTCATGGTCGTTGTGGGCCGACAGCATGGGCTCGGACCTCGCTATCACTATCTTCCTGCCCTTCCTCAGCCCGAGCTCTTCGAGCACATCGTCCTTTGGCTTGAAATCATAGAAATGGGCAAGCTCGCATACTCCGTAGAACTGCGATACCCCCTGGGCTCCCAGGTGGGTTAGATACTTCAACGGTATGGCCTTTGGCGCCACTATGTGGCCTGTCAGCGGCACCATGAGCCTCATGGCGGCGTTGGCGGTCTCGTGGTCCATCACCATGATCGATGGTATGCCGAGGCCGAAGGACACCCTGGCGCATTCGACAGAATGCTTCGACAGCCCGATGTCGGGCTTCTCCCTGGATATAAGCTTGGCGAGCTCCGATATTCTGGCAGAGCTCTTGACGAGCTTTGATTCCAGGTCCTTCCCTCCGTGAGAGCCTACGCTGACGTAGTCGATGCCGTTCTTGTCCAGGATGTCGTTCATCATGCCGAACTCCCTCGAAGTGACCAGAACGTCGTTGCCCGCGCTTCCCATGTTCTTAATGAACGCCCTGAAGAAGTGGATGTGCGGGAGGCTCGTGAGGTCGATCCATATCTTCACAGCAGAACACCCGTTATTATGACCGCGCTGAGGCCGATCAGCGACGACGAGGCCCAGAAGAACCTCACGAGCTGCTTCTCCGTCATCGGCCTTATCCTGAGGACGAGCCTGGACAAGGAGAGATAGTCGTTCCCCGGGACAAGCACTTCGTCCCTGTTTATCCTGGTGGGCTTGTGCTCGCTCGAGCTGAAATATCCCGCCGACATTGCCTTCAGGCCCACATCGGCTATGTGCATGAATAGCAGGGGGACTATAAGGTAATACAGGTTGTAGTACAGGCATATGCCCGCGAAGAAGCCACCGAGGGTCATGGTCCCTATGTTGCCCGGGAATATCTTCGCCGGGTATTTGTTATGCATCAGGAAGCCCAGCAGGACGATGAAGGCCCCGAATGAGAGGTAGAAAGGCACCAGGTTGCCGGTAAGGAGGCAGAGCAGCGAGAAGAAAAGGGAAATCGCGGCCGTGCATCCGACCTCCAGTCCGTTGAAGCCGGCGAAGATGTTGAATATGTTCCCAATGCTCACCGTCAGGAAGAGCAAAGGCACGATCAGTATGATCGCCGGAGTGACAGGGACGAGCAGGACGAGCCCCATGCAAGCCGAAAGCGCGAGCTTCTGGTACTTGCCGAGCTTGAGAACGTCATCGAGCAGGCCGTAGATGCCGAAGATCAGGGTGGAAGCGGCCACGACCAGCACGCTGAAAGCCCCGGTCATGGCGTAAACGAATGCGAGCAGCGCCAACACGGGGAGCAGTATGGCCACCCCTCCCATCTCGGGGATTCGCGGCCTGCTCAGCTTGTGGACGTCTATCCCAACGATCCTCATCTGCCTGAGCTTCCTGCCCAGGTTCGGCGTCGCGAGATACGTGAAGGCGGACAGAACCAGCGAAACCGATATAATGGGCAGTATCTGATTGACCATCATATTATAATAAAGGCACCAAGCATGAATATAAATATTGCTGGTGAAACATTTCAAACCAGTTTATAAGAACAAATATCATGCCATTATGCGGGATAATAAGACTTTTAATCATTTCTTATCTTTCCTTGAATTTTCTTATAACCCCATTGACACTATCACGATATTTCCTTCTTCAATATTATCTTAAACGTCTTCTTGAATTTTTCCCTCTCTATGATGCCCCTCTTCTCTAGGCTCTGTATCATCCTGGATATCTTCGGCTTGCTGAAGTCCGTGAGTTTCGCGATCTTGCTCTGTTCCGTTTTCCCGTGTATCTTGAGGATCTCTATTATCCTCTCCTCGTCCTCGGTCAGTAACATGACCGATCCCTTCTTCCCGTGCCTGAGACCGACGGATAGCAGAATGATGATCACGACGAAAACCGACAGCAGGAAATAGGGCATAAGATCGGGTGCCTGATCCTCCTCATGCTGGGCGGAGGTCGAGAAGGTCTCCACGGTCTCAACCGTGAGACCCAGGGACCTGAGGGCGTCGATGGCAGCGGAATCGCCGCTTATGAGGATGATGGACTTCGCGCCAAGCTTGCCGATGGCGTCGCTCGTTTCGACCGGTATGGTGCTGTTCTTTATGAAAAGTATGGGCGTCCCCCTCTCGAGGGCGGCGAGCTGGGCTACAAGGAATCCGCCGTAGTCCTCGCCGTTGGTCACGACCACCTGGTCGGCCTCCCGCCAGAGGTCTATTGAAACCCTCGCTGCGGTCCCGTACCTGTTCCAGTCCCACAGCCTGCTCACTGTGAATCCCATGGAGTTAAGGTCGTTCTCAACGACCCCGGTTATTGCGCTCTCACCGCCGATTATGAGCAACCTCTGATACCCCTTGCCCCTGTATCCGGTCAGCTCGTTCCTGATCTGGCTCTGGATGCTGTCGGGATTGACGAGGACCAGGGGTATCTTCTTCGTGCTCGCGTATATCGAAGCCACTATGTAGTCCGTCGGCATGTCGCCCCTGACGACTATGACGTCGTAGAAGGCCGCCGACGCCGTCGGCGGGGGCAGCAGGGCGATTGTGACGAGGGCTGCGAATGCCAGCGCGGGACAAGCCGAGAAGGGCGGTAGCTTCACTTTTCCACCTTGAATATCAAAAACGCCATGACTGCGAGGGAGGCCGCCGACGAGGCAAGCAGGGCGTAGATGGCTCCCCAGTACATCAGCGACGGGACTAAATAAGAATTGAGGACGAGGCTTAAAAAAGCGAACACTGCGCCCGCATAGACGGTGTGCCTCTGGAATCCTATGCCGTTGGCGTAGAACGTCAGGATGATGAGGAACCCTATCAGTACGTAGGACAGCGCGAGCACGGGCAGGAAGCCGAAAATCTCCATGTAGGCCGGGTTCACCATGCTTATCACCGGCTGCCCGGCAATGAGCAGGAGGGCCGAATATCCCACGAAGAGCAGGGAGCTCGCCTTGAGCGCCCTGCCGAGCTCCGACCTCCTCCTCTTCCGGTCGCCCTGGCTGCCCGAAGCGAGCGGCAGCAGGGCGTTGGAATACGAGTTCGCTATAAGGACGTAGCCTATGCACAGCAGGACGGCGACGTCGTAGATCCCCGCCTCAGCCGTCGTGAAGAAGCCCGAAAGCATTATCCTGTCGATTCCGAGCGAGAACGTCCTCAGGAACTCCCCCAGGAACACGGGCGCGGAATATGCCAACAGGGCCATGAACGCTGACCTCATCTCCCCGATGCCGAACCCCCTGCGGGACTGGCGCTCCCCACCCCTCGCCAGGAGGTATACGTCGATCAGGACGAAGCTGAGCATGAAGGCCATGTAAGGAGCGTGGTGAAAGCCCGCATACAGCAATCCGACCAGGGCGGCGATCCTGACGGCGGTCATTATCGAGTCTGCAAGCACGCTAGACTTCATCCTGAACCTGCCCCTGAGATAGAATATCGCTATGTTGTAGACGACGGCGAAGGGCACGCATGCCACGGCCCAGATAACCACGGCCTGGCCGAGGTTGAGCGCCGCCGATATGATCGGGGACAGGAGAGCGAGCAGGGCCGACACGACCATCGAAAGCACGAGGGAGCCGGCGAGCGCAGACGCATAGTACAGCTCGTCCCTGCCCTTTCCTTCCGCCACGAACTTGGAAAGCCCTATCGTCACGTTGAACGTAGCGAAGAGCACGAACCAGTTGAACAGGATGAGGAAGATGGCGACCTCCCCGTATGCCTCAACGGTCAGGACGTTCATGCATATTATCTTGAAGACGAAGCCCCCCAGCCTGACAAGAAGGAAGCCCAGCAGAAGCACGAATCCCCCCCGGTATAGACTCTTCACTTCCATTCCTTCACCATCCCTAACCATCCTACATATATGTATAGGAGCATTATGAAGATATTGATACCCGTATCCAGCGCCGCCAGCAAGGTGGCGAACAGGAAGGCATACAATGGATAGTCATGCCTGTGCAGCATGCCCAAGACGGCGGCAACGAACCACGCGGCCAGGAAGACCCCCAGCAGGCCGAAATCCAGCATGGCCTCGCCGAAAGCCGTCGCCGTTATCCTCTCCCCGCATCCGTACAGGACCCTGCAGTTGTATTCCGTGGCCTCCATCGTCAGCGAACCGCCGAACGCATGGCCAATGGGGAAAGACAGCGCCACAACGTCATCGAACACCCCCATCGTGAGCGCAAGCCTGTACTCCAGAGTCCGCAGGGGGTCCAGGGTCCAGTCCCCCGAATTCGCGATCTTCGCCTGGAAGCCTGCGAACACGAAGATGACCGTGACCATCGCCAGGCCGGCCACGATCATCGCGACCTTCGCGCCCCTGATGCTCCTTGCCCCCCTCAGCTCGAGCAGGAGCCACGTGACCACGATGGCCCCCAGGGCCGTCCTGTAGGATGACATGACCGCTGAAGCGATGGCGAGGAGCCAAAACGCCCTGCGCCTGGGATGGAGCCTTATCAGGGCATACGCCATGAATACGTAGCCCAGCGCGAACAGGGGATTTACGATGTCGAACATCCTGACGTGCAGCTGCGGGTCGAGCAGGGGGAAGCCGACCAGCGCGAAATTAAGCCAGAACAGCAGCAGCCCCGAGACGAACAGGTATTCGTAAGGTATCTTCGAGAAGAGCAGTATGCAGGCGACCATGACCGAGAAGAGGTTGATAAGCAGGGCGAACACGGGGTCCAGCCCGAGGATGAAGTGCGCTGCGGCTGTGCCGAGCACAAGGCCCGCGGCTACCGGCGCGTACTTCAGCCTGAGCGCATATCTTGATGTGCGCAGACCGAAATGGAAGCTTGCGAGGCCGAATAAGAAAACGAGCACGGAAAGGATCGAGACCGAAACCCTCGGATTCAGGGCCCGCATGGCAGGGTCCAGGGCCGCCAGGGCGCTCGCAAGGATGTAGACCAATCCGGCGATGATGAAGAACCGGGGTTCCGTCACCAGCCTACGCAGACTTCCCGCCACTCCTGTAAACCTTCTCAGTCTCATTCGCCATCTTCTCCCAGCTGTACTTCATTGACAGCTTCCTGTTCTCTTTGACCATCCGGTCCCTGAAGGTCTTGCTGGTCAGTATCTTCCTGAGGGTCCAGGGAATATTGTCCGTGAGGCTGGAACCGCCCAGGACCTCGCCCAGCGCTCCCGACCTGCTCGCCGCTATGGGTACCCCGATCCGCATGCCCTCGAGCGCCGTAAGCCCGAAGCCCTCTATCCTGGAAGGAATCACGAGGGCGTCGGATGCCTTTATGTATCGCAGTGATTCCTGATGGCTCTTTCGTCCGACGAAAGTCACGATGCCCTTCATTCCCCTCTTCGAGCAATACCTCTTCAGCGAGCCCTCGTCCGGCCCCCCGCCGACAAGGCAGAACCTCAGGCCCTGCACCCTTTCGTGGAAATGGAATGCGAGGATAACGAAGATGTCGGCCCCCTTCGTTTCGCTCAGCGAACCGACGAATGTTATTATCCTCTCATTTTCGGGCAATCCCAGCACCTTCCGCAGGCTTGCCCTGCTGCTCCTCGGCAGCGCATCCTCACCGATGCCGTTGCGTATTACATGCACCTTCCCCGCATGAATCCCGAGGTCGACAGCCTCCTTCGCCAGGTAATCGGACACGCAGATCACCCTGTCGCTGCTGTTCCCGACCCGCCTCACGAGCCTGCCCGACAGCCATCCCCTTCCAAGCGAGAGCAGATCGGACCCGTGCGCGGTCACAACCACCAATGGCTTCTTGCCTGAGAACTTCCTGAAGAAAAGGGCAGCTGCTCCCAGGGGAAGCATGTATTCGGCGTGGACGACGTCGAATGCCTTCTTCCTGCTGAGCATGAACAGCTGGATGACAGCCCCCATGAAGAAGCACAGCCCGCGCAGGAACCTGACCGGCGGGACGGGGACCTCTACGACCCTGATCCTTTCGCTGCCCTTCCTTCCAAGCCTTCCGTAGGTTATCACGGTGACCTTGTTCTTCCTGGACAGGGATTTGACGAGCCCGCTCGTATGGACGGGCACCCCGCCGGTCTGGGGCTGATACGGTGATAGAAGGCAGACGTTCATGCCGGCCGACTCCCGAAGCTTGCGCTGCCCATTAAAAGTAGTTGTGAGCTGGCTTATAAAATCGAATCACGTATGCGGGCCTGGCGCCTGAAAAGGACGCTTTATGCAGCTTTCGAAAACGGACCGAATCAGCGGCAATGTTACCGCATTGGCCACGTATCCACGCCCGATGTAATGAGGCCTGTCACATACAGAAACAGAATGACCTCTAAACGCCGGGGGGATTTCACCCATGCCCGATTCCGTCTGCGTCGGCATATCCTCTATGAAAAGCCAATGGTATGGATGTGTGTATCCAACCAGCATAATTAATATTGGGGCATTAGAAATATATCCTTTGGGGCCCGGATGCAGGAAAACAAGGACGCATAACTGAAATTTTCATAACACCATGACCAGGTACGCTATCAGGTATATGAGCACTATGGTGTCCGCGATGCCCGTCTCTATCGTCAGAATCAGGAATGCCATGCACAGGGCATGCAGGGGCAGGATGTCGATGTCCCCCCTTCTGAGGGTCTTGTAGCCCGACCCGAAGAGAAGCCCGAGCAATATGCCCGCGATCAGCACGCCCGCTATGCCGAAGTCGACGAACGGCAGGCCGATTATGGTCGGCGTAGTCGAACCGGCGCCCATCCCAATGAGCTGGGATATGAAGGTCCTCGGGCCGGTCCTCGGTCCAGGTATGACCCTCAGGGAAGACAGGATGCTCATGTGGATCACACCCCCGGTCTCGCCGAACACCGTCAGGCCGTAATTGTCGGCTATGGAGGAGAAGACGTTAGTGGTCAGCGCGAACCTGTCCGCGAAGGATTCGACGGGCATCTCCCTGAACATGACCACCCCGATGTTGATCGCCAGCGCGACCGCGGCGAAAGCCGCGATGTACTTGACGGCGGTCCCCTTGCTTATGCCGCCTCCCTTCAGGTAGTACGCGCTCATGGAAGCGCCCAGCAGCAGGGCGTATATCTCGGTCCTGTATCCGAGCAGGGATATGAGGAAAGTGCCCGCGAGCAGCCAGCCCAATGCCTCCCTGTTCCTCCGGTGAAGGAGCGAGTCTGTCAAGAGTATTATGCATCCGGGGACGATCAGGAAGGAGATGTATGCCAGCGATGGCATCATCCTGGACCTCATCGCCGGCTCGAGCAGGGGTATGCTGTTTATGTACAGTATGTTAATGAATTCGGCCGCAGCTCCTACCAGGAAGAGAGGGAAGCCAAGCCTCCACACGATCGGATACCTCTCCTTTCCGGCGGGCCTTCCCAGCCTGAAGCCGAGCAGGAAGGCGATGAGGAAAACGGAGAACAGGGCGAAGGAGTAGAAGGTCATGCCCTGCATGCCAAGCAGGATGAAAAGCAAGGTCAGCAATGGGTAGCATACTGCCGGCGACAAGGCGTCGAAGGAAGGCGGCCTGACCTTTCTATCTCTGTGGATAATAGTTGACAAGGACCGCGCCCTTCGATTCCAGATCCTTCTTAATCTCATTGATGTCTTCCTCATCATCAGCCCCCGTGTAGTAATACATGTATCCCGTCCTGATCCTGCCGCTCCCGATCGATTCCACGAGCTCCTCCAGCTCGGAGACCGGGACGGGAACCTTGATGTCGAGTATGATGCCGGTCCCGAATGGCGTCACCTGTATCCTGTTGGGTGTAACGGAATAGAATTCCTCGTTCAGGTCCCTCAGCCTCTGCACGGCCGTTGACGTGATCTCCGCCTTGTCGAAGGCTATGCTGCCCCTGACCTTCCTGAACCCATGCTCGAAAGAGAACCTGGGCGAGAACGTCCCCGACTCATAGGGCTCGTACACCGCCTCGACGGAGAATGCCGGGGAAACGTCGAAGTAAATGAGACCGGCAAGCACGTCCTTCGAGCCCATGGGGCCCTCCACGATCCTGTATGAGTCGTCCGTCTTCAGGACGAACCAGCCAGTGTAAGTCTCCACGATGCCGCCGCTTGCGAGGAAGGGCTGCCCGCCGCTCGACCCCTCCACATGAACGGTCACGTCGAATCCCCTGCTCTCGAGGTTCCTGAAGTCCCTTATCGCGTCGTATATCTGCACGCCGTTGTATCTGAACACGGTCGACGGCCTGAGCAGCGTGTTCGCCGCGACAAGGAAGGCGGCGATGATTATTATGACGGCAGCGACCTTGTGCGACTTGTCAAGCCCCATGTCTATCAACTCACAATCCAGATAAGAGTAAATTACCAGGGAAAGCTTAAAAAACGAACGAAATAGCAAGAACTGCCAAGACAAGAAAAGAACCGAAAAAGGCCGTCTCAGGACTTGATCTCTTCGTCGAAAGTCTCTATCTGGTGCCTGAGCTTGGTGAGCATGTCATTCGTCTTGTCCAGGGATACGGACATCTGATCCTTCTCGATCTCGAGGTTCTTTATCTGGTCCTTCAGCGTAACCTTCTCGGAAGAGAGCTTCGCCCTGTCCTCCTTGAGGTTCGATATCTTGGACTGCAGTATGCCTATGTCTTCCGCCTTCTTCTGCAGCTCTTGCTGCAGCTTGTCCCTGGTGGACTTCAAATCCCCGACGACTTCCTTAAGCTCCGCTTCCTGCTGCTTGAGCATCCTTATCTTCTCAACCAGCCTCTTCTTCTCTTCCTTGATGTCCAGCGCCTTGACGACGTCCTCCGTGAGGGTGTCGACGATGTCCTCGAGGCCCTTTATGTTCTCAAGCCTCTTTGCCCTCTCCTTCTTGGTTTCCGGGGCCTGCGGGGCACCGCCCTGCTGCGCTTCACCGCTGCTCTTCATTTCCTCCGCCATAATATCACCGATAAATATTATTACTCTTCTCTTATTTAAATCGTTTTCCCTTTATCCGGTTTCAAGGCCGCTGCAAAAGTCATATCGGTTTAAAAAATTTTCATCCCATTAATGATTATGTCATGGGTTTACTACATCTTCACTAAGGAGAAGAATGACAAGGCATCGGTGGAGAGGGCTCTCGGAGAAGACAGGCAGGATGGGTATCTCAATCCGTGCCACAGTGTTGGACCCGAATTCCAGGACAAGTGCTGGAGATTCCAGATCGATTTGTCACTGGTGAATCCTCTGCCCAGGGACAGATTCTCGTGCAACTGTCCCGGCATGGCAGGATTCACGGGAATCGAAGTCGGTTATTCAGCCTCTGAATTCATGGCTAAACATGAATACTGGCGATAAGAACGTCAATCGGCCTTTCAGGCCCCTTTCTTGCCCTCGCCGGCCTTGCCGTATTTGTCCAGCATCCGCATTATCCCGAGCAGCTGGTTGTTCAGGTCGTCGACCGTTATCTTCTTCTTTTTCAGGTGCAGCTTGTCAGTGTCGGACTCGTCTATCTCCCCCCAGCCGCCCTCGCCGTAGTTGTAGCCGTACTTGATCTTCTTGACAGACTTGATCCTCTGTATCTCAGCCGCCATAGCCTGGACCAGCTCCGAGAACTTGTTGTTGTTGATCATGAGCGACTTGACGTTCTCCTCGAGCCTCTTCTTGTCCTGCTTCAGGGACAGGAACTTCTCCTTGGCGTTTATCAGCGTGGTGACCGGGTCCTTGAGGCTGTCGCTGAAGACGGCGCCGAGCTCCTCGACGCTCCACCCGCACTCGGCGCACCTCTGCTTGCCGCCGGGGGCGCCGCAAACCGGGCATTTGTTGCCCGCTGCTCCCTTGTCAGTGCCCCAGCTCGTCGCGCTTCCCGGGCCTGTCGCATCTCCCCCTTCCATATTAAGAATTCCCATTCCACGTTTATTAAGCTTATAATCCGTCAGCGAATCTGCCATCGGCATTGGTCTGTATCTGCCTGACAAGCTCCGTAGCATAGCTCCCGCTGGGAAGCCCGAAGCTGAGCAGGAGCTTCTTCATTCCCTTGTTCAGGTCGTCATCTTCTATGGAACATGAGAGGTTGGCCGGGTGCACGAGAAGATTGCGTTCCGAACCGGCGGATGAGAGGCGTGGGAAAGCCCCGACCCTGAACATCCCGGTCTTGATTCCCTCGTCTTTCATGACCCTTTCAAGCACTCCCTTCAGCTTCCCGTACCGTCCAAGCCTGGTCTTGTATCCGGGTATCGGTATGCATGCCTGCCCCCTTCCTTCGGCCAGGACGGCCCCGGCGGCCTTGTTCCATATCATCGACTGGTATGCGTGAACGAACAGCTTGAGCAGCCTCAGGGGAAGCCTCCTTAGCGCCCCGATGCAATCATCGGGCCTCCTGGCAAGATGGGATATCATTGCATGCTCGTGGCCCAGCGAAACCGGGAATTCCCTCGACGCGGCAGCCAGGTCTCCGGTCCTCATGAGGTTCCTCCTGGCCTCCCTCGTAGCCGCGGGCTCGGAATCGGAAGTCACGGTCAGGAAGCTCATCACGGCTTCCTTGAATTCGCCCAGGATTATGTGCTTCCCCACCTCATCGTCGACATGGCGGCACGAGCCGAACCTCTGCTCCCCGAAATAGTTCACCATACCTTCACGCTTCATATCCCCAAGGCTTCGCTTGACCCAATCCATCTCATCCGGCTCGACATTCCTGACGGTTATCCTGAAGCGGTTGCCCGAATGCTCACCGAGCCTCACGTGCCTGTGCCTGAACCTGAAACCGGATAGCTCCATCCCATTGATGGCGATCTTCCCGGCGTCCTTCTCATCGATGCCGAAGACGGAGATCGTCTGGCTTGTGACCGCCCGCTTGTCCTTCGTCCCGGAATATGATATGGACCTTGTGCTTATGCCAAGGGATTTCGCGAGCATGTCGATGGCCCTGAAGAAGTCAAGGTCATGCTTTCGCATGGTCATCCAGAGATAGCGGCCCCTTTCTCTCTTTGAGCCATCTCCCCGGATCCTGCTCAGCTTTTCCTTCCATCTCTGCTCCGTCACGTCGTCGAGGATTTCATAGACCATGAAATCCCCGGCCTGCCCTTTCAGCTGCCATGCCATATGGGATTTAACGCGCTGAGAATTAATAACATGCCCTGTATCCCGTGAACCGCTTGGCTCATCCCTTCTCTTCCGGCGCTGGTGCAGGCTCTTCTTTCACTTTCATATCCCCCTCCACCTTCTTATCGGCAGGCTCCGTCGCTGCTTCCTTGGCCGCCTCCGCCTTGACTTCACCCTTTATATCGGGTGATTCCGACTTGGCCTCTTCCTTGCCCTTCGCCTTCTTCTCTTCAAGGAACTTCTTCTTCTCTTCCTCGAGGGTTATCTCATGCGGCAGCTTGACGCTCGCCACTCCCTCGGAATCCACGCTCGCCTTGACCCTGATCCTGGACGGGGGATTCTTCGCCCCGCCCGCCCAGAGCGAATCGTTTAGCTTGGCGGATATCCTGACGGACTTGGCTCGCGTGTTCCTGATGATGAAGCCCCTGATCGTGCTCACGGACCTCTTCGCCCTCATCACGCGCCTGGTGCCCAACCACTCGCTCCTCAGCGGGATCGTGAAGACATGCTCAGACTTCACCTCCGGCTCTTTCTTCTTCGCCATCATGCATCACCCAGAATTCAAATCTTCAGCTTGTCCCTTCTCCATTTCTTCACGTTCACCCTGATCCTCCTGCTCCTGGCCCTCTTCAGGCTGAACTTCTTTATGTCGGCCCACCTGGGGCTCGGCCTTATCCTCGCCAGTGCCGACAGCTTCCTCTTCTTGGCGGACGACTTGTTCCTGCTCATGCCCTCTTTATCCTGAAATCCCTCTTCTTGTGCTGCGAAATCAGCCCCAGTATGTCCTTCATCTTCCTGTCGCTTATCTTGTCCTGCATCTTCCCGGTCTGGTACACCTGTATGAGGTACAGCTCGACCTGCGAGGCGAGCTCCGGGTTGACTGCCCGGACGCGGCCAAGCCTCTCGAACGCCTCCTTGCTCAGCATCTTGGTCATGAGCTGCTTCTTGAGCTCCTCTATCTGATTCAGCTGCTGCATATCCTCAGGACCCAGATTCTGTCCATCCATCCCGTTCATTATGACTTGCCCTTCAAACCTTTCGCCGCTTCTAGCAGCATCGCGCTGCCCTTCTGGGTAATCGCCCTGCCGTGCTTCTTCGTCTTCGAAACCAGGCCAGCCGACTCGAGCTGCTGCAGGATCTTCCTCAGCACGGATCCGGACGCCTTGAACTTGTGCTCCGGCTTGTGACCCCTGTTCTTCCTGCCTCCGTAGACCTTCCTGAGCTTCTGCGTTCCCAGGCTGCCGGAACGCTCGATCTTCCTCAGCACTGCCGCTGCCCTTATCCACCACCAGTCGGGGTCCTGCGGGGGCCTCTGGTTGTGGACGCCCGTCTTGACGAAACTTGACCATTCGGGCGGCTTGAGCTCCGGCAGAGCCTTGAGCCTCTGCGCGACATCCCTTATATGCTGCTCCGTTGACGATTCCCTTTCGACGGTCATGTAACCACGGCTTGTTGTATTTTCAATAATATTGCACATTAAATATATAAAAGGTTTTAAAAAGCATCAAAAACAATCGCGAGGGAAAGGGCTCAGATGGCGGCGCCGGTGAAGATCAGATAGAAGGCCGCCATGTCCAGCAGCGCGAAGAAGCACACGAGCATGAGCCCGAACACCATGTCCACGTTGAACTTCTGCAGGTTGCAGGTCATCACCCTCGGATTCTCGGGGTCTCCGAGGCACTTTATGTTCGCGCTGACCAGCGTGTTGAAGATGAGGATTATGAACAGCGTGGAGATTATTATTATGAGGATTCCTAGCATCATCACCGGTTTCATCGCCATCATCCCTTCATGAATTCATTTTGCCCTCTTTTCCCTCTTCTCTGACATATGGGCGAACAGCTCCAGGCTCCGGAACATGAAGTATATCGTGGTCTCTATCACGACGATGAAAGCCGAAACGAACGAGAAGCTGAAGGCGAAGAACAGAAGCAGGTTGTCCGGCCGGCACATGTCGCCGCCCTTTGCTGCGCAGTACTCGCTCAGTGTGACGAAGTTGTTGAAGGCGAAGTGTATGAAGAAGACGGAGGTGAATATGATGAGCAGGCTGGAAATGGTCACGATCCTCAGGTCGATCATTTTCTCTTCTCCTTCGAGTAGGGGTGCCTCGCGACGTGCCCGCATTCCAGGCACCTGACCTCCATCGCCTGCCTGGCGCTGCTTGTCCTCACTTTCGCGTTGATGCCCGGAAAGAGGTACCTATTACATTTCTTGCATACCCTTCCTTTTATCTTTTTGGGGATGCTGACGTTGTACCTCATGCCTATCTTCCTGGCCAGCTCCGCGTACCTGTGCGACCTGGCAGGATGCCTTGAGAACTCCTTTTCCGCATTCGCGAACAGGATCTCTATCCTCTCCCTCGCTATGTCCTGCTGCCATCCGGGCTTCTTCCTGCTCCTGACCCCCGACTTTGCCCCTTTCATTATAAGCTGATCCTGAGGTTCTTCCTCGCAAGCTCGACGTCCTTCCTGACGACGGTCTTCCTGCCGGCGTGCTCGGCCAGAGTGCTCGCGTTCCTGGAAACCTCGGCGGCTATGTCCCCGACAAGCTCAGCCAGGGCCTCCCCCGCCGAGAACGAGACCCTCTTCGCCCCGTTCTCCTTGAGTATCTTCTCGAATGGTGCTATTGGCAACTTAGCCATCGAATCACCTGGCGCCGTAACGAATCCAGTTGTTACTATATTATGTATTATGCCCGCTGATTAAAAAGATTTGAAGCGGTTTTTCCATGTTTTTATAGAATTGCCGGTTATTTAATTGATTTAAAAAAATTTCGCTCCAAGTATCAATCAGGTATATATCAGGCCTGGGTGAAATGTCATGGCTATCCGGAAAGGAAAGGGCGGGAGGACGCTATACTGCAGCGGTCTGATGGACACCGCCCGATTAGACGATATCTTTTCCCACGTTATCGAACCGGTAGGAGCGACGATAAACCGCGCCACGTACAGGAACGAAAAGAGCGGTGAAGTTACTAGGAAGGTATTGCACCTCGATATCATGAGTGATAATAAGAAAAGCGCGGGTCTATTGTTGACCGATCAAAGCGAGATAAACGGCGTTTTCTCAGACATGGCGGGTATCACCCGCTGCAAATATGCTTTCAGGTTGAATGGAAGAAGGGTCGATGCGTACTTTTCTTCTAGTGAATATCTGCTCGGGATATCCGCCCCCTTGCCGGAAAAAAATAACAACCCTTAGAACCCGCCATTTCTCAATATCAAATGATTCCCTCATCCCGGAATCAGTAAGCCTTGGCGATGTAGACCACCGACTCCGCCTTCTTCCCGCAGCACACGCAGTCTCCGAAGGTCTGCTCCGACTTCCCGTAGATGCTTCCCCTGATGCCAGCGCCGGTCTGGTCCTTTATCGTGTCCTCGCATTCACCCGAGCCGCACCAGTTGGCCCTCGAGAAGCCGCCCTTCTCGACGGACTTCTTCAGCTCTTTCATGCCCCTTGCGTCCCTCGTGTTCGCCTCGAGGTTCCTCCTGGACTTCTCGAGCATCTCCTTCTGTATGGAATCGAGGACGCCCCTTATCTTGGCCAGTCCGCTCAGCTTCAGGCTGCTCTTCTTGCCGTCGTTCCTCTTCACAAGCGTCACCTCGTTCTTCTCCAGGTCCTTGGGGCCCAGCTCGAGCCTGAGCGGGACGCCCTTCAGCTCCCAGTCGTTGAACTTGTAGCCCGCCGAGTACTCCCTCTCGTCGAGCAGCGCCCGGACGCCGAGCGAGCAGAGCTTTTCCTTGAGCTTCTTCGCCTGGTCGATCACCTTCTTCTCCTTGCCCTTGAATATGATGGGAACTATGACGGCCTGGACCGGCGCGATGGCGGGTGGGAGTATCGCCCCCTTGTCGTCCCCGTGCTGCATGATTAGGCCCCCTATCTGCCTCGTCGTCATGCCCAGGCAGGTCTGCCAGACGTATTCCTTCCTGCCGTCATCGTGCGTGAACTTGATCCCGAACGGCTTCGAGAAGTTCTGGCCGAGGAAGTGCCCTCCAGGCCCCTGGAAAACCTTGCCGTCCTGGACCAGCGTATCGTAGGCGACGGAGAACTCGGCCCCCGGGAACTTGTCCTTTTCCGTTCTCCTAAGGACCATGGCTGCCATTGCTAGCTGCTCATGGAACCTGTCGTTTATCTCGGCGTAATCGTCGATCTGCCTGAGGCCGTCCTCCAGCGAGGCATGGGCCGTATGGACCTCGGACCACAGGAATTCCCTGTCCCGGATGAACGGCTTCGTGACCTTGGTGTCCCATCTCACGATGTTGCACCACTGGTTTATCTTGAATGGCAGGTCCCTGTGGCTCCTTATCCACTTGGTGAACATGTGGTATGCGATGGTCTCGCTCGTCGGCCTTATGACGAGCTTCTCGCTGAGCGGCTCGGAACCGACCTCGGTGACGTTCGCGGTCTCCGCCTCGAATCCCTTGAAATGCTCCCTCTCCTTCTCGATGAAGCTCTCCGGTATGAGCATGGGGAAATAGCAGTTCTGGATGCCATGCTCCTTCAGCAGCGCGTCGTAGGCGCCCTGGATCCTCTCCCACAGCGCGTAGCCCCACGGCTGGATCACGTCGAATCCCTTGATCGGGGTCCTCTGGTCCTTGAAGCCGCCCTTCCTGACGATCTCCGTGTACCACTTGCTGAAATCCTCCTTGCGGGTCACGGTCACGCCGAGGTTGTCCCTTTCCCCTTTCTCCGCGGCTTTCTTGCGTCCCATAAGGATTATCTTCGCTTCTCATACTTTTATTTATGAAAATCGGATATCCTTGAGAAAAGGGGACAGGATGTTTCAACGAAGACGCGGAAGCATCAGCGCTTCTTGTCCTCGATCGCGGCCTGCGCGGCCGCCAGCCTCGCTATCGGGACCCTGAAGGGCGAGCAGCTCACGTCGTTGAGCCCTATCCTGTGGCAGAACTTGACGGATTCCGTCTCGCCGCCGTGCTCTCCGCATATGCCTATCTCTATATGTGGCTTGACGCTCCTTGCCTTCTCGATGCATATCCGCATGAGGCCGCCGATCCCCTTCTGGTCGATCGACTGGAACGGGTCCGCCTTGTAGATGCCCTTCTGGACGTATATGCCCAGGAACTTGCCCGCGTCGTCCCTGCTGAACCCGCAACCCATCTGCGTGAGGTCGTTGGTGCCGAAGGACATGAAGTCGGCCTCCTTCGCTATCTCGTCCGCTGTGATGGCCGCCCTCGGGACCTCTATCATGGTCCCTATCTTGTACTTGATCTTGCCCTTGACATCCATCTCCTTGGCGACCTTCTCGATTATCTCCTTGATGAGCAGGAACTCGTTCACGTTGCCGACCAGGGGAACCTCGATCTCGGGCAGAGGGACGTTCCCCTCGCGCTTTGCCTCTAGGGCAGCCTCGAATATCGCCCTCACCTGCATCTCGTTTATCTCGGCATACTTGACTCCCAGCCTGCATCCCCTGAATCCCAGCATCGGGTTGAACTCGTGAAGGGAATTTATGGTTTCCTTGAGCTTCTCGGTTGACAGTCCCATCTTATTCGCCAATTCCCTGATGTCCTTATCTTCCTTGGGTAGGAACTCATGCAGCGGTGGGTCGAGCAGCCTTATGATTATGGGCAGCCCGCTCATGACCTTGAACAGGCCCTTGAAATCCTGCTTCTGGTACGGCAGGATCTTGTTCAGGGACTTCTTCCTTTCCTCCACGGTCTCAGCCAGTATCATCTCCCTTACGGCCATTATCCTCTCGGGCTTGAAGAACATGTGCTCGGTCCTGGTAAGACCGATGCCTTCGGCGCCGAACTTCTTTGCGATCTCCGCGTCGTGCGGGGTGTCCGCGTTCGCCTTCACGTGCAGCCTCTTGAATTGGTCTACCCACCTCATGAGCTGGCCGAACTCT
>JAFGSV010000024.1 GCA_016934325.1 Candidatus Aenigmatarchaeota archaeon | reverse complement strand
ACTTGGTCACCCCCAGCATACCGCCGGAGATGATAAGGAAGTACGTCGCCTACGCGAAGGAGCACTGCAAGCCCACCCTGTCGCCCGAGGTCAGCAAGCTGCTGAAGAACTTCTACGTCAAGACCAGGGGCAGGGCGGAGGGAGGCAGGGCCCCCGTGCCCATAACGCTCAGGCAGTTCGAGGGCCTCATGAGGCTTGCCGAGGCGAGCGCGAAGGTCCAGCTATCGGACACGATCCGGAAGTCGGACGCCCTGAGGGCGATAGACCTGATGAAGGCCAGCCTCAAGGACCTGGGCTCGGACATAGAGACGGGCGAGATAGACGTGGACAAGAGCGAGGGCGGCACGCCCTTCAGCGAGAGGTCGAAGATCACCAAGATCCTCAACATCATCGACAAGCTCTCCGGCGACAAGAGGGACATAGTCCCGGTGACGAAGCTCAGGGACGCGGCCGCGAAGGAGGGCATAGAATCGGTGGAAGTGGACGACCTCATAGACAAGCTCAAGAGGGAGGGCATCCTGTTCGAGCCCAACCCCGGTTACGTGCAGAGGCCATGATGACCGTTCTTCCTCGAAGGCTTTGACCACTGCCTGATGCCAGAAAGCCCACGATCCGCGCGTCGCGGAATCTGATTTTTAAGCCAAACGCGCAATATAATTATCATGAACTGCCCCAAGTGCGGAGGAGGGGCCTTCCTCGGCGAGGAGGACCTCGTGAAGGTCATGGACAACATGCAGCCGATGAAGCTGCTGATCAAGCAGACCTTCGTCTGCAGGGCCTGCAGCGAGAAGTTCAGCAGGATAGTCTGGGACGACTTCGAGGCCAGGAAGCGGACGGAGGAAGGCGCCATGGGCGGGGTCGAGACCGTCTCCCTGTCCGCAAAGGACAGGCGGCTCGCGCCGGAGGACAAGGCCGCGGCCGGAATACAGTTCCTTGACAGCCTCTGAATCCCGTTGTTTCTGGCATGACGTGGACGTGCAGAAGAGAAATCGATGCCGATCCGTTCCTATTTCAGCCTGACGGCTTCGAGGTTCTTGGGGGCGATGGTCTCGCACTTGAATATCCTGTGCAGGTCCCTGGTCAGTTCCAGGCACTTGAAGTTCTCCCCGTGGTTCGTCAGTATCCTCTCGAGCTTGCCGGGAAGGTTGTAGACATAGCTCACCAGCTGCTTCCTGTCGGAGTGGCCCGACAAACCGTGGACCGTCTCGACCTCGAGATTGATGGGAACGGACCTCGTCTTCCCGCTCTCCCTCGAGAGGGGTATCTCCTTCCAGCCCCTCTGGACCCGGCGCCCCATGGTGCCCTCGGCCTGGTAGCCGACGAAGAGGAGCGTGTTCTTCTTGTCCGGGGCGAGCGCCTTCAGGTATTCGACCGCCGGGCCGCCTATCAGCATGCCCGAGGTCGCTATGACCACCCCGGGATCGGTCGAGTCGAGAATGCCGTTCCTCTCCTTGGGGACGACCCTGTGGAATATGTCAGATATGAATGGATTGATCCCCCTGTGGAATATGTCCCTCTGCATGTACTTGGAGAGATACTCCGGGTACGCGGTGTGGATGGCGGTGGAATCCCACAGCATGCCCTCCATCCAGACGGTGTGGTCGAAGCCGTTGCCGGCGAGCACGGCCATCACCTCCTGCGCCCTGCCGACGGCGAACGCCGGTATGAGCACCTTGCCTCCCCTCTTCATGGTCCTGTCGATGATGGCCATCATGTCCTTCTCGGTCTGCACCCTCCCAGGCATGACGTCGTCGGAGCCGCCGTATGTGGACTCCATGAGCAGGGTCTCCACCCTCTGGAACCTGGTGGAAGCTGCCTCGAACAGCCTCGATGGGCCGAACTTCATGTCGCCCGTGTACAGGACGTTGTGCAGGCCGTCGCCTATGTGCAGGTGCACCAGTGACGATCCAAGCAGGTGCCCGGCCGGCTCAAGGGTGAGCCTGACGTCGGGAGAGATGTCGCTCACCTCCCCGTACCCGAGCGCCACCGTGTGCTTGACCACCTTCTCGATGGATTTCTTGGTGTAAAGCACGTTCTTGCCCTCCCTCTGGCAGACGTCCACGTAGTCCAGGCAGAGCAGCACCATGAGGTCGCGCGTGGGGGCGGTGCAGTACATGGGCCCGGTATACCCGTTCTCGTACAGCCAGGGAACGAACCCGCAGTGGTCCAGGTGGCTGTGGCTGACGACGACGGCGTCGAGCTTCTCCATGTCGAAATCGGGGGAGTCCACGTGGGGCTGGGTGTCCGACCCGACGTCGACCCCGCAGTCCAGCATTATGTTCGAGTTCGATGTCTGCAGCAGTATGCAGCTCCGGCCCACCTGCCTCGCGCCGCCCAGGAAGGAAAGCCTGACCCATTCCTTGTCCTTTGGAACGTGGGGCGGCGAGTTTATCTTCTGGCCTATCTTGTTCAGGAACACCTTCCTGTAGTTGATCTCGCTGTGCAGCAGGTTCCTGACGGCCCGGACTATGTCCGATTCTATGGCGGGGGCCCTCTCGATCTTGGGCAGCCAGCAGGTCTCGCTCTTGATCCTCCTGTAGGTCTCCCCGCCCTTGCCGATGACCAGCCCGGGCTTCGCTGACTCGATGACGACCTTGCCCAGGTCGGGCTCGAAGTATATCGCCTTTATGTTGGCCTCCTGCGGCACTATCTTCTCTATCAGCTTCTTCGCCTTCTCGGGCTCGATCGTTATCGACTGGTCCGGCCTTATCTCGATCCTCTTCTTCAGGCTGCTCACGATGCTCCTGACCACGCCATCGCTGTTCTTGAAGAAGCCCGCGTTCTTCGTGTACAGCACCATCTCCGAGCCCTCGAACTTGGCCTCCGTTATGTCCGCGTCCTTGGGAAGATTGGCTTCTAGCTCTTTCAGTATGCTCACTGTTCCACCTCTTTAAAAATCTGATTAAAATTCACTCCCGGTAAAAGCTTAACTTCATCCGGCCAGCTTCTTGACTTCGTCTTCGCCCAGTCTCTTGAAACCCGACTTGTTGATCACGACGGCGTCTATCCCGCTGCCCCCGCTCGCGATGTCCCTCTTGGTCGCCGCCCTCACGGCCCTCACGGCCACCTTCTTGGCTTCGTCGATGCTCATGCCGTCCTTGAAATCGTTCTCGAGCACCCCGAAAGCTATCGGCGAGCCCGAGCCGGTGGAGAAGAACTTCTCCGGCATGACGGACCCGTCAGGTGAAAGCGTGAAGAGGCTCGGCTTGCTGTCGTATCCCGCGACCACGAGCTGAACGATGTACGGATAGAACCTCCTGCTGTACAGGATGTTCGCGATCAGCGTGGATGCGGCCTCCAGCTCGATGGGCTTCTCTTCCTGCAGCCTGTAGAGCTTCAGCTCCGCCCTGATGTACCTTATCAGCGCCTGCGCGTCCCCCACCATGCCGGCGATCGTCATCCCCAACCTATCGTCTATCTCGTATATCTTCTGCGCGTCCTGGCTGGCTACGAGGTATCCCATCGTCGCCTTCCTTTCCGCAGCCAGGACTATCCCGTCCTTCGCTACGATCCCCACGGTCGTAGTCCCTGTCTTGACCTTCTGCTGAATTTCTTCTAACATGAGAACCAGGTGCTCACTCAATCGTTGATTAATTATTGCATAACGTATTTATAAATGTTATCCGGTCGCCGCCGGGGGCGGATATCGGCGATACGGAACAATAATCCCGCTTTTCATTCCGCGTCTATCATTACCCCGCCGGCGTGCGACATGGCGAACTTGTGAATGAGCTCCGATATGGAGTTCAGGACCCCCTGCGCCTCCCCCAGCTTGAGCCTTATCTCGCTCGGTTCCAGTATCTCTATGCTGCTCGGCGCGTAGTTCATGACCAGGAACAGCAGGTCCTCGAAGCGCCTGGCGACGATCTCCGCCTCCACGACCTGCGAATACGCGTCCTTCCCACGCTCGAACGGGTGGGGTATCTTCTGCGGCTCCTTGAACTCCTGCTTGTACATCAGGCAGAACTCCTCCCTGCCGATCTTCTCCATGTGCTTGCGCAGGCTGCTGTCGGCAGCATCCGGTGTTATCGCGACCACCTCGACCGCTATCCACGCCTTCAGCCAGCCGTCCTTGAGCCTCTTCCTCACCGTGTCCATTATGTCATGGGCCATAAACATTAACCGCCTTGCTCATTTAAATTCCTTGTCACCCCGCCCGGCTCTCCGAAGCAACGCGGATCAGAGCCATTTGGCACCCGCTATGGGGACCTTGACCCCGCATTCCTTGCACCGGTCACCGTATTTAGCAATGGTGTAGCCGATCCTCTTGATAATCACCTTCCCGCACCTCGGGCAGGCCGTCGACTCGTAAGCCGACCCCGGGACGTTACCGAGGTATACCCATCTCATACCGGCATCCTTGGCTATTCCATAAGCTTTCTCGAGAGTCTTCGGCGGGGTCGGACCGACGTTCGTCAGCTTGAAGTTCGGGAAGAACGCGGAGAAGTGCAGGGGTGTGTCTGGGCCCATGTTATCATGCAGCCACCGGACGATTCCGCGAATGTCCTTTTCATTGTCGTTGTAGCCGGGTATGACGAGGTTCGTGACCTCGACCCACACCCCGGCCTCCTTGTATGCGAGCAGGGCGTCGTAGACCGGCTGCAGCCCCGGGGTCTTGCAGACCTTCTTATAGAACTCGTCGTTCCCCTTAACATCCACGTTCACCGCGTCGAGGAGCTTGGACATGTGCTTTATCGCTTCCGGAGTCGTGTAGCCGTTGCTCACCCAGACGTTGTATAGCCCAGCTTTCCTGGCAAGGCGCATGGTATCGTATGCGTACTCGTAGAAGACCGTGGGCTCTGTGTAAGTGTATGCGATGCCCTTCATCCCCTGCCCCTTCGCGAGCCCGACGACTTTCTCCGGCTCCAGGTCTTTCCCGTCGATCTCCCCGTATCCCTGGGATATCTCCCAGTTCTGGCAGTGCAGGCACCTGAAGTTGCAGCCGACGGTCGCTATGGAGAGGCACATGGTCCCCGGGGCGAAATGGAACAGCGGCTTCTTCTCGATGGGATCCGCCGCGGCCGAGCACGCCTTCCCGTAGACGAGCGAATAAAGCTTGCCGTCCACGTTCTTCCGCACGCCGCAGAATCCGGTCTTCCCTGGCTTGATCCTCTTGCATCGCCTAGCGCAAAGCCTGCAGTTGACTGTTTCTTTCTTCGCCGCTTCGTAGAACATGGCCTCTTTCATAACGATAATATGATTCAATTGTTAAAATATTGAAAAATGAATGAAACATGTGATATTAAAATACACTGTTTATAAACAAGCAAGTGAGAATTAAACCGGAAACATGCGAACTAATTGGTGCCATCATTGGAGACGGAAATATTTATTATAAGGGCAATTATGTGGAGATTGCTGGCCATCCCGTATTGGACGAATTTTATTACAACTCTTTCTTAAAACCGTTAATAATCAGCGAATTGGGTTATTATCCGAAGATACGCGAGAGGTATGGTGCTATCAGACTCAGAATAGACAACAAAGAGTTCGTTCTATGGCTTATTGGTTTAGGAATTCCGGCTGGTCATGGAAAATTTGCGAAAGTCGTGATACCAAAGAAGATTCTTGTTCAATTTCCTGATTATTCGAAATATACCATCAGAGGAATATTTGATACCGATGGTTCTGTATATTACGATAAGAGAAAAATTTATCGAAAACCATATATTAGAATTGAATTTCATATGGATAATAGAAGATTATTGAATCAGATTTCAGGGATATTGCATCAATTGAAATTAAAACCAAGACCCTGTAAAAGAAAAAACTCTCTGTATTTGAATGGGTACGACGAAGTGAAGAAATTTATAATTACAATCGGTATATCAAATATTCGTCATATTAATAGGATAAGAAAGCAATATCCAGAATTGATCGACTCGCCTCGGTAGCTCAGTTGGAAGAGCGGCAGAAAATAGCCGAATCTCGTAAACACGCTGTGGTGGAAACTGCAGGTCGAGGGTTCAAATCCCTCCCGGGGCTCTAATACAGTTTGTCCATGTTAGGAAAAGTGATAATCATAGTTGGATTCAGGATTTATAAACAAGACATAAATTGTTCCTAATTTATCAATATGAAGAAAGAGATGTCTATTTTAAAACCTGTAAAAGGGAATAAAGCGGAAGACAGAGTAAAATTCAATATATAAGCCAGTTATATATTCCGAAGGGATAAATCTAACCGTTCTAAAAGAATTCTCTGTAAAGGACTGTGCAAGCAAAAACAAAAACCAATACGGCCAAGCCCAATTTAAGCAATTTTGATTCTGTCTGCATGGATAGTTTGCTTCCAATGTATGAGCCGACGATACCAGTTATTGCTACGATAACTGCTGGAAAAAAGATTATATCCCCCCTCGTAAAATATATCCCAAGAGCCACCAAAGAGGAGAATACCCCTGCAAATAAGGATGTTGCTATTGCGCTGTGCATTTTTATGTGCATTGCCCGCAGCAGAGGGGGAAAAGCCGTCCCTCCGCTGCCTCCCCTCATTCCAATAATAAGATTCGCGATAAATCCACCGCAGAATAGGTTAAACCATGTAGGCCTTATTTTGTTATAGACTCTGGGACTGATCCTGTTCAGGTAAAGTCCGAAAATTGTTAGAAATGCGGAAAAAAGGAAGACGGTTGCAAGGAACTGGCTTGATACAAAGCCCACAATAAGAGTGGCAATTACTATCCCTATCAGAGCGCCTGCAACAAAAGGCTTTGTTATATTCCAGCCTATGTTTTTTCTCTGAGTATACGCACCAATACTTGAAGAAAAGGGTATTGCAAACATATTCGTTGCAAAAGCATGGATCAGAGTCATTCCCGTCATTGCAAGCAACGGGATTCTGATAGAACCTCCTCCTATACCAAATATCCCGCTAATAAAACCAGTGAATGTGCCTATTGCAGCAAAAATAAAAAGTTGAATCAAATCCATATATTTAATAGGTTAGCCTGTTTTTAATAGGCTATCAGAATGGGTTTGTCGGATTACCGACTCTTTCGGTATAGAATTGACTTTATTATTTATCGGAGCAAGAAAACCGCTGCCAGCATGACTACCTGACCTCCATCTTCTTGGTTTCCTTCTTTTCTATCTGTTTCTTGTGTGTCCTCAGCTCAAGTATTCCCGTTCTTGTAGGGCCCATTGGCGACCCTCCCGGGGCTTTACGGCACCCAGGACATCGTAGTTTTCCGGCATTCAGTAGAAGAAGAATCATATATAATATATTAATATAAATTCCTTTTATGGGAAGACCGGGAAAGCAACCCGAGGCGCTCAGAGCCGCCGGCATGGCGCTGCTCATTCTGCTTGTCCTTATTTCGGTCACCCCATTCTACCAGTCCTATGCGTTCTTCCATCCCCAGAGGAGGACCAGCGCCGTCACCCCATCGTACTTCGCCGAGGATTACGAACACGTCGTCTTCAGCTCTTCAGACGGCGTTGAGCTGGACGGATGGCTCATGCCAAATGACGCATCAAATGCGCTGGTCGTAGTGTGCCACGGGCACGGCTCGAGCAAGGGGGACGTCATAGGGGTGGCCGAGATGCTATACAGGAACGGATACAGCGTCTTCATGTTCGATTTCAGGGCCCACGGGGAGAGCGGGGGGGACCTTGCCACCCTCGGGTGGCTCGAGGTCGAAGACCTCAAGGCGGCGATCGGATTCGTCAATGAAATGGCAAATCCGGCCAGCATAGGGGTGCTGGGCTTCTCGATGGGAGGGGCAACGGCCATAACGACCGCAGGACAGACTGATGATATCAAGGCGGTCGTTGCGGACAGCGCTTTCGCTGACAGGTCCAGGCTGATAGCCAAGGCCGTGGACAACAATCTCCCGCCCCCCTTCAGCTTCCTGACGCTCCTGTTCGCCAGGGCCAGGGGCATGAACCTCGATGACAACCTTCCCATCAGCTACGTGCAGGGGATAAGCCCCAACGCCCTGCTTATAATACAGGGTGACAGTGACCACCTCGTCGGGCTCGATGACGCGAGGCTTCTTTACGACATGGCCGAGGAGCCAAAGGAGCTATGGCTTCTCGATGACACTCCACACGTCGCCGCATTCCACACGGAGAGAACGGAGTACGAAAGAAGGGTAATAGGGTTCTTCGACGAACATCTCAAGGGCGTGTGACGGCAGCGATCCTGCCAATTTCGTGGAGAACGGCTGCTCATGGTTGGGGGATGAGGTCCTCTTCACGGGGGAATTCTTCGAATGATGTATATTTATTAGGCCTGAAAACAACATCTTTCAATGGAAGGAATTAATCCCAGAAGGATGGGAATCGCTCTGATCGTCGCCGCATTTTTCGGTTTCGGCTGCGCCTATGGGACATCGGCCGTGGAGATCCCGGGCTTCGAGATGACCATGACGTACCTGTTGACCATATTCTACAGCAGGCTCCTCATGGGATTGGTGATAGGGCTGTCCGGGCCCATCAAGATGCTCAAGGGCGATCCCGCGAACGCTGCGTTGAGAGGAGGCATACTGGGAGCGATCGTCAGCGTGGGAATATCGTTCTACGGCGGGGCGGCCATCTTCATCGGGGCAGGGATAGTCTACGGGACGATAACGGACGTCCTGGCGACGCGTCTCAGTCGATGAATCATCCGAGAAATCCCGGGAAGAAGGAATGAAACTGTAACCAGCGGCGGCTGGAAGAACCTAGCTTTTCATGGTCACGTTGAACTTCTTCACCAAGAAGGCCGGATAATAGCTCAGCTTGGCCTTGCGCAGGCCCTGTATGCCGAGGTCCTGCTCCCTGTTTATGTACCTGTGGCGCTCCGAAACCCTCCTGGCGAACTCCCTGTTGACCAGCTGGTACATGCCGACCAAGCTGGTGTCGGCCTTCTCGAAATGGACAACGCAGGTTTCGTCGTTGAGTTCCTCGGTGAGGGCGAACGCGACGACCCTCCCCTCTATCTCGACCGCCACGCAGGTGACCCCCAGAACGTCCTTGTTGCCGAACAGCGCGTAGATGGCCCTCTCCTCCTCCCCCAGGGCCTTGTCCTTGTCGCAGCCCCTGAGGTCGCACCATTCCTGCTCGAGCCTGATGAACTTATGCATCTCGGAGTCGACGCAGAGGTCGTCGAGTATAATCGGGCCGTACTTCATGGCCTTCTCCGCGAACGACCTCTTCGGATAGTACTTCGCCCCTCTCAGCTCTGCAAGATCATTTCTCTTGTAGACGTAGTCGAAGCTGTCCCTGTCCTCGGCTTTCAGGACATCCTTGTCCGGCAGCCTGGACGCGACCTCGAGCGGAACCCTGATGAACGAAACATTGTCCCCGTGCTCGCGGAACAGGCCAAGGATCACCCTGTCGGGTTCGGGGCCTATGGGAGAGAAGAACACAGCCCTTCCACCCTCTACATGATGCACGAGGATGTGCCCGTCCGACCGGCTGACCTTGTATCCTCTCGCCTTGCCCCACACGAAAAGGTTGGTGAACGTGAACTCGGATATCTTCGGCTGCATCTCCTTGAAGGCCTTGTCGAACAGGGGCTTGTCTCTGATCTCTATGGCCCTGATCCGGGGGTATTCCGGAATGTCTATCAGGCTCATTCTAAATGAATTTGCGGAGCAGAATAAAAGCTTTCTTCACCGCTCACTCCGCTCATGGTCCTTCTTCTCTTCCCAGCCATGCAGCCAGTATCCCGATTTAAGCACAACGAACGCTACCAGGAAGGCGAAGAAATTGCCGAGCGGGAAGCCCGCCCATACCCCGTCAAGGCCGAAGCCGGAAACCAACGAATAGGCGATGCCTATCGCCAATGCCCACCTCAGGCCGTTGACCCACAGCTGCAGCCCCGTGCGGCCGGCCGCCTGGAAGGCCGCTCCAAGGATGAATGAGAGTCCGAGGAACACGTACCCGAACGATATAATCCTGAAATAGCCCTCCCCTATGTCCAGGATGGCGGCGTCGGACGTGAAGGGGGAGAATATCAGCCTGGGGACGAAGAACCACATGGCCGTGAACACCAGCATGAACAGTATGACCGCATAGCAAGACAGCGTCGTCGCCCTCCTCGCCCTGTCCTGCCTCCCCGCGCCCAGGTTCTGCCCGATGAAGGGGATTAGGGCGTTCACGAGTCCTATCACCGGCAGTATCGCCAGGGACTCCAGCCTCATCCCGACACCGAAGGCGGCGATGGCGGCCGTGCCGAAGGTCCCCACGAGCCCCATAAGCAGTATCATGCCGACGCTGTTCATGGAGAGGCTTATTGACGATGGAAGGCCTATGCTGACTATCCTGAGGAATATGGAGGAATCGGGCCTGAAGCACTTGGGATCGATCTTGACCAGGGCCTTGCCCGCGAAGACATGCCACACGTTCAGCATGGCCCCCACCAGGCGCGCGAACACCGTCGCGACGCCGGCGCCTACAAGTCCCATGGCGGGGAAGGGCCCTATGCCGAATATGAAGACAGGGTCGAGTATCACGTTTATCACGATGGAGATGAACAGGTTCCTCGTAGGGGTGACGGTGTCGCCTCCCGCCTGGATTATCCCCTGCGATACGAAGCCAATGAACAGGAACACGAACCCGAGGAATATGAGATTGGAGTACTGGATCGTCATGTCGAGGATGTGCCCGCTGACCCCCATGTAGGAGAAGAGCGGGGGAGAGAAGAGCACGCCAAGGACGGCCGTGCACACCCCGACCGCAGTGGCTATCACAAGCGAATGCTCGGCGATGTTGTTGGCCCTCCTGGATTTGCCGGCGCCTATGGCCTGCGAGATCAGCGCCGTGGAACCCACCGTCAAGCCGGATGCTATGGCGATGAATATGAAGACGACGGGGAACGTCACCCCTATGGCTGCCAGCTCCTCAGAGCCAAGCATCCCTATGAAGAAGGTGTCGATCAGGTTGAACCCCGTCTGCATGGCCATGCCCAGGATTATCGGGGCGGCAAGGATGAAAAGCGTCTTCATGATGGGCGACCCGACGAGGTCCCTGTTCTTGCCCGGGCTGGGAATATCCCCTCTATCTTCGCATTTCCTTCCCACTCTCATGGAAGTCACCCGGACACAAGTGATAATTATGTTATGCCTGGCTTAATAATGACGGCAATGAAGCCAAGAATGTCGAGTCAACTGATTAATTATCAATGGCTGGAGATTTCGGATTTCACGAGAGCATCCGGGCTCAGACCAACGGGAGAGGCTTCGCTTGCTGCCGGGCATCATTCCCCGAAGCAGTAATGCACCTGCTGGAAGTCCCGCCTGAACCCGATGACCTCTTCCCTCACCGCGACCCTGTCGGCCTTGTCCATGACGACCCTCCTCATAAGCTCGGCGACGTGCTTCATCTCGCTCTCCTTCATGCCCATCCTGGTGAGCTCCTGGGTGCCGATCCTCAGCCCGCTTGGGTCGTCAGGGTTGTTGACGTCGTCCCATGCAAGGATGTTCTTGTTCAGTATGATGTTCGCTTCCTCGAGCGCGCCAGCGACGTATTTCCCGCCGCCGTTCTCCCTCACGTCGACGAGTATCTGGTGCGATTTCGTGTAGCCCTTGTCCGAGGCGAGGACCTTGAAGCCGAGTTCCTCTAGCGCCTCCCCCAAAGCCCTCGCGTTTTTGACCGTCTGCCTGGCATAATCCGCGCCGAAGCGCTGCGCCTCGAGCAGGGCGATCAGCATCGCTGGTATCCTGTGCAGGTGGTGGTTCGACACGAGCCCCGGGAATATCCTGAACTTGACCTTCTTCCAGGCCTCGTCCTCCGTGTTGCCGAGTATGATGCCTCCCTGGGGCCCAGGGAATGTCTTGTGCGTGGACGCCGTCATGATGTCCGCGCCCTCCCTGAACGGGTCCTGGAACTGCTTGCCAGCGATGAGGCCCAGCACGTGGGCGCCGTCGTACAGGAGCTTGGCGCCGACTTCCGCGCATGCCGAGCTGAATTCCCTGACCGGATGCGGGAAGAGTATGACGGAGCCTCCGAGGGTGACTAGGTTCGGCTTCAGCCTCCTGATCTTACTGATGCTTTCGTCGACGTCGATGTTGTACTCCTGCTCGTCGAAGGCGGCGTGCTCCACCCTGAGGCCGAGGACCCCGGCCACGCCGAAGGGCTCATGGGATATGTGCGAGCCTCCCGCGACGCCCGGGCTCAGGAGCAGGTCCCCGTGGCTCGTCAGCCCGCTGAAGGCTGCCGCATTGGCTACGCCCCCTGAGATGGGCCTCAGGTCGGCCTTCGTTGCGCCGAACACTTGCTTGGCGAGCTCGATCGCGCTGCTCTCCAGCTCGTCGATGTTCCTGGCCCCTTGGTAGAACCTCTTGAACGGGCTGCCCTCGGCGTACCTGTGCATGAAGTCGGACACGTACGCCTTGGTGGCCAGGGGCGACATGACGTTCTCGCTAGCTATCATGTTCAGGCACTCGGTGCCTCTCCACCTGTCCTGGTCCCTGACGATGCGCAGCACGTCTTCCTTGCCTATGGCATCCATAGCGCTCATCCGCTCATTTCCTTATCTTCAGCTTGACGGGCACGTCGAGCCCCGCTTCCTGGCCGAACTCCCGCCTGACGCCGGCCTTCAATCCGGCGGGCGCGGAATAGCCCAGCACGTCCGTGAGGTCGAGCTCCAGCCATCCGGGGCCCATCCCGTCATACTCCTCCTTCCTGCCGGCGATGGCCTTTCTGATCTTGCCGATTATCTCCAGCGACTCTCCCTTGCATTTCCCCCTGCCCGAGCCGCGGCATACGCCGTCCCCGATGCAGTGCGGGCCCGCGCCTTCGAACAGCAGGGGAGCTATCATCATCCCCGCGGCGAGCAGGGCGTAGCTCACGGCCCTAATCTCCCACTGGGCGTCAGTGCAGCACCTCTGGCTGAAGACGTGCAGCAGCTCCTCGCCGTTCATGGCGGTAGTGATGTGGGTCTTGGTCCCTATGGGCAGGGCGAACCTCGCGTCCTCGATCGGCACCCCAGAATCTATCAGCTTCCGGTAGCTTTCCGCCGCACTGCGCTGGTTCCTCATGTAACCGACGACAGCGCCATGGCCCTTCTCCGATACCGTCGGAGGGACCACGAACCAGCTGCTGCTGTCCGTGGATATGTTGACGTAGCGGAGGCTCTGCTGCATGTGGGCGGCGACCCTGTACCTCACCCACTGGTGAGTGAAGGCTCTCGAAACGTCCTTTATGCTGAAGACGAAGAAGGGTATGTCGAGCACGGAGCTGAGCTTCATCTCCTTGGAGTACTTCACCATGTCCCGGACCTCCTTGTCCGTCGGCTTGTACTCGGCCCCGCACCTCTCGCTCCTCGTCGCCCAGCCCGCGGCCGCTAGCAGCCTGTCCGCATCCTTGAGGTGGTCTAGCAGCAGGACTTCCATACTATCCATAACATGGCCTGATTTAAAAATCCCGGCCGGCCGGGCCGGAGACGCCACTTCATCCGGTCATGATATCCAAAATGATATTTATTTATCGCCGCAAATTATTGATTATGATTGACAAATTCAACAAGATGAAGTTCAAGCACCAGAGCATATTCGCCATACTGATAGCTTTCGCGGTCATTTCTTTCTGGAGAGGCGTGTGGGGCCTGCAGGAGGAGTACCTGTTCCCTCACGACAGGCAGCTGAGCTTAATTGCCTCGATCATCATAGGCCTGAGCATACTGATCGCTACCCATTACGTTTCCAAGGAGATGATGTGAGGGAAGCACAGGACCCGGCATCAGACCCTCACGCTATTCCTTCTCAGGAAAATGTAAGTCATGCAAGACCCCAGAAGCACTGCGAACAGGAGTATCCCGATTATGTGCAGGTAGGGGATCGACTGCGGCAGAGCCTCTGCAGCGATCTGGGAGACTGCCTGCCCTCCGGCGTCTGACGGCACTTCGGCGATCTTGTCCGCGTTCCCGAGCAGCGGGGCCGCGCTCCCCGCGAATTGCACGGCTCCGCTACCCATCCTCCAGAGATCGTAGAATATGCCGACTATCGCGAGAGCCGATACCGAGAGTAGGATCCATATCTTCGTGTACTCGGGATGCAGGACATTCTTCCCCTTCATGGTCAGCTCGTAGTACTTCCACTTGTGGCCCTCGTCGATCTGCTCCGTCAGACCCGCCCCGCACAGGTTGTCCATGTGCTCCTTCACTGTCGAGGGAGACATGCCGAACTCCTTGCTGAGCTCCGTCAGCGTCTTCCTCCTCCTGTCAAGGCTCTTCAGTATGGAAACCCTGGTCTCCGATGCCAGGCTCTTGAACGATTCCCTGTCCAGCGTTATCTTGTCCTCCATGACATTATCTCCTCGGCATGATTAAAAAGGCCGCCGCGAACGACAGGCAGACGAGGCCGATGACGTAGGCTATCACGCCGTTCCTGAAAGCATTCCCAGTCTCGCTCGCCATCGCAACTGCAGCATTGGACGCGAACGTTATTATTATGAACAGTATCAACGCGTACCTCTTCATGCAGCTCACTGGATAGGAGTTGTTCTGGTATATTATAGCGGCTTTGCATTTTCTTCGGCAGAACCCGAAACATCTATTCAGATCAGAGGCCGCCCAGGGCTCGCTTCCTCTTCCTGAAAAGGCCTTCGACCTGCTTTATGGCGCAGTACTCCCCGCACATGGTGCAGACGTCTTCCGCTCCCGGCCGGCTCTTCTTCCTGATTCTTTTCGCCTTGGCGGGGTCCATGCTCATCGAGATCTGCCTTTTCCAGTCCCGGTCGAACCTATGACGCGAAAGCTGTTCGTCCCATTTTTCGGCACCTTCCAACCCCTTCGCTATGTCCGCCGCGTGCGCGGCGATTCTCGACGCTATCACGCCCTGCCTCACGTCGCCGGGGGTCGGCAGGGAAAGGTGCTCAGAAGGCGTCACGTAGCAAAGGAAGTCCGCGCCGTGCCAGGCCGCTATCGCCCCGCCAATGGCGCCCGTTATGTGGTCATGGCCGGGAACCACGTCCGTGACCAGCGGTCCGAGGACGTAGTAGGGGGCGCCGTCGCATACCCTCTTCTGCCATCTGATGTTCTCCCTGATCTTGTGCATGGGTACGTGGCCAGGACCTTCAATCATCACCTGTACACCGGCCTGCCTCGCCCTTGCAGCAAGCTGCCCGAGAATCCTGGTCTCCGCCAGCTGGGCCCTGTCGTTGGCGTCGGCCAGGCAGCCGGGCCTCAGGCCGTCTCCGAGGCTGAGCGTGATATCATATCTCCTCGCGATGCCGAGCAGCCTGTCGTATTGCTCGTAGAGCGGATTCTCTCGCCTGTTGTGCAGCATCCACGTCGCAAGGAAAGAGCCTCCCCTGCTGACGATGCCCATGACCCTGCCCGTCTTCTTCAGCTCGTTAAGGCTCCGGGTCGTCACGCCGCAGTGGACGGTCATGAAATCGACACCGTCCATCGCATGCTCTTCGATGGCGTTGAAGATCGCATCGGCGTCCATGCTGACTATGCCCTTTCCCTCGGAAGCGGCGTGAACGGTCGCCTGGTAGATGGGCACGGTGCCGAGAGGAGCGGGGCAAACCGACATGATGCTCCTCCTTATCTTGCGAATGTCCCCACCTATGCTCAGGTCCATGACGGTGTCGGTCCCAGCGTCAAGGGCGGCCCTCAGCTTCCTGCGCTCTAGCGAAAGGTCCGCCGAGTCTGGGGAGGTCCCGATGTTCGCGTTGACCTTCGTCCTGAGACCCCGCCCTATCCCGACGACCCGGCGGGGAGGCTTCAAGCCATTGGAGGGGATGACCAGGACGCCTTTTCCGACACGCTCCATCACATCGCCGGCATCGGCATGCTCCTGTCTGGCAACGATCCTCATCTCCCTCGTTATCCTGCCGTCGAGCGCCGATGAAAGCTGGGTCCTCATTCGGGCCATACCTTGAAAAGTAACGCAAGGTGATTAAAATATAACCGGACAATAATATTTACTATCTGATAAACGGTGATACACGGCGGTGCTCATATGCTGCTTGGAAAGATATCCGGAAGGGTGACGACGAAGGAGTTCGTGTTCGAGGCAGAGGCAAAGGTCAAGAAGCTGGATTACGTCGCTGTCAAGACCCCCGAGGGCGAATGGGTCACGGCCTACATCGACAACATAATCAGGTACGCCGACAGGACGAAGGCGGAGGCCAGGGTCATAGGCTACAGGAATCCGAGAGGCTTCCTCATCGCGCCCAACGTCCCCTTCGCCCCCCAGACGCCCGTGTTCTCGGCGTCCGAGGAGCAGATCAAGAACACGCTTGGGCTGCCCGAGGAAGGCCTGTACATAGGCAAGCTGGAGGGCTACAACATCAACGTGAACTTGCCGGTCAAGCAGCTCGTTACCAAGCACGTCTCGATACTCGCGAAGACAGGGGCGGGCAAGAGCTACATGGCGGGGGTGCTGCTCGAGGAGCTCGCCGAGAAGAACATACCTGTAGTTGTCATAGACCCGCACGGGGAGTACTCGAGCCTTGTCAAGGAGAACGACGAGGAGAAGGAGCTGAGGTATGCCGAGAAGTTCGGGGTCGAGCCTAAGTCGTACCGCTCCCAGGTGCAGGTGTTCAGCCCCGAGAACAACAGGCTGAAGCTGGACGGGAAGCTGTCGGCGGAGGAGCTCTTCCAGTGCCTGCCCATCAAGGTCTCGAGCACCCAGAAGGGGCTCATATATTCGGCCATGAGGAACCTCGGCAACAAGGACTACACGGTTGCCGACCTGATGAACGAGGTGAGCAACATACCGTCGCAGTCGAAATGGAACCTTATCTCGGGGCTCGATTTCCTGCAGAAGACGAACCTGTTCTCCGCCAACCCGACGGCCCCGCAGGACTTCGTCAAGGACGGTGTCATCTCCATACTCGACCTGAAGTTTGCGAGGCCCGAGATACAGCACATGATCGTGTACAAGGTCGTCGAGGAGCTTTTCGCCGCCAGGAAGAGGGGGCAGATACCGGGCTTCTTCCTCGTCCTGGAGGAGGCGCACACATTCTGCCCGGAGAGGGGCTTCGGGGAGGTGGCTTCCTCGAAGATGATAAGGACCATTGCGTCCGAGGGCAGGAAGTTCGGGCTGAGCCTGTGCATAATCTCGCAGAGGCCTGCGAGGGTGGACAAGAACGTCCTCTCGCAGTGCAACACCCAGGTCATCATGAAGGTCACCAATCCCAACGACCTCAAGGCGATATCCGACTCCGCCGAGGGGATAACGCAGGGGGTCAAGGAAGGGATCAGGGACCTGCCCATAGGGAACGCCCTGGTGATAGGCGTCACCGAGCAGCCGGTCCTCGCGGAGATAAGGATAAGGAGGAGCAAGCACGGGGGGGAAGCGATACAGGTGCTGCCGGAGCCCGTCCAGGTGAGCGTCACCAACCTCGCCCTGCCGATGCGGTTCACCCTCGATGACATCCGGCATGAGTTCAAGGGCTCGGAGAGCATACTGCAGATCCATTATCCCCTGTGGTTTGTCGAGGGGACCGTCAACGGCGACAGGGCGGGCATATACGTGGACGGCCTGCTCGGCGAGATAGTTTACGAGAGCGATGGGGAGATCAGGAGGACCCGGGGGATTAGGAGCCTCGTCACGCTTTCGTCCATGGAGAGGAGGATAATCGCGCTGCTCGGCAAGGTGAAGCAGACCACCCTTGAGAAGGTGTCGGCGGCCACGCGGCTGCTGCCCAACGACGCCCACAGGATACTGAAGATACTCATGGCGAAGGGGCTGGTCAGCAGCGACGGATACATGTACAGGCCGAGCAGGATAAGCATCCCCCACAACCTGCTCAAGACGGGCATCTCGGCCGCGCCCGAGGAGACGGGCCTGCAGGGCAAGATAGTCAACTTCAACGTGAGCAAGGACATGGTCACGAAGATCGCGGAGCTTTTCGGCATCTGGGCGGAATCGACCAAGATAGTCTACTGCCCTTACTGGCTGCTGGTCTACAAGAACAGGAAGGTACTGGTCGACGGCATGTCCAAGAGGATGGACGTCGAGGCGACAAGGGAAGTCATGGGGATGATAGGTTAAACAAAGATGGTTCTTTTTGCTTTCCTGATGACTCTTCATCTGGTATGGTCATAACGGCCCTTTCCTTGCACTGGGGCCTGTTTATGGTCGTGTCGGTTATGTGCTTCTGCCTGAGCCTGCAGAATCCGAGTACTATGTGGCCGTTACGAAGCTTGTCCTTCTCCCTGGTAAAATAAGGGCATTTCCTGCACTGGGTGAACATACATTATATATGGCTTTCGTTATTAAAAGCTTCAATGAGATTTTAAATGAAACGCCTAACAAGATATAAATACGAGAACAAGTAAACAATCCATGCAAAAGCCTCGGTGGCTCAGTGGTTAGAGCGCCGCACAAATAATGGGCGAAGCTCATAAGCGTGTCTTTGTGAGCGCTGAGAAAACGAGAGTTTTCGATGATCTAAATGGGATACGCGGAGGTCGTGGGTTCAAATCCCGCCCGAGGCATGACCTTAAAAGCGTGATGCCTACATAACCCTCTTAAAGCACCCCGTAGGTTATCACTCATGCCGGATGAGAAAGAAGAGTTCGAAAGAAGGCTTGCCAGGCTCCATAAGCAGCTCCGTGCATCGAAGGAATACCCTGAGAACAAGAGAGCCATCCTCAAGTTCTCAGACTTCTGCTTTTCTGAAGGCCTCGGAATCAGGCGGGTAATCAAATACATATACACGCTCCGTGCAATCGACAATCAGCTCGGAAAGGACTTTCGAAGATGCAATCGCGAAGACATCCAGGAACTCGTGAGGAAGATAGAGCGGTCCGATTACTCGGACTGGACCAAGCATGACGTCCGAGTCACCCTGAAGAAGTTCTTCCGCTGGCTGAGAGGCACGGAAGAGTATCCGCACGAGGTCAGATGGATCAAGACGGGATTCACAAACCGCCACCGGAAATTGCCGGAGGAGCTGCTCACCCAGGAGGAGATTCATGCCATGATAGCCGCAGCCATGAGCACCCGGGACAGGGCGTTTATTGCAATGCTCTATGAGAGCGGCTGCAGGATAGGAGAAGTCCTCGGCATGCAGATCAGGCACATAAATCAGCATCCCCATGGTTTTCAAATCAGCGTCAATGGAAAGACCGGTCCGAGGCGTCTGCTGCTGATTGCGTGTGCACAGTACGTGACGGACTGGCTCAATGAGCATCCAAGACGGCGTAATCCTGCAGCACCGTTGTGGATAACGAGCCATTCCAATGTGAACCGGATAGCATACACCCAGGCTCACACGATTCTCAAAAACGCAGCCCGCAGGGCACAGATTGAAAAATCCGTGAACCCGCACAACTTCCGCCATAGCAGGGCGACACATCTTGCCACTTGTCTCACAGAGGCCCAGATGAATGAGTACTTCGGATGGGTCCAGGGATCGGACATGGCCTCGACCTACGTGCATCTTTCAGGGCGTGACATAGACAACGCTCTGCTTAAGATGCATAACAAGCCAATCCCCAAGGAAGACGAGAGCAACAACAAATTCACAATCATGGACTGTCCGAGGTGCAAGCACTCGAATCCACCAGGCCACAGATTCTGCAGCAGGTGCGGGACAGTCCTGGATGAGGAAACAGCGAACGCAATCGTTCAGAAAGAGCTCGACAGAAAGAAAGCCGATGAAATGATGGACAGGCTTATTCAAGATCAGGAATTCCGGGAAGTTCTCAAAAGGAAACTTGCTCAATTATAACTCATATCTTTTACTGTAAAAATCGTCCCCTCAGACATTTTGAAAAGAATTTTGCCTCTTTTTCACCTGATAGTTTAATATCAAGTTCATAATATGCCGATTTCAATAGAAGGCAATATAAACCACATTAGGAGAGAATCTGCAATGCCAGCAGGAAATCGCCAGCATCTGATTCCTCAAATGATGATAAAAAAGTTTACAGGTGAAGACGACAAAGTCATCGAACTTCACAAGCCGAGTTTTAGAATATGTACTCGTCGTCGGTCACCCAGGCGTATTCTTTATATTGACAATTATTACCTCGACCTGGTTTCAAACCTTGATTCTGACTTGCTTATACCAATTGAACAAAACTTTGCAAGGTACTACCCATCTATAGTCGATCACGGAAATACGAGAGAACTCTCTGGTGAGGGGGGTGCGGCATTGGTGGACTGGGTTGCCGCTATGCTCTGCCGTACAAACGCTTTCATATGCATAGCAAAAGCGATTGCCCAAAGAGAAAACGAGACTCTTGATGCATTAGTGTCTTTATTAGCCAACGAATTCAGGTCCAACTGGTTTACCGAATGGCAAGACATTCTGACAAGAGCAGACTTTCGATGGAAAATGAAGGTCTTCCCTGACGAATGTTACATTGTTATCACTGACAATCCTGTTTGTCAAACAAACGGCCTCCTACGGGGAGGTACGGTCTTGATGGTACCTCTTTCTAAGCACCACATCATCTTTGGAGGCCGCCAGGAGGCAACAGAACGATGTCGAAACCTTACACTTGGTCAAGTGAACACATTTCTAGCTGCATGGGCAGATAAATCCATATTTGCAGCAGACCGGGACACTCTTGAATATGTTAAGCTCAATCTTGAAGGCAATGGAACTATTGGAACAGAACAATGGTGTGAGGCGGCACGTAAACCGTTTTTTGGATGTTCAGATAGAATCCAGATTACACAATTTCCTTCACAACAGGATTTATCGACTTGGTGGGAGCAGTTGAAATCAAGTTATGGTGATTCACTTCTTGAATAGTATCTTAATCGCACAAACCGCAATATCTCTGTCCATTACCCTAAAATGACGAACTGAGATACCTCATGTAATGTCAGGCAGCTACAGACCGGAAGGCTCTTCCCAGCTTAAGTGCACCGAGTGCATCTGCGGTATCGAAAACGGCAGGGGCGTATGGTGTGCCGTGCTGAAGAAGATACCTTCCTCAAAAGAGGTGAAGCGGTGCCGCCGCTTCTGCCCCAAGGCGATACTGGAAGACGCGGCGGACATCGTGTAGCTGCCTTGAATAAAATTGGAGGTACAGTATGAGAGGGATGATAGAACAGGTCTGGGAGAACGAAAGCAGAAAGGGACAGAAATACCTGACCGTCCAGGTCGGGGGAGAGCGATACAGCGTCTGGGACGACAAGTACTTCGACACGCTGCAGGAAGGAGTCACCGTCGACTTCGACTACAAGCAGAGCGGGAACTTCAAGAACATGACGGACGTAGAGCCCGTCGACGGCAACGGCAACGGTCAGCCGCAGTACCGGCCAAACGGCAAGGACAGGCAGATCGCGAGGATGTCGTGCCTGAAATCCGCCAGCGAGATCCTCGCACCCGTGCAGCTTGACCCCGAAGCCAAGAAGGATCTGACCATAGAGACGGCAAGATTCTTCGAACGCTACGTCTTCGAGGGCGAGCCGGACGCTCCGGCACAGCAGAACGGCGGGGGGAACCATGGCAGAGGCAGTCAGTGAAATCTCTTCGGACAGGCAGGTGGGGACGGCAACCACGATAATGCCCCACCTGTCAGTCTCCCAGCTCAAGATGTACCTTCGCTGTCCGCTTCAATACTTCTTCAGGTACGTATGCGGTCTGAAATCACCGCCGACGGGCGACCTGACCCTTGGCAGGACGATCCATCAGACCCTGAACGATAACTACAAGCAGAAGATGAAGACCGGACATGACATCATCATTGACCACATCAGCGAGCTTTTCAGCGAATACTGGGACCGGGAAGCCAGGGAAACGGAGTTCGCGAAAGGTGAAAAACCAGGTCAGTTCAAAGACGATGGCGTTGGCCTCCTTAAGGCATACTTCGACCAGATCGCTCCGGGCGTCCAGCCAATCGAGGTCGAACGCGAATTCCTGATCGAGACGCCGGGAACGCGGCTTCCATTGAAAGGCTACATCGACCTCATCGACGACCAGGCATGCATCATAGACCACAAGACAACGAAGAGAAGTTTCCCGGAGAATACAGCGGAGAAGGACGTCCAGCTCACGGCCTATTCGCTGGCCTTCCGCACGCTTTACGGGGAGGAAGAAAGCGGCGTCAGGCTCGACGTGATGGTCAGGAACAAGCAGCCGAAGATCCAGCAGTTATACGGAACGCGAACCCAGGCCGACATAGACCGCTTCTCACGCCTCGCCGGACAGGTCGAGAACGCCATCAACTCAGGCGTCTATTATCCGAACGAGGGCTATATGTGCGGGATTTGCGGCTATCAGGGAATGTGCGAGAAGTGGTAATCGATAGAACGGATTTGGATGTCCTAATCCCGGTTGCTATCTGAGAAGAATCGATGTCGTAGGCTCCGCACTATCAAAACATTCTTGATTATCATACAGGCATATAACATCATCAGATATGACTACGAGCTTACCGTCCTGCCGGTAATTCATCACCAGCCATATATCTCCTCCTGATTGCCATGGTTCACCGCCGAGGACTTCAGCAATTCGACTGGCCTGATATTCATTCATGGTATTTCTCCAATTATTTCGGAATAGGCCGTATGGCATATTCCAGATTGTAGGACACACATTCTTAAAGCTTACTTCAATCTTATGCCGTTAATTAATCATTTGGGGACCAGCCCCTGACTTCAGCATCCTCCCACGCTTTCTTGCACGCCTTGGAGAGGAAATAACTTGGGTCTTTCCCCCTTCCAAGTGCTTTACCCATATTACCGCACTGACTTCTTGCTTTGGCGGACAAAAACTGTCTATCCTTCAGCCATTTTGCCAGATCCCACCAGGCTTGAGATCCCTTTGATTTGCAGAATTCGATAACCTCTACCTCCTCCCTGATTCTTGGATCATAAACGTCTATTTTCGAACCAGGCGCTATATAAGCGTCTTCTATACCTTTGGGGAGTTGATAATCTTTATCCAGAAGCTTTTTCCAGCAGTCTTCGCTCTTGCACCATTCCGTGACGTTTTTGTCAGTTTTCCTTATGTGTTCATTAACAATCAAAGACATTTCCTCAACTGCATCGTTTATCTTTTCATGTATAACCTGCTCTCTCCAGATTTTGGCCAGGTCGATTCTGCTGTCTGATAACTCGAATATCCAGGCAAGTGTGTATGTCACAATGTTGTGCCTGTATCCTTCGAAAGGTTGCTTTCGGACAATCCGTTCGGCATTTTTCCACAATAAAACCAGCGCCACCGTTTTCTTAAAAAACTCATTCAGATCCTCTTCCTTTTGTTCTTTGAGCCACATGTTAAAATTTGCGAAATTTTTCTGAGCACCAAGACTCACTGTATGAGGCTTTCTCAGATACGTATTCCAGGATTTCCCGAAAAGACTTTTATCAAATCGCTGTTTCTTTGGATACAGGGCCTCGAACTCTCTTCTTTTGGCCGGGGTTTTTGCCTCAAGTCTTTTTGTCTCCTCATAGCTGCCGCGTGCTTTCTCGTAGAACCAGTAAGTCTGCCGGGATCCTCCTGTCGGATCGGGTGCCTTCAGGCGTTTCGATATCTCGTGCAATTCCGGATGAGGTGGATCGTTTGCAGATAAATCCGCCATACTGACCTTGTTCTGTGTATTCGAATACTCGCTTATTCTGGGTACAAGCTTTTCAATATCATCCCTGTTATTAACAACAATGAGTTTCATCTGAACCGATATCTGGGATAATTGTGCTTTCTGCTTCTTGCTCGCATGGTAGAGAGAAGCAACTGTCTGACCGCCGTTAACTATCTGGAAGCCCGTGGCCTTTGATATCCCGACAAGACCGTTATCCAGAGATGTATAATCTATTTCCCTGGCAAAAACCGTTATTCCGTTGTTGTAAGCGCAGAACATGTCTGGTTCGTTAACAATAGTCTCCCTGATTCCCTTGTTCACCTTGCCCCGTGCGGACAGAAAGACTCTTACATTCATATCAAGCAGTCTCGTTCCCCACCTTGAATACATATCTGCAAGAGCCTGTCCTGTAATATATGCCAGATAAACCGTGTATCTCTTATCTTCTGTGTTTTCCACCAGACACGGAATGGGGCCACCATTTTCTGTAAAATCAATGATTATGGGCTCTCGCTCGCCGGTTTCCGTGAACGTCAGAATTCGCTCGATGTCCCATATTACTCTGGTAACCTCTATGCCGTCTATATCAACAACTTCCGCATGTCTTTTGGGACATATGCCATCGGTGACCAGGAATATTTTAACGGCGGTGATTTCCTTTTTCGTTTCGTATATGAGATGGGCGAGGTCATGAGCCTCATTGGCAATCTCTATTTTACTGAACAGTTGCTTAAGGCTACGGCTGAAAAAGTTTTCGCATCTTTTAAATATCTTGTCTATTTCCCCGGGTGCGACTCTTGATTTTGCCGGATCGGTCTCATCTATCCAGTGGGACACGATCAAGTATAGAACGTCAAATTCTGCGTCATAGAAATACCCGTCAACCTTGGTCCCCCGTCCCTGATATGAACACCTGACGCAGTCTTCAAGCTCCCCCGCGTCCACAAGGATTTCACCAACATCCTCAACAAACTTGTGTTCTTTTAACAGGTCAAGTTCGAGAGCCGTTGTGCTGATATCAGAATGAAATCTCTCTGAAGCCTCTTTAAGATCGCCCATCAGGTTCACGTTCCCACGAAATTATCCACCGCATCATCAAACTTCAATTCAAAATCGGAGCATGCCGAGACCGTCACCGTATATGCAATATCTCCCACACCTTTTGGAACTTCAATAACTCTGGGGAATCCGCTTTTCACGTCAAAAATCTCCTGTTTGATAATCCTGTATCCATCTGTATAAAGGGAAACGTGAGCGTCAAGAAATCCGGCGTCCCTGAGTGCAATCTCGAACAGATTCTCGGCCGATCTGTCATTCCCGATCACATCCCTGATTTCATCTACCAGCCCCGGAAGCGTCCGGCCTCCGGATTCAAGTTTTTGAAGGGTTAATATGAAAAGGTACAGTGAGCTGAATCCACGATTGTCGAGCTGCCTTTCATTGTTGATACGCACCTTGCGGGGCTCTTTTCTGATGGTCGTCTTTACTTCAACGACCCTGTCCCCGTATTGAAAATCATGAAAATTTCGTCTGCAGCCCTTCCACGATTTGACGGCGGCCGTCGCATTCATATTCCGGGAGAGCAGCAGCTCGAGCCACGTGAGTTCCCCAAAGAGGCCCCGTTGCATCTCCGGTGACAGTCCTTCAGCACCGTATTTCCTGAAGAAGCTACTCCATCTTTCAATACAGTTCTGTAATTCCTCGCCCCGAAGAGCGGGAGCTCGGACCTTCAGCAGCGTATTGACCATATCATGACAGACGGTTGAGAATACGGTCTTGTGTTCCCTGTTGGCAAGAAAGAGCCTTATGTGAGGTGTTCTCTTTGGAATATCCAGTGATATTATTTCAAATCTCATCCCCGTCCATTTAGGGGGCGAGAAAGACTTTTGCTGCTTCCTGTCTATCTGTACAAGTATCTCCCGGACTTTACCGGGCGTGACAACACCGAGCCGGATTCCCGTTTCCTTATCGGAATCAAGTCTTCTATACACCCGGTTGTGGCTGGATTCTGCGGGTTCAATTCCTCCCTCAAGTAAAGCCCATATCTTTTCTAAGTCATATTTCATCATTACACTTCCCTATTGACTCCCGTTATCGACCGAATATACGTCAGGATTGACAACATATTGAATGGGAACAGCCGTGGGGCTTTCAGGGAAGCTTATCCCGAAGGCGACAACTTCCTCACCCTGACCGCCGTATGATTTACCGGCAGTGTCACAATAAGGCAGATATATCAGCAGAAGTCCACGGTCTTTGGGACGATATTTCTTTACAATAGTCCTGATTTTTGCAGGTATTTTTTTATCGCCCCAATCAGGATCTTTCTTGGCTTTCTCAGTTTCTTTATCAGTAAAATCCAGCATGTCGTCGGGCGGGTTGATGAGAGTACCAACGGAAATTATACCGGCGTCAATCTTATCTGGCTTTCGATAGACTGATCCCACTTGATACCCTCCGATATTCACTGTCGGTTTTTTCCCGGGACCCTTTTCTTTATGAACCAGTACAACATCCCAGTGTGTGAGTTCATTATTCTTTACCTGACGTTCAATGTACCTCGCAAATAGTTCCGGTTTGACTTCCCTTATTGCTGCATCATGTATTCTGTAATTATGCAGAAAGTTGATGACAGTATCGGAGGAAACTCCCCGCCAGTGGAAGTTCTTCTCCCGAACCCGTGTATACTTGGATCTTTCGATCTCTTTTATCAACTTCTCCAGTGCATCCATGTTGTTTTTCAGCAGGTTCTTGTCGAATATGATTGTTGCCTTTCTCTGACCTGCATACGAGAGGTCTATCTTCTGAGCATTTCGTGACTTCCCCGCGGACGTGACAATGAGTCTTCCGGGATGACTCCTCACTTTGAGACCGAACCTGTCAGGAGTCTCTCCGATAGAGGCCATATAGTTTATTTCCTCACGAAGTTCCATCGTTGCGTTGGCAATATGCCGGTACCAAGAAGCCAGTTCATAAGTCGTGTATATTCTGCACAGATCGCTGTATCCGTCCTTGTAACCGAACCATCTTCCCATCTGCATGAGAGTATCGTACATTCTCGAAGCGCGGAGATAATAGCTTACAGTCAAACCATCAAGAGTTAATCCCCTTGAAAGCTTATCACCCCCAATTACTATCGCATTCAGTCCCTGCTCCTCCCACGGGACTTCTTCCCCGGCGGCTGTTCTGACACCGGCTGCAAGCTCGGTTTCCCTGTAATCGAGATAATCTCTTGCTGTTCCATTAATCACCTTGATTCTGACCGTTCTTGTGGTCCTGTTCAGCTGGTTCAGAACATCAATCCATGAGTGCTTGGCAGCATCGGCAAACCCGCGTTCCGACATCTCTTCTGTCGTCGGTACGAAGTCCGATTCCCAGATTTTCCTGAAGTCGTCAAGGTTTTCACCGCTCATTATTCTGGCTGCCAGTTTCTGAAGTTCCGATTCAACAAGATCGGCCACAAGACCCTGTACGGCCGTAAATCTGGTAACATGTATCAGCATTGAGTTGTGCGGAGTTCCTTCCCGGCGCAATGACCTAGCAGCACAGTTCAGAAGAAAGCTCTTTATCGCGTGCTTCATGCTTTCAGGTAATTCAGCGACCACGGTGGTTTTCTTGTGCCGGTCGGGAATAATGTCGGTGTGATCATCAACATACCGGATCAGGGGAAGAGCCTCGATTTCTTCAACACCCCTGTCAGAATCCGCTTCCAAGCCGAAGACTCTTTCCGGGCCGATATAATTGCTCGGTGTGGGCAGGCTTATGATAAAACTCCGGGGGAAAAGGTCATCACCCCATCGGGGATGCTTCCTGTCTTTGTGAATGAAAATATTCGCGTATGGAGTGGCCGTATAACCCACATACGCGCACCTGTCAAAAATATTCAGCAACCTTCTTATAAGAAGATTGGTTCTTGTCGGGTCCCATTCAGAATTGATATTGCCGTTCTCATCCAGTTCGGGTTCCTTGGTGTTTATCGACGCATAATCACATTCATCATCGATTATGAGAGTGGGTATGTTGGAAAGATGCGGCCTTCCTTTATGGTCATGCTCATCACATATGGACGAAATCCAGGTAATAAGATTCTTCAGGATACTCACATTTTTCTTTATGATCAGGATTATCGGAGGCCCTTCGGATGAGGGAAATATCCCGACCTGGGATGCGATTCGCTTGTTGAAATCGCCATTCTGGCTGCTGCTCGTCAGGGTATAGACCATACCGTGCTCCGGAAACAGCCTTTTCACGCCGATTCGCTGTTCCGTGCCCGTGACTCTCTGGACCCTGTCAAGGTCATAACCCAGAAACTCGTCATTCAATCTTGTCTGTGTCTGACTTCTCAGACTGTTATGAACTCCGGCCAGAACGATGAATAGCTTGTAGCCCGCATCGGCGGCCTTCGTAATGAGTGCCGTGTAATTGGCGGTTTTGCCGGATTGAACATTTCCCATAACCATTCCACGGCGGTCCCACTCACCGTCCCGTCGCTGTCGAGCATGTACTTCACGCCGTCTATGACACACAGCTTATAGTCGCTCTCCGTTTCCTTTTTCGAAGACGAATACCGGATTTCCGTTTGTGGTTTTTTTGCCTCTCCTGAAGTCATGCTATCTATCAACCACATAGCAAACACGAATATTAAGAAGCCAAGCACAGCAACAACACAAGCAATTGTCAATGCATCCGGTTCTCTCACTATTTTGTCATAAAAGATTCTATAAAAAGCATGTGCGATGCTACGCCCCAGGACACGGGAAATATTACCCTCTCCGGTATGATTAATATCAACGTTGGATTCTATTCTTTGGCTTTCGATAATGCGAGCCCAGTCCATTTTTTTATTCTCATCAGCCATTTCTAAACCAGTAGTCACCAAACCGCCTCGAACCCCTCATGAATCATTGCAAATTTAACAAGCCGCTCACCTTGAATCAGAAAACAAATAACACAGACAATACAATCCCAGCCACCACCCCAGAACAAACACCACTCCGACGAGGAGGACGTAGGGACTTTGTCCAACAAGCCTCGTCACCCAAACCCAGCAGAAAAACCATATTATGGTAAAAGCCACCATCAGAAAGATGCCCAGGAGTCCTAATATAAATTCCATCGCGTCTGGACTGATATGCCAGTTCAGCCGTTTCCGAAAACTTCTTTTCCCCTTTAGCTTTGCGACGCCAAGACTTCCTTTGGACGACCAAATCTTATGTTCCCTAATCCGGTCCGTTAAGCCCTTGCTCTCATTCATCACTGGTGCCGGTCTTCTGTCACTCAGAACCCGTGCCCATTCAATTCTGTATTTTTCAGCCATTTCTGAACCAGTAGTCGCCAAGCCCCCTCACTCCCCACCTGTCGGAGCAGCAGAGGCAATCATCGCTATCCACGCTATCCGTCACGTCCTCCGGGACGGCAATCAGGCCGTCCGCATCAAGGTGGAACCACTTCGAAGACGTCAGCCTGCCCTGTAGAAGCCGCAGGAACAACAACGAGGTCTGGCCGGCCACCATCGAGATTATCCCCTTGAACGAACCCGCCTTGCCGCCGTCCTGCCAGTTCTCCGGCCTATCCCATCTGCTCTCCCCGTATCCGCCCGAAACCTGCCGCAAGAATTCATCTTTGCCGATGCCGCTCATGCAGACCGAACATCCAGTCGAATCCAGAATCGAAATTCGAATCTCCCCACCAGCCGTCGTTTTCTTATCTTCGTTGCGAGCCATGGCACCGGTAAGGTCGAAGCATACACGGTTGCACATCTGGGCTATCATCGACGCCTGGACGCGAGCTGCCACGTTATCCACACAGATGAAGATAAAGTCGCACGCTGCAACTGAGCGGACGACATCCATGTCGCTCAGTGTCCCGACGACCGGCACGACCCGCAGGTTGCTGTCGAGCGATTTGAGGACCAGTGAGACAACATCCGCCTTGGACATCCCGACGGCCTTCTCCGGAACCTCCATCGAGTCCAGATTGGCGGCTTCCAGGAAATCCGGGTCAACAATCAGAAACGTACCCCGCTTACCCGCACCGTACTTTATAAGATGCTTCGCCAGGCACAGACCCATCCGTCCCGCACCTATCAGCGCGAATGACGAGAATATGCTCTTCAGCAGTATATCCTCTCCCTCCTTTATTTTTCCGTTTCCCATGAAACCTTCCAGGCGGTCCGACCTCGTGAGCCACTCCTCCAGCAAAACGTCCCTTGCGGGGGCCGAATTGCCATCGTCCTTCGCCTTCACGGGCGGCAGCGGCCACGCCCGTCCGACTGAGAGCTTCAGCATCCCCGGCCCCGGGACGTTAATCACGTCCACCGGGAAGAACATCCCGTGATCCTTCACCCAGCCAATGGCCGAAAGGCCCCTCTGAACTCTCACTATCTGGAAGAACCCGAATCTCTCCGCACCGGAACCCGAAAGCGCCTTAAGGAGCGGCTCTATCTCCTCCTCTCTCGCCCGTCGCGGAGCGTAAGTCATAATCAGCCGGTACAAGCCATCCCCATCAATCCTGGAACAGACCCTTTCCGGATTGTCGGTGAAGAACGTAGAGCGGTGCAGAAACTCAAGCGTGTTCCCATATTCGAGCTTGCCCGCGATGATGAAAGCGACCTCTCTGCCGTAGTTCTTTTCAAGCCTGGGAAGCGCGTCATTCATTATATGCCATGGAATCGTTATTGTGACGTGCTCTATCATAATCACTTCTCCTTCTGTAAGCCCGCCAGCGGCGGCGTCCCTCCCTGGACCACCGCCGCCAGCTTCTATCAGTCGTAACCTATCTCGCTTATCCTCTGTTGGCGCCGGATCTCGGCGGCTTCCTCTCTCCGCCGGGCCTCTTCCGCCCGCCCCCTGGCGGCGGCCTCCTTCGCCCTTCGTGCAGCGTCCCGCCGGGCGGACTTCTCGGCCCTTCTTCTTTCGATTTCTTCCAGCTCCGGCGAAAATACGCCGACTGCCACAGTCTCGGCGGGCTGGCATAACTGGGCACCTGATAGCACGATGTTCGCCAGGTCTCTTGAGGCCAGTGCGTTCGTCTTACGGTTCGCCAAATCGGTAGTTTCCTGCGTTTCCATTTTTGTGCTCCTTTCATTTCTGTTTTTACTGTCAAAATGACCGGGAAACTGTCATTTCCGTTTCCTGCGTTTCGATTTTGAATCCACCTCCTTCCTGTGGCGATAATTCTTACGGAGACAAACATAAACCCACATCACCATCGGAAAATACGTCAAGCAACCCATAGAGAACAAATGTCGGCAAGAATCTTTACCGTAGACACCAAGCGTGGCACTGATTAAAAACGTCGCCAGATTGACGAAGAACAATACAAGGAGGAGTAAATCGCTCAACAGGGCTTTTCCTTCTTTCCAGAGCCACGAGAAAGCGGCAAAAAGAACGACGTTCGCCGTTATCATCGCAACGGCGGATATAACTATGTTTTCGCAGGACGGTAGCACGGTCTGGGCTCCAGTCTTTTCCTGTAGACCTCGCAGAGCACCCTCATGTCCTCGTCGTCGGGTATCTGATTCGTCTGAATCCATCCCCATATCATGTCCAGGCGCTCCGGGTCCTTGTATTCCCATTCATCGATGAGGCCGTCGCAGGCGGCTTCAAGGCCGTAATTCCTCCACCACCTGCGTATCCCTGAAAGGACGTTGGCAAACCCCATCAGCTCACCTTCATGGTTCATGTTTGTTCTCCCGTCTTAAATACTTTCATTCCGCCGTCACTATCCCGGTTCCGGCTGTCAGATAGTTCGCGGCATCCGTGTCAGTTGCTTGACGCCAGGGAGTCACGGCCGAATCTCTTTGCAGGAAGCTTTTCACATTTTGATTCTTCGCGGGCAGCTTCGCGCTTCGCAGCAGAGATGGCCGTCTTGAGCAAACGCGAAGGCTTTTCACCGATGCTCTCTATGGTAGCTGAAAGTGCTTCTAGCTGCTTCAGGCGCAGGAGGTCATCGGTATCCGCTGCCTTCCTGACCGTGGAGTCTATTTCCTCCTCACTTGCGTAGATGCACACCTCATATCTGTTTCCGTCATCAATCCAGCATTCGAATCCCCTTGACTGTGCTATCTCGGCGAGGAGAAGGGCCCGCATCCTGCTGGCAAACGGAATCATATAGCATCTTTTCCGGTCATCTCTTTCTGTCTTTTTCATTTCCGTTCTCCTTTCAAAACAATAAAGGTTTTCTTATAACGAACACGCTATCCATGTGCCTTAAACACGAGCGGCCAAGACTCCCAGCTCCGACCGCAACTGCGCGACCATGTCGAGCAGGTTTTGTGACGGCGTCTGTCCCGCCACCTTCATTGACTTTGCCACGGACTCCAGTTGCAGCAGGCACAGGACGTTTCCGGCTGGCGTGGCTTCCCGGAGCAGGGCATCCGCCTCTTCCTTGCTGCAGGACAGGCTCACCTTCCTGCTGCTCCTGCCGTTTATCCAGATTTCAAGTCCGCGCGCTTTCCCAAGCTCCATGAGAAGAAGCTGCTGGAACATGTCCGGCACATGGATTTGAATCCGCTGTTTGCCGTTGTTTCCCGTTTGCATTGTTAATCTCCTTTCGAGAAGTCCTTTTGGGCCATCTATGTCTGTCATTCAGTCTGCAATCAACAGAAGTACAACATGAGCATACATACCGTTCTCTCTGTGCGCCGAATGAATACCTGCTGAAAAATCTCTGCTCGCCGTAAAGCTTTTATAAATTACCCTCATAAATAGCACAGGTGACGAAGCATGGGTTTGGCCCATTACACTGGAATAGATGAAAGGTTGAATGCGTACCTCGTAGATGGCTATCTCCCCTCGAAAAATGTCCTTATCAGTCTCACCGAGCAATCTGCGGAAGCTGAGGAACTCAAGCGCAATCAATCCGCAAGGATGGTCTCGAGGCCTCCCTTTAGCTGGGAAGAATGGGACGAAGATTCGATATACGGGAATCTGGCCTTCAATACCAGAATCACATTCTGTGCCAGGAGGCCCCGCAGAGAAGCCCATTGCATATGGAGCGAGGCTTGGCTCATCAAGCCCAATGAATGGCCGCCCGAATTCGAGTTAAAGGAAGAATATCACGATGCAACAAACCGCAGGCTCTTGGTGACCCTCTATGAGGGCTGCCACTTTGGAAAACGCTGCCTAATCAACCTAGTGAGGAAAAGCGAATTGAACGTCATACCTGCTGGACAGTACCGCAACCCCCATGCTTTTCACCAAAAAGGTGAGGCTCTCCTCGATTACATAAGCCTTCCCTTCAGGGCGCCGTGTCTCTCTGCAGCGGACAGAATCGCAGCCCTAGGCTACCAACATGAAGCGTTTGGAAAGTGATTATGAAAGATTCACCGCAGGCTGCGATAGATGAAGTACCCCTCCAGGAATGACCTTTTCAAACCCAGACCTTTCTCAAACCATTCCTCGAAAACATGCTCACGGAACCCGCCACCACAGAACTTTTCAAGCGCCGAAAGCTGCTGATCAATTCTGTTCTTTTCCGTTCCTCCTGGCTCCGGGATTTCATCCTCAAAGACCTCTCTGAGAACGTCTGTAACCGGAACGCGCTTCCCAAGCCTCTGAACGAGATAAAACAACAGCCTGGCTGCCATTCTCTTAAGCTCCACCCCCGGTATTCTCACCGACATGTGCTTCTTTTCATCCATGTCAATCCAAAATAGGTAATCCCTTTTCTTTCGTTCGTATCCGCTGATGTCATCAACTATGACGCACTTCCCCCGACTCCAAATCTTATACTGGGGGCTCTCAATTCCCGATACCACGGCCTTCTTTGCGCCTGGTTTCGCGGATGTCACAGCCTCGCAAAGACCCGGAGCGTGTTTGACTAACTGTGCGGTCAATCCTGGATTCGCACCAAAGTGTGCCGCGGTCTTCCCCGTAAGAGCCTCGAGTTCCTCAAGTGAAAGGTCCTTCTCATACGCTTCACGCATTAAAAAACCCATCGTCGCGACGACAATTGGTGTGACCAGATCGACAGCCTCCGGTCCAGTCAGCCCAACTTCCGTTGCTGCCATTCGTGAAGTGTCCGGTAGAGGCCAAGCCTCCGCTGGCAGACGCTTCCAGTCCCGTAAGCGCGGGCACAATACCGTCCACATGGCCTCGAAAAAACGAGCTTCGTCGCTATAGTTCTCACTTATGAATCTCTTCGCAATCTCCCGGACTCCGTCGAGCATCTCCAAATCATTTTCACGCATTCTCTTTTTTAACTCCTCATTTCGCTTCCGTTTCGGTACCAACAACAGCCTCATTACCTGTCGACATACATATCGCCGCAAGCCTTTCAGAAAGAAGAGGGTACGTGTAACCCAGTATCGCTTCACCGAAAAAGAATTCATGCACCATGCCAATTCCTTTTATTCTGAGAACACTTTCGATTCCTTTTATTAACTTTCTGCTCAACTGTTCCCTGCGTGATGATTCCGCACCCAAATCAATCATACTGGTTTTCACCATAGCTCTGCCCAACGTAGCGGGGTCCACTCCGGCGCTTATCGCAAATCTATCAGCTTCAACTTCACGTCGTGGCACGTCAAGACACAGTGTCAGGTAATAATTCGAGTACATCGTTATTACCGATATCAGTTTAAGCCATTCGATTTTTCTCATACCTTGTGCCAGGTGTCCCAATTCATGTGCTATGGCCGCATTTAACTCATATGTATTCAGATTTTCCAGCACATTCCGATTAATGCCGATAGTTGAGATCTTGCTCATAAGGTTCCCTCGAATGAAAATCGGCTGCCTACACTTCTCTTCAATCAGTAGCCTTGGTACTGTCAGACCGAATTTTGCACAGGTCCTTCTTATGAATCCATTCACTTCTTTGACTTTATCTCCATTGATAAGTACCCCAGGCAACATTCCAATATGCCTATAAAGCATGATCCTCCACACCATGAAGCTCACCAAGCGCTTTATGTTATTCACAAAGAATACCATGAATGGAAACGCTAACGCGAGCAAAAAGCAAGACCCCACAATTTGACTAAGAGTAGGAGTCAAGGCCATTCCTCCAAACGTAAAAATCCAAGCACACAAAACGTTCATCGGCCTGATAATAAGCGAGTGTTTCGAGATTACATAAGATATGGCGTCAAGAGAAATAAGCCCCGCGGTTATTGTTATTACGCTTCCTAACAAGTAGTGCGTAATGAGCGCTAGGAATAAAACGCGACTTATCTTTCCGTGCTTCAGATGCACGGACGGCGTAGATATCCTTTTCGATTCGTCCTCGTATCCAGTCCGCATCCCCCATTCATTCGCGACGATGAGAAGTCGACGCAAAGAGATAAGGTAAGAAATCAGCAGGAGTACAATACCCGCGAGCATCACACCACTTATCGCGCGAAGCTTTTTTTCTATGGCATCTGAACTCACGTCCTTGCCTTTCGCCACTTCTACGCCTTTCGTTAATGCGCTCTTAAGTATCCAAGCATTCTCTTCCTCGAAGATGCCGCTTGTTCTTGAAAAGGCTTTTTCGGAAAATGCTGTGCTAACAATTTCCTGTAGAACAACACCTAATTTGTTTTTGGAAATGTTCTGGTCTTCCACAACAAGCATGAAAAGGCTGTTCAATGCGCACAAGAGAACAAATGGCATTACGGCTTTGAAACAGACCTGTATCCATCTGTTCGTTACATGAGCTGTGAGCATTTTCCATCTCGAATAGCTATCTTTAACAGACAAGTCAAGGAGTCCGACTAAGACATAACACCACGAAAAGCTGAGAATAAAAACCCCAAACACTAGTGCCTTATTCACTGCGAAAACCAGAAAAAGAAGCACAGACATAATGAACGGAAAGGAAAGCTCAAACCAGATTGGACCAAAGTTCCCCTCTACATGCCGCAGAAGTTCTTTTTTAGGTAGCATCTCCCAGAAAGAATCCTCACATAAAATTTGCTTTCTTGTGAGCCACTTCCCTAAAAAAATAAATAGCAGGCCGAAAAAGATAGCAAGTATCATAATGCTGAGAAATCCCAATTTAGAAAAACTGGAAGCGTAGAAAAACCCGCTAAAAACTGTCCCAGCGCAAGCGCACATTGCTAGACAAGCCAGAACGCTAAGGCTTGTATTTGGCTCTACCCGTACCTGCACAACCGATTCCTTTTCTCCTCCGCTGGCTTCCCAATAAACTGCGGAGACCGCTTTCTTGTTAATTGGGCGTGCCTCCACGTCTATAGAGGTAACGCTTGCCAAACGTTGCTCTGCCCGCTTCGAAACTCTGAAATCCTTCTCATCACACCAAGAAGAAATCAACTCAGCTATATTCACTGGTGAATTATTAACAGAAAATATTCCCATTCATCTCTCACTGTTTTCGAACAAGGGTTGCGCTCAACTTAAAGCGCTAACTTTGTCCGCGATTCCATTGGCTGCCTCTTTGAAAGAGTAGTATACAATAAATACTGACAAAAAGCAATTACAAAGTAGACAAGCGACTTATTTGAGGGGGCCAGGGCCGTAAGCCCCAGCCTCTCCACACTCTCAAGAACTGATTTATTGTCCGTGCTTACCTTCCGCATGAACACTACGCTTTCAAACGCGTATACAAATAAGACCACGTTAACGCCCATTTTTAAGCTCTCCCGCATTTTCTTCGGTATTAACACTCTTCCCTTCCCGTCCATCTGAACCATTGCCATCTCCATGCTTTCACCTCCAAATCCAGAAGCGTCCGTTTCCGAATCGCCCTGCTTATTGTTTACCTTCCGGAGTGCCGGAGGCGTCCCGTAAGGGGAAAGCGACGTTGTGGTTTCGCTTCCTGGCTCGGACTGGAGAAGCCAGCAAGTCGGTTTCAGTTGGAGGCACGTATATCGAGGGTTCGGGCCGTACAATGGCTTAAGCCTGTCGAGGCCCGCACAACAGCCCGGTGATAGAATACGTATCAAAGCACTTCAGATTATTATTTTTAAGTCCGTACTTGACAGACACACATATGTTGGTTATTCTAAGCAAACAGATAATAGGCGGCGCAATCTCCACGATTTGTTACAACAGAAAAGTTTATAATATTTAGAAATATCAAGTAAAGTAGTGTCAATAGGAGATGATCACTTGGTACGTTTTATTCAGACATCCGACTGGCAAATCGGAATGAAAGGCGGAGGACTTGGAGAAGCCGGTCCCATTGTGCGAGAAATCCGAATTGAATCAATCCTCAACGTATTGAAATCCGCCCAGGAAAAGAATGCTGACTTTGTTCTATTATGTGGCGATATCTTTGAGCACAACATGGTAAGTCAGGAGACCGTTAAGAAAGTTGTTGCCATATTCAATCAATACCCCCGCATACCTATTTATCTTCTTCCTGGGAATCACGATATCCTTGGCTCAGATTGTGTCTACAATAGGGCAATATTCCAACGATTAAAGCACCTCACAATCATCACCACAGATGATGTGGTAGAAGTTGTCGGAGCAACCCTTCATCCTTGCCCGGTTCTTTCCAAGGTCACCGCTCAGGATCTTACGGCAAGAATCCCAAACGTTCGAGAAACCGATGGCATCCATATAGGAGTAGCCCACGGAAGTCTGGTAGGCAAGTTCCCTTCCTCAAACTGGGAAGATACAGCTTTGCCGGTTGATCCATCTTGTATCGAAAGAACGGGCATCGATTACCTTGCTCTGGGCCACTGGCACAGTCATAGAGCTTTCGACGATGACAGAGGAGTACCCCGAATCGCATATTCCGGGACTCATGAACAAACCAAGTTTGGTGAAGACGATGCAGGAAAATGCCTACTGGTCGAAATTGAAAAGAAAGGTGATCCGCCTAAGATTGACACTATAACCACCGGTAAACTCACATGGACATCCGACGAGTTCGAGATGAAAGACTCTTCCTCTCTTGATGAACTCAAGAGACATTTCGAAGCAATCAGAGATATTGATATGGTTCGATTGGAGCTTCACGGGGAGCTGCCGTTAGAACTCAAAGAAGAACTTGAGAATATGCTGGAGTTTCAAGCAACAATACACAAGAACCTCAGAGTGAAATCGGAGTCACTTAATATCACCGTTCCACCTGAGTTGGAAACGCCGTTCGATTTCGGAGATCCAATCCTGAATCAGACCGAAACATACCTGAAAGAATCATTATCTAAAGAGACTGATCCTGGACAGAGAAGAATAATAGTCGAGGCTCTTGCCCACCTGCAAAGATACGGAAGGGAGGTCGGGTCATGAAGCTTCACCGGGTTGAACTCGAAAACTGGAGAAAGCACACCAAGAGAAGGATAGATTTCGACGATAACGCGACAATAATATATGGTCCCAACGAGACAGGGAAATCAACCATTCTGGAAGCCCTGAGCAAAGCCTTTTTTGACAGGTCAAGCTCCCATGCCGAATCCATCAAGGGTGTTAAACCCCGCACAGCTTCTGGAAACGTAACATCCTCCGTTACCGTTGAGTTCACTCTTAACGAAACCAGGTATCGCGTCGAGAAGAACTTCAATTTGAGAAGGGGCACATCCTTGTACAAGGTTGTCGGCAATAAGCCGGTTCTGCAAGCTCAAGATGACTCGGCAGACGAGCAGTTGATAAAACTGCTGGAAGCAGACCTGCCCTCTTCAAGGGGGAGCAAGCCCTCCCAATGGGGCGCTTTTCGCTGGCTGTGGACACCCCAGGAAAACCGGGAACTGCCAACGGATAAAGATGGAGATCCTACCGCCGCCCTTCACCTCGAAAGGGGAGAAACCGGCGGTGTGTTAGTCACCCCGAAATTCCAGGACGTTCAAAACCTTGTTCAGACCTCCTGTGCTCGTTATTTCACTAAGACGGGAAGGGCTGTCAGTGGTTCCCCTATATCAAACACCGAAGAAGAGATACAGGAGCATGAGAATAGAAGAACAGAACTTGCTGACATAATAGATAAGGTGGAGGCTGAAAAACACCAATTGAGGGAGCTTGAACAACAGCTCCCCGGTCTTGAGCAGAAGATAGCAGCGACGAGAGACGAACTTGAAAAGGCACAAACCGAGGTCGTCGACCTTTCCGCCATCGAGTCAAAACTGGAAGCCTCTGAGGCTGATGTCAGAGAGGCCAAAAGAAACGTGCAGGATTCAGAGAAAGCGATAAAGGAACTCAAGAATTCCGCTAAGGAAGTAGAGAGTCTCCAGAAGAAAGAGAAGAAAGCAAGAGACAACCTCTCCCGGCTAGAGGCCGTCTGTGAGCATCTTGAGAAACGCCAGCAAGAAGCTAAGGCAGAGGTTGAAGAGAAGGCAATGAAAATAAGGGAGTGCGAGGAACTGACCAAGGACGCCCGAATCCTTTGGACTATGGCCGACACCGAAAAGAAGATCAAGGATTCGAATGAAAGAATCAGGAAGATAGACGACATCACCACGAAAATCGAAAAACTGTCCAAGGAAGAAGCACCCGTAGTCCCCACGGAGGACGAAATAGAGAAACTAAGCAACAGCCTGGCGCGAATCGAGGCATTGAAAGAGAGCCTGGCTATGAGAGGGCTAACGGTAACTGTCACACCCGGCAAGAAAGGGTCACTTCAAGTGGAGGTGGATGGAAAGAACCTTGAAGATGGTAGACTTAAGGACACCGGTGCCGAGAGCGTAAGCGTGACAGCACCGGAGTTAGGAAAGGTCGATGTCACAGCAGATATCAAGCAAGCACATGACGCAAAGGTCGACATCAAGGGCCTTCAAGCCAGTATTCAGAGTACCCTGAAAAAATACAGTGTAAAATCCATAGACCAGCTAAAAGACTTAAGCAGGAAACAAAACGACATTTCGAAAAAGATAGACCTATTGCAGGCTGAGAGGAAGGGAATCGACGAGCGCACCGTGAATGAGATGGCTCGTGAACTGAAGAAGCTCGAAAAGATACTTGAAGAATGCAAAAAGACTGAAAGGACGCCCAATGCCATAAAACTGAACTCTCTGGACGGTGACCTTGCAGAACTCATGAACATTAGAGAACAGGAGCAGGAGGCAGCAAAAACCGTCCTCGACAGAGCGAGAACCCAAAGGGATGAAGTCGATAAGGAGCATTTGGAAAAAAAGCAAGAGCTGGCAGGAATACGGGCTGAACAGAAGAGTTGTTCGGAGGAACTTGAAAAGGCAAGAGCCCGTGAGCGCGAGGTCATTACACAGCACGGGTCAGTTGAGAGCCAGGAAAAGAACCTGAGCACCGCTAACGCAGACCTAACTAAAAAGAACGAAGCGTATAAGAAAATAAAGCAGCGACATGATGAGCTGGAGAAAGGACCGTTAAACAGAATAAAACGTCTGAAGAAGCAGATTGAAAACCAGGATCAGGTAATTCGACAGCAACAAACCTCCATAGACCAACTCAAAGGTGGCATAGCCAAGGAAAGCCTGGGCGGAGCATATTCAGAATTAACGGAAACCGAATCCCAAATTGAAATTCTCACTGAAAGGCTTGAGAAAGAACGGATGCGTGCAGAGTCGTTCAAACTCTTGAAGGAAGCGTTGGAGAATCAGTATCACTCGGCCTTATCAGGTGTCGTAGGCCCAATAAAGGATGAAGTTAAGGCTTCATTGAGTTACATAACCCGATTCATGCATGAGGACGTGGAACTCAACGAATATCTGTTTCCAACCAGGTTCGGTGAACGCGGTATTGACGATATATCGCTGGAATTTAATGACGCCTCCTCCGGATTGAAAGAGGTTCTGGCTCTCTGTGTCAGATTGGCTATCGCAAAACACTTAAGCAAAAGAGACTCTCAATGCCTTGTTCTCGATGATCCATTCGTGCACGTCAGTACAGACCGATCTGACAGAGTAATCGAGAAGATAAACGAGGCAATCAGCGAGCATGGACTCCAAGTGATAGTATTCACTCACCGTCCGATGGAGTTTTCCGGGTTCACGGGCAGGATGGTTGACATTCAAAGTGATAAATGAGACTTGCACTTTGAATTCATCGTATAACGAGTGCCTTTATTCCATGAATAGCTCCGGCACAATCTCTTTCAGAGTCTTCGGCTCCCAGTAGAGATCCCTTTCAATCGGAAGTCCCATAGGGCCTCTCACACTCTCAAGCTCCGAAAGGCTGAAGTACCCGAATTCCTTTTCAAATCCATCCACCAGGCCGAAGAACCTGTCCTCCCCGTCAAACTCCGTGCCGTAGAATGTCCAGTTGCTATCGGGCGTAAAATACTTCACATAAACTATCGCATCAGCTCCGAGCTTCTCCTGTGCGTACAGCTTAGGAAGTTTCGCCCTCAATTCCTCCGTCATCAGTTGCAGAAAATCACCTTTAACTGTTTCTTATGACTGTACCTTGTCACCTTCTCCGCTTATACTTTTCATGGAGGTCTCGCCGTTCGTGCCATCCGCACAAAGTAGATGATTTATTCAAAATTGTCTTATTACATCGGCATCATCAGCAAGCCTTGTGCGGCACCTAAAAAATACCGGCCACCGTATTCCCTGAAGATGTCAGGGAGACGGTTCAAATGAGACCAGAAGCCCGAATCAAGATGGGATACTACCCGACGCCGCTGTCGGTGGTATACCGGATAAGGTCCTTCCTGGAATTTCCGGACGACAACGCTAACGTTCTGGACCCGTGCTGCGGGGAGGGAACCGCCGTGCGGAATCTGGTGGATGGTGCCAGAGCCATTACTTACGGGATCGAGCTTGACGAGTACAGGGCCGAACAGGCCAGAGAGAAGCTCGACCACGTGCTTCAATGCGGCTATGAGGACGCAAGGATGAGCAACAGTTCCGTGTCGTGCCTCTTTCTGAATCCGCCCTACGACTGGCAGAAAGGAAGCCCGGCGCACGGGCACGAGCACGAGAGGACGGAGAAGGTCTTCCTGAAAGGCACGGTCAGGTATCTCGTCCCGCAGGGCATCGTCGTTTACATCGTCCCGCAGCCGAGGGTCACCGAGGACGTGGCGAAGATACTCTCATACCGTTTTGACGATTTCAACACTTACAGGTTCCCTGACGACGAGTATGAAGCCTTCAGGCAGGTGGTCTTGTTCGGCAGGAGGAAAGGACAGAACTGCCTCGATGACGGTTCGTTCGGGATGCTCAGGTCCATACCGTACGTGGATCTGCCCGAAATCCCGCACATGCAGCAACCGGTCTACCAAGTACCGTCGTCCCCGGAGGTCAGACTCTTCCGATCCACCCTGATTGACGAAGCGGAGCTAGAGCACGAACTCGGTTCATCTGCATTATGGGAGAAGCTGAACGGGCACGGGCAGCGAAACAGGAACGGAGTCGGAAGGCCGCCCCTGCCGCTGCACACCGGTCACCTGGGCCTCCTTTTAGCGAGCGGCTGCCTGGACGGCATGGTCGGCGAGGGCGACGACAGGCACATCGTCAGGGGCAAGGTCGAGAAGGTCTCTCACCTTGAACAGGAATACGAGGGCGACGTCCTCGTCGAGAGGGAGGTCGAGAGGTACAGGGTCTCCGTCAAGGTGCTCACTCCGGACGGCGAGATAAGGAACCTGATGTGATTACGAATGCTGGAAAAGGTCAGGTTCCGGGACTACGACAAGGGCCTCGACGTTGAGGCCTTCACGGACGGCTACGCGTACGACGAGTACTCCTGCCCTTATCTGTTGTCGGTCGGGGGACGTGACGGCAGCGTCAAGGCTGTCACCAGCGCCCTCGTAAGCGGCAGGACAGTCGAAATAATGACGGACAGGATCATCGGGCTGAACAAGTCCTACGCTGCGAAATACAGGATACTGAGCGGCAGGCTGCCGGGATCTTCACTGCACCAGGTGGTCGCCGAGGAGGGATTCTTCAGGTCAGGGGACAGGCCGGAGAGCCTGTTATACGTGGACAACGAAGATCCCGCCCGCCTCGTCTACGAAACCGTTAGAAGCAGCTACCCGGTTCCCGTTGTTCCGGACTGGCTGGACTGGCTTTACAAAAAGCTCAGGAACAACGGTCATGTCCGCGAGATGCTTGGCACCAGGAAAGTGCTGAGGCTGTCCGTGAATGAGAGAATCCTCGATTCGTTGATCTCGGAAGGAATCGGCAACGGGGAAATATCGTTCTGAGTGGTGAAGATGCTGAAAGACGTCGCAGACATGAACGGGTATCTGAAGTCGTATGGCAGCGCACTTGCTGAGTCGATCAAGGGCTACGCCGAGCCTCTTTTCAGCCCCGGAGACAGATGGGATGAAAAGCTGTACTCGTTGCTGCGGAAGCCTTACCAGGCCCAGGGCGACGCCGTCATGGGGCTTTGCAGCCTGCTGCACGAATACGACTCCGCAATCGTGGTCGGCGAGATGGGTTGCGGCAAGACGCTGATCGGCGCCTCCGTTCCATACGTTTACAAGAACGGCGACAGGCCGGCTAGGACGCTGGTCATGTGCCCCGGACACCTGGTCAAGAAGTGGCAGAGGGAAATCCTCGAAACGGTCCCCGACTCCGACGCTAAAATCATCAGGAGTCTTGAGGACGTCAAATGTCTCGACACGAGCGTTGAACCGTCCAGACCCGAATACACCGTCATAAGCAAGGACAGGGCGAAGCTGGGCTACGCCTGGAGGCCCGCAGCCATCAAGAAAAAGGACGGCTACCACTGCCCCGACTGCAATGACCTGATCGTGAACAGGGACGGCATACCGGTAAGCTATAATTACCTGCGCACGAACAAAAGGTCCTGCGGCGACTGCGGTTCCGCCCTGTGGCAGGCGGACAGCGAAAGGGTCAGGCGGTTCCCTCTGTCCGAGTACGTCAAGAGATACATGAACGGATACTTCGATTTCCTGGTTGCCGACGAGGTGCACGAGCTTAAAGGCGGCTCTACCGCCCAGGGCAATTCGTTCGGCGCCCTTTCAAGCGCGTGCGGCAAGACCATCGCCATGACCGGGACGCTGCTCGGCGGCTACGCGGACGACGTCTTCTACGTGCTCTATAGGCTCAGTCCGGCCACCCTTAAGGATGACGGCCTGGACTACGGGCACGTCACCGGCTGGATGGCGAAGTACGGAGTACTTGAGCGGGTGACGAGGACCTATCCGCAGGACAACGTCTGCTCGAAGGGCAGGAAGGGCAGGACTATCCTGAAGAGGAAGCCGGGCGTCTCGCCTCTCGTCTTCAGCAGGCACCTGCTCGACAAATCCGTATTCCTTTCCCTGGGTGACATGGCTTCGGACCTTCCCCCTATCTCCGAACAAGTCCACGGAATAGACATGGACGAAGAGCTTGCGGACGCGTACGGGATTCTTGAAGACCGGCTGTCCGAGGCCGTCAGGCAGGCACTGTCGAAAGGCAGCAAGGCCCTGCTCGGAACGTACGTCAACGCGCTGCTCTCATACCCGGACAGGCCGTTCGACAACGAGCCTATCATCCATCCCCACACCGGCAAGGTGATCGTGGAGCCTCTTGAACTGCCCAGGGACAAGGTCTACAGCAAGGAGCGTAAGCTCGTCGATATAGTCAAGAGCAGCCTCTCAGACGGCAGGAAGGTCTTCGCGTTCGCCCAGTATACCGGAACCAAAGACGTGACCACCAGGCTGCAGGAGCTTTTGCTGGACGAGGGAATCGAAGCCGAGATTCTCAGGGCCTCGGTTGATCCTGAGAAAAGAGAAGACTGGATAAGGAAAAAGACGGACTCCGGGACCGACGTGGTTATAGCGAATCCGAAGCTGGTTCAGACCGGTCTTGACCTTTACGACTTCCCCGAGCTTACGTTCTACCAGACCGGATACTCAGTCTTCACGCTCAGGCAGGCGTCACGCCGCTCGTGGCGTATTGGTCAGAAGCGGCCGGTCACAGTGAACTATCTGTATTACCGCCCCACGATGCAGGAGAGGGCAATGCACCTGATGGGCTCTAAGCTGGAGGCGAGCCTCGCCATAGAGGGCAAGTTCAGCGAGGAGGGCCTGCTGGCGATGACCCAGGGCGAGGACATGACGACCGCGATGGCGAAGGCCCTCGTCGACGGCCTAAGCACCGAAGGAGTGGAGCAGATGTGGTCGAATCTGAACGAGAAAAACGCCCCCGGCTACGTTGCGGAAGTTGCACCAGAGGGCATGCTGTTTTACGTTGATCCTGAAAGCTTTGTTAAAAAGAGAAGGGGCGGAAGGAGGAGGAGAAATTCTTCATCTGGGGATCGGCAGATGTTGCTGTTCGACCAATTATAAGAGGCTTTTCCTTAAAATGCCACTTGCATAAAAAATCGGAATCCTACACCAAAAGTTAAGTAATAAATCGTTTATTTGACTATTCCCATAAGAATTGGCGCGGATGAGGATTTGTGTTCCATTGCTAATTGCCTGTACCTTTTATAACAAACCTTTTCATGCCTCTCAACTGCTTTCTTTGATTTAAATTCTTGACCGCAGTATTCACAGTTACGTTTTCTTTCATAAAATTTCTTTTTGTCTTCTTCATCAGGTTTCAAATTTGGCATTTTCTGCGACTTATGTATTTTCAAATGGCATGAGCGACATACAGGGATAGTTTTTTCTTCCTTGTAACTCACATGGTGCCGGATGACATCTCTCCGATCCAGGCTCCTTCCGCATACAGCACAATGATCCTTGTATGTTTCCTCATCAGCTTTCTCGCACTCTTTTGAACAGTATAATCCATCTGCCTGGAAATCTTTACCACAAAGCTTGCAGTAACCGTCTTCGCCGTGCTCAACTAATAAATCATCTTCAAATCTACATTCACAACCATTTTGCAATAATAATTGAAACATTCCTGTCATGATTCTTCGCTTCTTCCATTCAGGGTGTTCCGCAAGGAATTTACCATAAATGAGAGGTCTTGTGTCCTCCCATATCGGCACATCTCCTGTACTTCTCATGTCAGCAAAGAATACCACATTCTTTTCCTCATCTTTCAGGAAAAACAGATTAGGTTTATTTCTACTTTCTTTGAAACCCGCCAATGCGAGAACTCTGCCGTTCTCCTGGAGTACCTTGAATATGTGTTCATATATAGGATTCCCAAACTTGTCCTGCGGTATCATCCAACCACAATACAGTCTTGACCAGAAAGAATTAAAAGTATGCCCTTGCTGCAAATCGCCTGAGAATATGGTGAATGAGACAATTCAATCATAGGCACAAATAGCACTATCCATGTCGATTCACTATTTATTACGTATTCCCCTAAAATAAAACCCGATTTTCAGGGTGAGACATGCGTGGCCGGAAAAACGTCGTGGGGGAGATTTATCCGAAATACGTGCCATACCCGACAACCTGGGATCTGAAAGAAGGGACATACTCGTCCGAAAATCCGGCTGATTCCCGTTCAAGCACACCCAATGGCAAGAACGCTTCCATGCAGGATTTTCACGAACTCATAAGCGACCCCGATTTTCCGGGCCGGTCATCGCCGGAATCGCTACCCTCCAACGATGAAAGCCACCTCCGTCCTCTCCGTCTTCTGCAATCCCTTTTCGCAGACCGGCTCGACTTCCTGCAAAGGGCGCTCGATGAACTCGAAGGAGCGAAGAGGGACAGGGAGCAACTGGCTCAATACGCCCTGAAAGAGCTTGATCCTGAGATACGGGAGTGCGAGGTATCCCTTTCTGCACTGAAGGCCGCAATGAACAACACGGAGCGGCGGCGCGACCTCGAACGCAGGCTGTTCGAGCTTAAGCGCCAGCGGAGACGGGAGGCCCTGACAAGCTGGCGGGACCTTGTCTGGCTCAGGGGCGAAATCAGGAAGCTCCAACGCGAAATCGACGCCCTTGACGGAACGAATAGGTCAGCCAGTAACGTTGAGGTTCAAGGTGATTCACGTGTACCATGAGGAATTCAAATCCCTGCTGGCGAAGCTCCGTCCCGTCATCGGTGACATGGCGGACGCCTTCTGGCTCACCACCCTGCTTGATCCGGACCGGCAGAGGGACATCCATGCCGTGGCCAGTGCACTGGCAGCCGAGCTGCTGGACGAGAGCTACGCGGGAAGGCACATCCTGCTTGAGCCGCCGCCGCGAGAAAAGGCCGAAGGCGGGTATCCGCTCGGAACCGTGATTTACGCAGATAAATCATTGCATCCTTTCGGCCTGCGAGAGACCGACCTTCCGCAGCACGTGGCAATACTCGGACGTTCCGGGGCGGGCAAGACCAACGTCGGTTACCTGCTCGTATCAAACCTGTTGAGAAAAGGCAAGCCGTTCACCGTCCTTGACTGGCGGGGCAATTACAAGTGTCTGAAGCACGGAAACGGGGCACGGACGGTTCTCACATTCGCCCCTGGCGAGCCGGGATCGCTATCCTTCAATCCGCTTGACCCGCCGCCCAATCTTACCTACAACCAGGCGGAAGCCTACCTGCGCGACATCACGTCAGTGGTCTGCTCAACCTACCTGCCGGGGAACCAGCTATTGAGCACGAGGGGCGTTGAATATTTTCTCCTCAAATCCCTCAGCTCCATGATGGGGGACAGGGCAAAACCGATAACCTTCAACGACGTCAGGAACCGCATCGAGTCCTACGGAGCGGATTCGCGGGAACGGGATTGGAAGGCTTCGGCCCTCAACACCCTTTTCAAGCTGACCACTGGCCCTATAGGCAGGATCATAAACTCCTCTTCCAATGCAAGGCTTCAGGACCTCCTTGACCGACCCGTTATCCTGGAGCTTTCCGGCCTCGGCAGCGAAACCGACAGGAGCCTGTTCAGCCAGGCGTTCCTTCTGTGGCTTTACTATCACCGGCTTTCGGAAGGAAAATCGAGAGCCTTCAAGCATGCTCTGATTGTCGAGGAGGCTCATAACCTGTTTCTCCGCCGTCATACGGTAGGGCAATCGATGCACGATTTCATCCTCAGGCAGATGAGAGATCTCGGTGAGGCTATCGTTCTCCTGGACCAGAATCCGAGTCTTCTGACAACGCCCGCCCTGGGCAACACCGGAGTTACGATCTGCCTGAACCTAAAGCACGCAAACGACGTGGCGGCAGCCGGAAAGTCGTTGACACTTCCACGTGAGGAATGGGACCACATCGGCAGGCTGCCGGTCGGGCAGGGAATAGTCAAGATGCAGGACAGGTGGGTGAAGCCGTTCCTCGTTCGTTTCCCTCTGTTTCCAGTAGTGAGCAATTTCCAGGCGTCCAAGACAGAAATAAGACATTCCGGAAGCGATTCCGTCAAGCGGGGGGTGCAAGAACTTCAGTTGGCCCTGAACGAGGCTATTTCAGCCCTTCCGGAAGCTGCCAGAAAGGAAGACGAAATACCTGAAATCGCACCGATGGAGTGGGATTTATTGGTAGATATAGCAGAGCATCCTCTAGCCGTAGTGACCGACAGATACACAAGGCTCGTCTGGAATGCTCGAACCGGCACGAAGATTAAGCAAACGTTGCTGGAAAGGGAACTGATAAAGCAGGATAGAATCGGCGTGCCTAATGGGAGTGTCACGCTGCTGAAGGTCACGGAAAAAGGCCGGGAACTGTTAAAGCTTGAAGGGATAGAAGTGAAGTCACTGCCCAAGAACGCCAGCCTTGAGCACGAGTACTGGAAACACATGGTTGCGGAGCAGTATCGCAGGAAAGGCTATACGGTTGAGGAGGAAGTGCCTATCGGGAACGGCAAAGCGGTTGATCTTGTGGCTTCAAAAGATGGACGGAGAATAGCGATTGAAATCGAGACGGGGAAGTCGGATGTTGAAGGCAATATTGAGAAGTGCCGAGAAGCAGGATTTGATGACCCTCTCGTGATACATACAAAGAGACAGCAAGCATTATGATTCATCACGCTTCTACACTGCTTTCTTCATCACTTATTGGAAGCTCGAGATAGAAGTCTTTCGCTTTCTTAATGGAAATTCGTTTCTCTTGAAACAGTTCGTAGAATTCATATCTCTTTATCGACGGCTTTGCACTTCTAACGCTGAAGACCCTGTAGATGAAGTAAGTACCTTTCGGACTCTTTGTGTCTAAAGCGGCTCTGAACTCTGGCTCTGACATCGGAAACACGAGGCTGTGTTCATCTGGGGTTGCCTTCACTTCAATTCTTATTGGAATGACTTCTCCAGTGTCTGTTCTTTTGTCAAAAGATTCTATGTCCCACGGATTGCCTGGTTTGGTTTCCGAGATATGAACGACTTTCTGAACGTAATCAGACAATGCAATATTCCTGAGGCGTTCCTTTTCCTTCTCGAGCACAATCCCCTCGCCCCTTTTTCCGTCTTCCTCGGAGTATGGGTTGGGAGTGAAATGCCTCTTGCCAACATGCCCTCTTGTGCCACCACCACTTTGATCATGCTGTGTTGTTTCACTGCCAATGACCGTCACCAGCGAAATTCCCGAAAAGTCGACAGGATCTGTTACTTCATCATATGGTTTCTTCTCGTGCTTCTGTGAGCCTTCTGAATCCTGAGGTTCCTCCCCAGTATCGACTTCTTCTGTCTCATCAGCATCCTCTTCCTCCTCGAGGTCTTCAGCCTTTTCATCATGTGTTGTGTCGAAGCCAATGTCACGGTATACGTTTTGCATACTTCTTCGGAAATCCCCTTCGATGTTGCCAACAGTTCTGTCTATCATCAGATGGACTACATCTTTAATGCTTCGGGGGAGAATTGCCGTTCCCAAAAAACTGCAAAGCTCACCAGACAATTGCCCGTATATTACGCCCAAAGCGTCCCTAGCCAGTATCTTAAGCAACCCACCTTCCTTTTCTATATGACAAGATTTATTCACATCAAATAGCTTTTCTCCGTCCAAATACATTTTGCAGGCAATCCGATCCACATGGTATACAACTTTTCGATATTTCTTGAAGTCGTTTAGCTTTTCGATGAATTTCTTCAGTTCCGTCCGTTCCTTCTTGGTCGAGTCAATGTATTTTCTCGAAAGCACATCGACTATAGACTCAGCAAGGAAGTTCAAATTAGCTTCGATTTGCTGGGTATTCTCATGAATGCCCTCCCCGGATGAAGAAATGTCTTCTTTTATTGCTTGTGATGCAGGCTTTACGTTCAGGAGTTCCAGTAAGGGCACAAGGTCGCTAGTATCCCGCTGTAGCTGTGAAAGGTGGCTCTCAATGCGAATCTTTTTACAACGATGGAAATATTCCTCGTGTTTTGGCACGTCAAGGAAGACAATAGGCTTGTCTGTTCGGGAGGATATCCAGCCGATATCCCTGCAGAAGACCTTGCAATCGTTTATAAAACTCTCCCAAAGGGGCTCCTCCTTATATGTTGCATTCTCCTGTTCGCCGACGAAATCCAGCAGTTTCCTGTAACAATGGACAACTGATGCTCTGAGCGTGTCATCCATGCCTCTGTCTGTTACCCATAGGAATTTAAGAAAGTACATAATGATTTTCTTGATTGACGGATTGTCATTGTCACAGCCAAGTGTCTTGCAGAAGAAATCCTTCATGTCAGGGTATGTCTCAATTACGGCTGGATAGTATAACCGCAAAGGAGCGGGTGGATTGAAGATCGTTTCCTCAGGTGACCAGAAGCTATTATTTATATATATGAGCTTATTATCACTGAACTCTCTAACTACATCTTGAGTACCTAGCTTTTTTTCTTCAACGTCCTTAGCAATCAGCCTGTAAAGCTTCTTGTACATATCGAGGTTTTCACTTCCGCGAGTCTTCAAATTAACCAGTCTATCCAAGCTAGTGACATTTTCAGGGATAGGCTTGAATTTTAAGAACCCCAGAAGGTCTGGGTTTTTTACAACCTCTTCACACAGAACAATTCCTTCATCGGACAGCGATATATTCTCTTCGGTTTGAGCCACAACTTGACTCGGCTCACGTAAGTCATCGGAATTCGTTGCAGGCACCCATCTTTCCCTGATGAGATACTCCGCAAATTTCGCTTTAAGGCTTATTAATCTTTTATGCGGACTGGAATAGTACGGCTCATATTCTTTATAGTACAGTACCTTCACATACAGGTTCTTTGAGTACTTTGACTCCCAATGAGCGTCAATGATTCTCAAGAATGCTCGCATGCAGTCTTTTTTTGAAATGAGGGGCATCTTCCGAATCTCCTCGAGTCTACATTTTACCACATCTAAGAAATCACCATCTATCAGAAGAAATCTGTTACCAGGAAAATCTGCACTTATATAACTCCCCCTCAGCGGTATATCTTGGAAATCCTTGTAATGCTCTCCCAGTCTCTCCTTCAGTCTGTGTGGCCCCAACGTTTCTTTTATTGATTTAATAGGTAGCCAATTTTTGACGCCGACTGACGAAAGGAATTCTACCCACTTGCTCGTACTTATGGACGCCTTATTCAGATACTGTTCGGACACAAAGACATCGTGGTTGGTACGGCCAAGGAATTCTTCTATGTCAGCAAAACCATAAGCGTCACCAAGGAATAGCTGGTCGGGGATACAAAATTCTCCTCGCTTATTCAACAAGAGGATGTCTATTGATTCTTTCTTAACTTCTTTCAGATGCTCGCAGATGAAAGATGTATATTCCAGAAGAACCTTTTTGCTATGGGCTGAAGTGTTCCGGAAGAGGGGCGAGATGAAATCCTTGGCTATAACGTCCGGTTCCAAAGTAGGAACACCAATACTCTCCAGAAAATTTCTGCTGGCCTCTGCCATCGCCTTTTCCTCATCCGTCATTTTGCTAGGTCTGCCCCGGATGTAATCCTCAAAACCCTGGTTCACAATGCTAATCTTTCGCAGGAAAGCTTCCACAGGTAATGCCGCCTGTTCCCTTGGCAGCCTGTACAACTTCTCTCTTGGCGCACGACATCGGCTATACTTATATTGTTTCTCTCCCTCTACCCACTCAGTTGGAAATATAAAGCAATTGAGAATCCTATCCTCTAAGTTTGCAAGATCGCTGTCATATCTATCCTGCACAGGAACACTATTCAAATATGCATATAGTTTTGATAGCCATCGGTGGCAATGTCGCCGACTCTTGAACTTAGGTGAATACTTTAACCAATCCTTCTGTGAAATGAGTTTTATCGTCTCGTTCACGCCCCATGTATCGACATCGCATGACTCAGATATCTTCTCCCTCGCTTCCATGCTCAGGCTGGGCAGAACTATTTTCTTCCCAGTCAGGTGTTCGATAGTTTTTTTACCGAAAAGATCCAGGACAGGACCATCAACCATGACACAATCTTTGGCGGTCCTATACGTTATCCTCTTTGATTCTTCCGACCCAACGGGTATTATCGCCAAGTAATTGAAAAACTTAGTGAAACGGGACCTAATATCATCAATGATTTCTCTATCCACGAAGTCCACTGATTTCCAATCAGGAATCAAACAATAGAAAGCTGAAAGATCAATATCTGAAATTTCCTTCAGAGACTTGCACCAGTCGAATATCTTTACCAGCAATTCTCCTACATGTGAGAACAGTTCTCTGTTCCATTTGCCTGTGGCGTATCTCAATCGCTCCCTGCCTGCACTGATTATGAAATTCCCCTGAAGGTCAAAGGAGAAACCAGTCTTAATTGTGGTCGGGAGATACACGTTAAGTATACCCGCGTAACCTTTAACCGGAGCATAACCTGTGTTAGTTTGTGTCAATGGAATGATAATCGAAAGTATTTCGTCCCATCCTTCCTCTTCAAGCTCCTCATTCTTAATGCCCCGCGCTCTGAGAAAATCAGATACTTCTCCTTTCTCCGGCCTAAGCCGCGTTTCAAAGTATAGCCATGGCTTCCTATCAATTACCTTTTCCTCTTTGAGGTCCTCAATCCGATACGAGTTTGGAAACTTTCCCCTTACAATCCTAAACTTGACAAACGGTGTCTCCACGTTCCTGATGCCAGCCAATATTCCATTCTTTTCCTTGAGTAGATGAAGGAAGGTCTTCCTTGAGAAACCTAGTTTGTTGTCTTTTTCCTCTTCAGGAGTCAGTTCCTTGTTGATTAAGTCACAAACACGCTTCTCCTTGAATGGCACGTAAATCAAAGTGGTGAAAGGAGGTGTCACTGTCTTGGGTGAAACATTCTGCGGTAGGATGTATCCACCTTCGCTCCGGTTATTAAATAAAAACGAGAACGGTTCCGAATGGATTTCAGGCTTCAAGCTTGCTTCAAATACGGATTTGAAGCCAATTCCCATGAATCCCGTTTTATCTTTGTCCTTACTTGATAGATTGACAAATGAAATCGCTTTTGCATCGGATTCCGAGAAGTTGTACCCATCATGAAAGAACCTAAGGCCCTTCTCATCAAGCTCTATCCTGACACGTGAGGCATTGGCATCAAACGCGTTCTGAATCAACTCATAGACAAGCGTTGTGCATTCTGAAAATATCTTAGGTATGCTACCAATCGCCGCTTTAGAAAGGGGGTCACTGAGCCAATTCTTGTGATCCTTGAAAATCTGGTCTATTATCACGCTTGCACAGTTTGGCGTCAGGTTGACGGGTTTCGATTTTTGTACCTCGTGCCAGTCAACGCTGCCAGAACATGCTCTGTAACTACCATTACTATATCTGAATGCCCTTGTCCCCGAGTCGCGTGTTACAATGAGCCAAGCCGCAGGCAACAAAAACTGACTCCTATCGGAGAAGTATTTAACACACTCATTATCCTCTCCATCAACAACGTACGCAGCACGCGGAAAATCCTTATAATATAGCAAATAGAATTCTCCCCGGAGATGACTAGCGCCATAATGCCTCCTAAATATTCTTTTGTTCGTTATTCGCGGAAAATTCACAAGCATAGCTATCTGCACTTAAAGATACCCTAATCAGATTTTTATGGTTTAGCATCCTACGCAAACGGGGCTTTCACAGAAAGGTGTTTTACCAAATGATTCCCGCTCTTCTGATACAAACCTGAGCGACTCCATCACTCTGATGAATATTATACACCATTTTTATTCATCAAGCTGCAAATTTCTTATCCGCACGAAACTCACCTTCCACGATAAACCTTTTAAACCTCATCGGCATAACCTTTTGCGTATGCAATGGGACGGTGGAAAAATCAGACTGGCTAATCCTGACGTGCTTAACACACAGGCTCTATCTGGACTACTCCAGGAGCTGCCTGCGCAGAGATCGATCATGGTTGCTTCCGTCTGACTTGTGACTGGTTCTGACACCAGATACACATACTCGCAGCGGGTAAGCGAGTATGCCGTTCAGGGACTTGTAGTGCCTGCCCCTTCCCATGTTTTCGAATAAAAGCCTTTTATAGAAGCCAACATGATTTTGTGTCACCGCAATGCAAAGGTCGTCAATATGCCGGGCCTCCGCCTCCATCCATAGAGTCCTGCATAATTTCATCCATAGCTTCCGGCTCGAACCGGACGGACCCTCTGCAACCACCAGGGTGGAAGCCTCCGCAACTTTTCTGCCCTGCTTTCTCAATTTCTTGATTGCTTCCGGAAACACCCGCTCCATAGGTAAACCTTTTATCGAGTCCAGGACAAGCCTTACCGCTCCAAGGAGTTCGCCGCTTTCCATTGCAACGAAGTGAGTCGTGTCAGGCGATTCATCCCATTCATCGAGCATAATACCATCCTGATTGGAAGGTATGTATCCCTTACGCAGGTAGCTCTCGTACCTGAGCCGGAAGATGGCCTGCAACTCATCATGGCCGTTAGCTTTTCTGACCACTATTTTTTCTGACTCTTGCATGACGATTTCTCATTGAACTCCGAAACCACCTCAGCCATCTTCTCCCAGTCCCCAGTCCACATCGCCCTTGCTGTAACCTGTTTGAATCCCATCGGTTCCATTCCAAGCACGGACCCAACCATTGCGATGTCGTCGGTGAGCTGCGTGACAAGGCCGTTCCTCTCCAGCTTCAGGGCAAATTGTTCCGTAATCCTCGCAAACTTCCTGAATCTCATTCCGTTCAGCCGGTAAGGCAGGGGCGACCAGAACGACGGCGGGAAAAGCGTCTTGATCTTGTAATCCATGACCTGACGGCAGTAATTCTCCGCGTCAAGGTCAAAACCGTATTTCTCCGGATTCTCCACCCATGGCGTTCTCGGGTAAACGCCCGGAAACTGGATGAAAACGGAGTCGGGCCGGATGTCACACAGCAGTTCAAATGTTTCGTTCATGGTGTCTTTATCGTCCCCAGGAGCAGGCAGTATCACGCTTCCGACGACAAATATTCCCGCAACCTTTGCTGCCTTGACGGCCGTTCTGATCTGTTCAATTGTGGTGGGCTTGTTCATCAAATCCAGAACCCCCTGGCTCCCTGACTCTATCCCGAAAAGAAGCCCGAAGAGTCCGGACTCCTTCAGTGCCTTTGCATCCTCGGAACAGAATTCCCTGACGTGCCCATACGAGCAGTAGTTCACTTTAAGGTCCTCTTCCATGATTTTAATTGCAACTTCTCTCATCAATGTCGATGGTGTGCTTGATCCCGCGTATCTGAATGACCTTATTCCGTTATGGTCGCGAATTCGCTTCATTTCCCCGACGATGCGAGCAGCCGTTTTTACCCTTCTCTCATGCCCGCTCTTTACGGATTGAACGCAGAAGGCACAGCCGTAGGGGCATCCCCTGCTCTCATCGAGGACAACTATCTTTATCTTCCCGTTGCCTTTCATGGAGGGATAGACGTTCTCGTCATAGACGGGCATCGGCAGACCGTCCAGGTCCCCGATCCGCTTTATCTGCCTCTCAATGCCGTCCGGCGTAATAAGATTCGGTAATTCGAGCTTGCATAGGCCGGAAACGCAATCAGCGATCTGAACGATGGTTTCCTCTCCCTCTCCATAGACCAGACCGTCGAACGCCTTCGTTCTTTCAAATATAAGCCCGCGGAAAAAATCCACGTGAGGGCCGCCGGCGAATATCTTCAGTTCCGGGAACCGTCTCTTCAGGAACTCCGCTATCATCACAGGGCCGCTGAATCCGTCACCGTTCCACAGCTTGAATCCCACGAAGTCAGGCTTTCGCTTCTGAATTACTTGTGCTATTTCCTCTGCAATTCGCATGACTTCCCGCGCACGGTACCCGGCAAGCCGCCCGTCCGCGAAGTGAAGCCTCGACAGCAAATACAATCCCCTCAGCCCGGACATACAGTCATTTCTTGCCCTGCTGACCTGGTCGTAAATTTCAGACAGCTTTCGCCGTAAGCCCTGCGGAACGAGCCGCCTCATCGTGTCAACGGTTCCGTAATCCAGAACCTGCACCTCGTGGCCCGCTTCAATCAGTGCCCCGGCCAGATTCGCCAGCCCGTTGTCCGGCAGCAGGCTGCTGGGTGTGTAAGGGTATCCCGGATAGCTGATTAACAGACCGCGAGCCATCAGAAATTCCCTCCAAAACAAGCAAGAAAGTTATTCCCGATTACCATTTCGTTTCCCATTCACAGTAAGGCGAACCCCGGCAGATACACCTGTTCTCCTTCAGCCGGGCATTGCGAATTCCGAGTTCCATTTCCCCGTGAGCCGCATAAATTCCCATGAACCAGGAGCATACCTTCGACCTGGCGCCGTACATCCGGGCGGCGTGCTCGACCACCGGATTGTTCTTCACGTGAAAGACGAGATGGTGATGCCCGTCTTCACCAACCTTGGCCACCAGGAATTCAGGCTTTCCATACCCGATGAATTCCAGCAGACTGAGAATAGCCTTCTGCGTCACCCATCCCGCTCTCGGCTTTAAACCCATGTACTTGATCAGTTCGTTTGCTCCTTCCTTTCCGCCTTCGTAACCGAGCTCGTACAGGAACTCTTCTCCGTTCTTCTCGCCGATCATCTGGATGTCCTTCGCCAAGGCCATGGCGGGAATCAGAATCCAGTCCATCATGCCGAAGAGCCTTATCCTGCCATGTTCGGTTGTGAAAGCCCTGCCAAGCAGAAGTTTCTTTAGAATCCCGGCCAAGACCATGCAACCACCAGACGTTCCACCTCGCTCGTCGCCATCCATTTATGTTCTTATTGCTGCTGCCTTAAAAGCTTCACAATCGCCCCTGCCGGGGGGCGTATAATCTTTGCAGGGCCCGTTGCATGTCAGGTTCCACCACGTCCGCGTAAACCTGCGTTGTCGCGATGTGGGCGTGCCCGAGCTGCTTCTGGACCAGACGCAGGTTGTAGCCGCTGGCCCGGTAAAGTTCGCAGGCATAGGTGTGCCTGAGACAGTGGATGGAATAACGGGAAGGCAGGCTGGCTCTGGCGGCCGTCCTCTTGAACGCCTTCTCTATCGCCCGAGTGGTCATATGGCCGCCGGTATTGCTGGACAATAGCAGCGGATCGCCGGGACCAGCAGGTTCGCCGAAGGCTTGCTTCCACAGGACATACTCTTCGTAATGCCGCCCGAAAGATCCGTTGAATCGGACCAGCCTTTTCTTGCCGCCCTTGCCGTTCCTGACCAGAAGCGCACACATCCGGTCGTTCAAGAATATGTCCTTGCATTTCAAGTTGGCAATCTCCGCCACCCGCAATCCCGTGGATAGAGCAAGGTCCACGACAAAGTAATCCCTTACGGCCACCTTGAGCCCTTTGGCCAAGGCCGCCTCTGCCCTTCTTCTCGCTGTCTCCAGCAGTCTGTCTACTTCTTCCCGGGAGAGAAATTTGCCGGGATCCAGGACCCAGTTTGCCCTTAACATATTTTTTTGAGCATTTTTTATTCCTTACGAAAAGGTTACTAATTGTGCGTTTTCTGAATCTTTTTATTTTTACTCCGAGCATTTTTCTATGCCTCATACTTCCATAACAGCTTATTATCAATGATGTTACGAACATTTCAATAGCCTCTCCTCTTATCCTACCTCCTTCAGTGTAAGCTTTATAAATATTTCTGCCCAATTTCTATTCAAGAAGTATAACTACATCGTAGCAAAGTCGTTACGTTGATTTTGCCGTACTCCAAAAGGTTCGCATGCCGCACATAAACTGAACCTTCTATAATTTTATAACATTTATTCTTGAAAAAACCAAGTGAAAAATCAACTATAATTAAGAAATGGTTTATCTGCCTATCTTGTGTTCTATTTACGTCGCATTAGTTACATCCTTAGATCATTTAGTCTAAAACGCCAAGAGATGTTTCTCACGTGGTATTACCTCATGCTGTTGCCTGTCCGTATGTAAAATGTGTACGACCGCAAGGGGCTATCTGATCCAGTTGGCCAATGACCGACAAAGTAGCCGTAGTCTGGTTTGTCCGAGATTCACTAAAAGACCTTTCTGGAGTTCAGAATATTTATAAGCGTAGTTAACGGAAATTCAAAGAGCCACGATTCTCTGTCAATAATGATAATAGGACTCTTATCGATTTCCAAGTGGATTCCTTACTTCACCAATTTTTCTGATAACGGGACTTGTTGCCAAAGTGAATCATCAAAAACAGCTGAAGGTTCTACCCGTTTAGAGATTTGGCCCGAATCAAAAAGAACACGTTCCGCTGTTACATAATAGTTACGATCCATGTAACCAATACCCTTGCTCTTAGCCTGTCCGCTGAGAACAAGCGACATGACCTCTTTGAGTTGCTTAACTTGATCCTCCCGTTTAAGTGACTTTTCGAACCTCAGAACGATGTCGATTGCTTTCTCAGGATTTTCCGCGCAGAATATCCAACCCTTAAGTGATGCATTAAGGAATTTTTGCGTTACATCGCGATTTTCTTGAATGTACCTTTCGCTTGTGAACAGCGCATCACCCACAATTGCCGCGTCATAATCTCCGGGTGCAATAATCTGTAGTTTATCATCTGTAATGCCTTGATCTCTTATTTGATTCAATTCATTGTAGGTTGTAACCATTGAAAGCACATATTCCCCGTTGAGAAAAGGAGCAACACTGAAACCTTGCGGCACAACAGTTACGTCATTTAACGTCATTCCAGCCGTTTTGAGCATAGCAACGAATTCTGCTTCATCACCACCCATCCAGATTCCAACCTTCTTACCGCGCAAATCATGTAAAGATTGAATAGCGTTTTCTTTTTTGAGAATATAACGGTTGGCAGAATCTTGGAAAATTTGTGCGATTATTTTCAGCGGGACGCCACTCGATCGAGAAGCAACAATCAGATTAGCTACTCCCACTGCAAGGTCGTCACTACCCGCTGCTACTGTGTTCTGCGGCTTTAAATCAGGACCGGCAGGTCGGATTTCTACATCTAGCCCTTGGTCTTTATAGTAACCAAGCTCCTTTGCCACAAGGTATCCTGCAAATTGAGCTTGTGGTGTCCATTGCAAGCGAAAACGAACTTGAATCAATCCAGAACTGTCTGGTTTCTGAAGATTTCTTATTACAAACACACAAGCAATTACAACTATCACGACGACTACGGCAAGCCCTACCTTCTTAGGTATTCGCCTTTGACCAAAATTTGAATTTGATTCTTTATTCATAGCGTCTCCTATACCAAAATTCTAATATCCACACAATACTATAAAAGGAAATTCCCATTGTTATAGACACCACCAGATAAGCCCAAAGACGAGGTGTATCCAAATTGTATGAAGCATGGACCATCCCATAACCTAATCCAGCAGTAGTGCCGATGAATTCTGCTACAACTGCTCCAATAACAGCATATGTTGCATTTAGTTTACCCCCAGCAAACAAAAATGGCATTGCGTAAGGCAGTCGAGCTTTTAGTAGGTATTGGCTTCGTGTAGCACCATAAACATCGAAAAGTTCCCGGAAGTGTGTATCTGCTGCTTGAAGTCCTCGATAAGCGTTGATACACAACGGAAAGAAACAGAGGAATGCTGATACCAATACCCTTGATAAAAAACCGTACCCAAACCACATGACAACTAGTGGAGCAATTGCGATAACAGGAACCGCGTTGGAACCAACGATATATGGTAGAAAAGCAAGTCGTGCCGACTGAGATTCAGCAAGTATAACTCCTAAAGATAGGCCTATCATCGAACCGATCAATAATCCACATACCGATTCACCTAAGGTGACGTATGTATGTTTCAATAATTGTGTTCTTGGATCAAAGAAAGCTTTGGCTACATGAGATGGTGGCGGCAGAATATATATAGGCACGTTTGCCAATCGCGTAACCATTTCCCACGCAGCTAAGACAGCTAACAGTACTACAACAGGTACAATAATCTTCTTTTTATTCATGGTTTGATTTACTTAATCCGAGAATCAAGTCAGAACATCGATCCACAAGGTGATGGAATTCCATCGACTCGGCATATGCGAGTTTTCTTGGACGCTGTCCATGATGCTCAATTATTTGCACAATTGAGGCGGGTCGATGAGTAAGGAGAATCACTCTGTCACCCCAAAAAACAGCTTCTTCCACACTATGTGTTACTATTACTGTCGTGCATTTCTGTCGTTCGAGCAATGTAGTAATTTGACCCATTAACTCTCTCCTTGTGAGAAGATCAAGACCAGCTAATGGTTCATCGAGTAATAGAATTTTTGGTTCCAATATTAAAGCACGCGCTAGCGCAGTCCTGTGTTTCATTCCTGCTGAGAGTTGTGGTGGATAATGTCTCCTGAAATTTGTCATCCGAATGAGATTAAGCATATCATCTATACGTAGTTTTAATTCGGATAAGGCTCCATCCTGAATACCTAATTCTGCTGGAAGCGAGATGTTGTCTTCGACCGTTCGCCAATCCATAAGAGATGGCTCCTGAAAACCAAAACCCAGTTCCTTTTTTTGCCGGAGGATGTCTGGAGATTGACCGTCAATTTCGATAGTTCCTTCTGATGGAACAAGCAAGCCTGCTAAACATCGGAGCAAAGTAGACTTACCGCAACCCGAGGGTCCAAGAATGGTAACGACTTCTGTCGGAAATACTTCAAATGATAGTTCATCCAAAACTTCAAGCTTTTCTTTGCGAGAAGTAAAAGTGTGACTCAGTCGATTAACAACAACATGTGACATAACTTATCCGATGGCAAAAACAAAAGCTATATCAGGTACTTCTAATACTTGGTTCTGTTTTTTCTCAAGGAATTGTTTTATTATCTCATTAGCTTCCATGCGAACTTTTTCAGGTATCTTTGTTAACGCTTCTTTTTCACATCCGAAGAGAAACGCTAAAAGCCATTGTAATCCTTCATAAATATCCGAAATTCTGAAATACTGACTATTCACTTCGAATTCTTGTGCTGGCAAACCTAACTTCGAAACCGAACTGCGAAGTTGAAGGGCGGCCGGTGATGGCTGAGGTTGTCCAAAATGTATAAGTTTTTGGCGAAGCTTGAAGAAGTCAGAGTGTTCTGATTCGACGATAATGCATGCGAGCAAGCGGTGGCCAGTTTGCTCTTGGTGTTTGAGATAAAGAAGAAATTCTTCAATCAACTCATATTCGTAGAGAACATGGAAGCAGGTCACGAAATTCGGTTGCCATTTGTCATATAGTCTTGATTCACTATAAAGGTAGTCATTAAAACTCATCTCGAATATTTTGATTGTGTTCAATATCTCTGGAGTATTGCGGCGAATGAAGTCACACCAAGCTACTGATGGTTCGATCAACCGCAAACTTCGTAGATGAGCTTGTGCCGATCCCATAATATCCTCTAAAATTAGCTGCGTTTTAGTTCCAGGACCCGGACCTAATTCCAGCCAGTCGATTTTATCAAATCTACTGGTGAGTTGGGGAAGGATTGTTTTGCTGACAAAATTGACTACTTGTTCATCTTCGTTGGATGTCCGCAAATAATCCAGTAAAGTGTCTTCCCATGTAAGCACTTGTGTCATAAAAGGTTCTCGAAGAATTTCTTCATTCGTTTAATAGCTGATTCTTCTGTAATCAACATGTCCAGATGTTCTTCTTGACTAACTTCCTTCTGCGCTGGTACTCCCACTACAGATATGGGGCATTGCTTATGCGTAATTGGATGAACAGCATTTTCAAGTAGAAGTAAATCGGCGATTACCGGAACCACAGATTTGTCTCCTGAAAGATGATGCAGCCAAACTTTTACTTTCCAAAGACCTTCCGCTTTCAAACGTTTTTCTACCTTTGTAATGTTTTGTTTTGTGTCATTGTCATCACTCAGAATAAAATAGTGGAAAGTACCTTCCGAATCTTTAACGTTATTAATAGATTTATCGAGATTTTCGGCCACCCATTTTAGATCTGGTGTAATGCAATAAATCCTATCTGCGCTTCGTTCTGTACGAAGTTCGGTTTCCCATGTAATATACAAAGGGATATATTCTAGAGTTTCGAGTTTTGCTGCGATGGTGTTTGCAGTGTGTGCGCTAGAATTTAATAATGAAAGATATCCACGTATTATAGAATTTGCTTTGTCAGGGTAATTCATTTGGTGGTCGATTTCGCCCCAACCTTCTTCAAATAATGTCCTAACTTGACACTCAAAATAAAGAGTTCCAGAAGGATGAGGATAATTCGATTTAAAAATGTAATGTAGAGACGTGTATTCTTGTTTGTCGTCATATTTTATTTCGCTTTTGTTTAGATCCTTATCATCAAGGTAAAACCTGTTCCCTTTTGTATATTCTAACTTTTTTTCTGGCTTGACATATGCTATCTTTTTCTCAATTGATAAACTTGGCATATTTCCCGGGGCTACAAGATAATCGTGTATATATTCCCAATCATTGGCACGAAGATGCAGAATTCGCACTCCCCCCAAATCAGTTATACCCACCTCTGGGTCAAGGAGATCGAAAGGTGTAATATTATGTGGTTTCTTGTCATCTAATCCTAAGCACCTTCTCACTAATTTATATACAAGGTGATATGGATCTTTGGTACGGAACCTAACCGAATGAACAAATTCAGATATCTCATCTGCAGTTTGAATTTGAAGACTAAAAGCTTCAATAAGGTTGTGGTAGAATATCTCAAGGTCACGGTAAACTCTTACACACTCATAAATTTCATTTGCCGAATAGTCACGCGCTTTTATCCGGCCCAATTCCGATTTAATATATCTCTCGATATCCTCGATGCTAGGCATTTCAAATTTTTTTACAGTGGCGCTCATATTCTTTCACTCTGAATATTCCTTCAACAACTTAGATCGAGATTCTTTCCCTATACAAAAGTCTACAATGCGGTATAATTTCTTGCAAGGTAAAAATGAGAGCATTAAAATGCTCCTAAGAATGAAGAAATTAGAATAAAAAAGCCCGCTGAATCATTGCATATGAATCAGCAGGGCTATTTTCAGAGACGCACCAGATTTTTATAGGTCTTTATACAAATCCGGCCTTAGCGGGGTTGAATCCCGCTGTCTCTTTCTATTATCTCTAAATCCAGAATATATAGCTGTCTACAATGTTAAACACAATATTCTTTATATCGGCCATTATGACTTCTGACAAAAAAATTTTAGGGGAATTCCAGAAAAATAAGGGGAGAATTATCGAGGCGACATCGTATGTCGTTGCGGCGGCGATTTTGTCTTTGAAATAGCCTAAAGTGTATTCTTTTACCCTGATAGACAATTCCCGCCCTCCACAGGCCCTTGTTTTGTTGTGGCAGACGCTCTTGTAACCGAAGTGGGGATTTCACTTCTTCACGTTCCATGCATTCTGGGCGACGGTCGATAATCGCAGGTTGCCCCGGCGATTGTCAAGGACGTTGCTGTTTATATGGTCAATGATGTACCCTCCAGGGGACGTCAAGCATCTGGTAGTGCATGACGACGCGAGAGTATATGCCACTGGGCAGACGTACGGAGCATTCGACGTAGAGCACTTTTTTTGACCCTTGCCGGTACACCAAACAAGCGCAACTTGTCACTTCTAGTTTATACTTTTTTCCTTTTTGTTTAAGCACATCATTCTTATCCGCATAAACAGCAAGACGAGTAGAAACGAAAACTATTTCTTGGTACGGCACGAAAAAACTGTATGCAATCAAAGAAAACAGAAATACTGATAGACCCTGACGTCCTCAGTGAGAGTCACCTCTCGAACGACATCCATTCAAGGGAATCACACGTGAATGAAATCATAAACTGTATGCGGCCGATTACCAACGGCGACAAGCCCGTTAACTGCTGGCTCTATGGCAAGTCAGGAGCCGGCAAGACTGCATCCGCAATACATGCCCTGCGAAAGCTGACCGAAGAAGCGGGTGTCAGGGGCGTATACGTGAATTGCTGGGAATATCCGACCTTCTTTTCGGTGCTTGAGAGAACCGCCATGAAACTGAGGATGCTCGGGGCGGAGAAGCTCAGCACCTCCTTCAAGCTTGAAAGGCTTAAGAGGCACATTTCCGGCGAACGCCTGGTAATAGTCCTCGATGAAATCGATAAACCACCGCCCAAGGAAAGGCACGCAATCCTGTACAATCTTTCGGGCCTCTCAAAAACCGGCCTGATATGTGCCTGCAATTCCCAGCACGCTTACTTCGACCTCGAAGACAGGATCAAATCCAGACTCAATCCCGCCAGGATACACTTTCAGGAGTACACACAGAACGAACTGTTCGAGATACTGTTGCAGCGTGCCCGTCACGCCCTGGCCACCGACACCTGCGACGAAGGTCTTTTTCACACAATTGCCGCCCTTGCATCGGGAGACGCACGGATAGCCATCCATACTCTTAAGAATGCTGCCTTTCTGGCTGAGAAGGATGCACAGGACGTTATCACAAACTCCCATGTTATGAAAGCTTGGAATTCGGCGAACGACCTGAACAAAACTCACATGGTCAGTAAATTGACCGATCATCACAGGCTTCTTTACGAGCTGATCTCGAAAAACAACCGGATTCTTTCCGGAGAACTCTGGAGGCAATATATCGAAACCTGCGACAGCAGAAAAATCAGGCCCATTGCTGTCCGGACGTACTCCGATTACTGTAACAAGCTCGTCGAGTTCGGTCTGGTGCAGGCCAAGAGAGCGGCGATACAGGGGAAAGTCAGGGAATTTACTGTTGCTCAATGAAGTGGCAGTTATCCGCATAACAAGCGAAGTGCAGATGTAATGGAGTAAAAGTCCTTGTCGTACAATTATCCATGAACCAAGAAATCGAGAAAGAGATTGAGACGCCTGAATGGGTCAAGTTCGTGCTTTCATGCATTCCGAATAAGGAATACCACCGGCGCAACTAATTTATAACACGTGGACAATTATTCGTTGAGGGTCACAAATCTTAACATAAATGTAGGCACTACAATTTCACATGCTTGCCCGCCCGAGGCATAAGTTCGTTTGATATCGTTTGTTTCATAATAATCATTCAATTACATGAAAGGACGACTCCAATCATGACGAGGCCTATTTTCATACGATCTTTCATAAGATACGATTTCCCATGGCAGCGAGGCATCCTGTATAGCCGTCGTGGACTCCGCAATCTTCAATAATTTTTTTGTAACATCTCTTCCGGTAGCCTCTTCTGAGATCTTGATTTCAGCATACCTTTTTCTTCCGTCTGGAATCCCCCAATGCTTTCTCGCCGCCAAGAAATCAACAGCAGGGGATTCATCCCTATACCAGAACCGATCCGAGTCAGTCCTGCCGTCTCCATAATGAAAAAGTATGTCAACTTGAAGGGTTCCGGGCGGATGTTGGGTATCAAAAGCATTATTGGAGCCATAAGTTCTCATAAGGTCACCATTGAATATTATACAAAGTTATACAAAGAAATTTTATATACCTGATCGATTTTCATGGAAGGAGCTGGAAATATATTAGCTTGGAACTCTGAATTCGGTTCTTTGATGCACCCGAGGCATATCAGGCTCTATTGATAATGCTCGCATATATGACATTGTTGAATGAATCCTCAGATTAGGCTGCTCACATGGAATGTCTTGTAACATACTTTCATGTTTTTGAATGTTTCCATGACGAGCGTTGAATTCTCAACAGGAACGAGCAGGCATGAACTGCCCAGCTTAACCGTTCCCGTACCATCAAGGACACCCTTGTACATCTTGCCTTTCAGGGAATACCCGAAGAGTTTCTTGCTCAGAAAAACCCTTTTCGATTCGGGCCTGACCTTTTCCCACGTTATTATGACGAAGGATTTCCCCCCGTTCTTGGCAGCCTGCGCATATTTCCCGAAAAGCGTGATCCCTTCGGATATTATGGAAGGTTGGAGATCCTTCCATTTATCAAGCCTGCCCGGGACGCATTTTATTTCATTGTCTATTCCCATCAGCCTCCAGTACTTCTTGAACATCGCGCCGGAGTAGAATTCCTCGATTATTCCCGGGACGATTTTTAACAGCGCATCGTCTTCTCTAAACAGGTCCAAGAAAATATCGACATCGCTTTCTTTCGTTGCTTCGCCCCTGGCGACAGAACCGAAAAGTATGACACCTCTGAGATTCGAGAGATGTTTGCTGCCGATCTTCTGGATGAGGAAAGAGACGAAATCCGCTGCGAAGGCCACCAGCAACTTATTCATAATCCGCACCCAATCCATCAAAAAGTTTCCGAATCTTGTTGAATGTCGACAGGTATTCTTCGATGAGCCCCTCGGTTTGCGGTTTGCCGTAGCAGAGAAGGCTCCTCTTGGACTCTAGCTCCGTGAGGAGTTCGATGGCCCTTTCCCTGTGTTCGAACTCCGGCAGCCTCTCCTTCAGCTTCCTCTTCGAAGCGAAGAAATCATGCTTTATGGTCTTGCCCGGGCTTATCAGCCCCCGCGAATGCAAGAAAAGCTCGAGGATGTCAGCAGCCGCGACCGAGCAATGGAACCCTATGGTCCTCTGCCTCTCCGATACCCCTTTCCGTATCGATTCCTCTATGATTTCAAGGCTTTCCCTTATCGCTCTCTTATGAGACTCGATATTCATTTGATACACCTGTATATTTTTATAGCTACAGTCGTATATAAATGTGATGGATACATTTGTATACAATAAATGATACAAATGTATCAATAGCGTGGATAAATCGCCATCGATGTTAATGGTTCGGATTCATACACCGAACATCGTCCGCCCTCGGCACTTTTGTATTTATATTATTTATCGTCTGAATATTCTCGGAGGAATGGCCATGGACACCTTGTATGCGAGTCAGATTGAAGCGAAGAAGGCATCACCTTTGAGAATAAGACAGGATGATGGAAAATATTTCTTCGCATGCCCCCGTCAATACACTTCTGATGATATTCAAGCTGGACACCTCGAATTCGATCCGAGGATTTTCCACCTCAAAGCGGTTGCTCTTCCTGATGATCCATTGTTTCCCGGTTTTCAGAGACATTTCCTCCTGTCCACTTCCGGTAATAAGCACGTGATCACCGCCAGCGGATATCCGTTTACGGGACATGTCGATGTCTATTCCTGGAAGGCCCGAGCATTTCCGAACGCGATAACGGCCGATGAAAGACCCGGGATAGAGATGCTGCAGCAGACTGACATGTTCCACGTAGAGGGCGATGCTGACAACGTCACAGGCGGAATCTGCGAGGCGGCAGCTGAGCACATGCTGAGGATCGACGATTTGAATCCCGTTCCCATATCGGTGGAAGATGGCATTAGGTTTTTCGATATACTGAGATACCATTCGCCAGGGTCTTGATTCATTTTTATATGTTCTGATTCGATAGCAGAGATTGTCCTTGGTATCAGCGAAACGGATAAAAAGTTTCATGACAATTATTGCTTGATGATCATGGGATATATCGCAAAGTCCGCTTTCATTGACGAATGCTTCCGTGACTGGTCAAAGCAGCTATATGCGCTGCAAAGGATGAAAATCAATTACCTTGACATCAGGATGATCGGGAATGATAATGTCATCGATCTTCCTAAGAGCAAGCACAAGCAATACAGGGCTGATTTGGAGTCGATTGGCCGAAAGGTGGCCACTGTCGGTTCGCCCATAGGCAAGGTGGACCTGGTGGATGACGACACTGTATTGGATACCCGCACCAATAAGCAGGGTGTCAGGAAATCGTTTGAAGAGTATCTTATGAAGAAGGGAGGGGATTTCCAGAACGCACTTGCCGCTGCAAGGATATACGCGACAGAGGAGACGCCTCCGGCGCTGAGGGTGTTCAGCCTATATCCTGTGGGAGATATGAGCGATGTCAGCGACAAAAGGGTTAGACAAAATGTGCTGAAATTCATGAACATGATGGGCGAAGCGGCCATGGAAGGCGGAGAGCGAGTACTGCTTGGCGTTGAGAATGAAAGGAAACTTTTCGGTTACAGCCCGGAAATGCTCAACTGGCTGTTTAAGAACATGGATCCGAAAGTCCGGGAAACCTATACCATGATATACGATGCCATGAACTACATCACCGAGGGCATCGAGCCCAAGAAGGCATATGATATGACTCTGCATAGAACCAGCCGCTTCCATGTCAAGGACGGGATTGGAAGAAGGGATGAGAATGATAATCTGGTACCGACAGGCGACGGAGAGGAGAGGTTCTGTGCGGTCGGGCAGGGCGATGGCGGTTACAAGGAGATACTCCAAGAGAGAACAGCAATCATCGATGTAGTTGATCACCATGAAGTCTGGACGCTTGAGCCCCATCTCAAGAGCAGCATGGGAGCCTTTGGCTCGACTAAATTTTCAGGCAATACGGGATTCGATAGGTTCATCACAGCAAACGAGGCTTTCAACATGCTTCTTGAGGCCTATGGAATCGAATTCCGTTGATTCTCTTGGTTCTGGGTGCTTTTTCAAATCCTCAAAATTGCGTTTCAAGAAATGAAGTCACTATTCATCCCCACTTGCCATAATAGCTCAGGACCCCGAAGAACCCAACGATTACGGCGGCCGCCAGTATCAATATCCTCAGGGTGATGACGAACCTACTCTCGTCGGGGGGTATCAGGTTGGCCATGTAAAGGATGATCAGCAGGAATATGAACACTATGAAAAGATACATCGTCAGCCTGCGCTCCTCCTCCATCCCATCACCATCTCAGTTGATATGCATGTCCTGATTAATTCTTGATTGCGATTGCTTATTAATCGCCCATTACCTCTTCGCGTTGCCCTGTGATTTGGGGCTTGAATCGAATTCATCCTAAGCTCATGTTACAGCGCTAACGTCATGCACCGTAGAAGCCGTCCAGCGCCTCTTCCAGGGAAAGCGGCTTCCTGGACTTCCTCTTCCTGCGATAGGCGTATGCCAGCAAGGCAGCAGCCATGGCTAGGACCGCTAATACATACCAAGCGGAGTCATCGGAACCGCCCGCAGGGTTGCATGTAAGGTCGTATTCGCTGCAGCCGTGCTCGCATATCCTGAGGATGAGCCAGTCGGTCCCGTCGGCACTGCACAGATGCAGATTGCCCGCCGAGCATCTTATGGCATCCGGGACGCATATCCTCGGCCTCTCATCCACGCAGGCCCCGTTCCTGCATGTCTGGTTGTTCGTGCATCCGCAGTCCTCGCAGCAGTTCGAATGGGTCTCGTTCGGGGCTTCGCAGGCCCCGTTCCCGCACTCCGGGGTGCAGTCACCCGGACAGACCGAATACGTCTCGTTGGCATCGCAGACGGAATTCCCGCAGCAATCACCCATCGTCGTGCAGGCACAGCTGGAATTCACGCATGCGTATCCCTTGCAGACGCCGCAGACGCCGCTGCAGTTCCCGCAGTCAAATGGGCAGGTGCAGTTGCTCTCCCCTTCGTCGCAGACGCCGTTCCCGCATCTGTATGTCACGTATATCATATCGGAAGTCGCTGAGCCGTTGGTGCAGTTCGTGCTCTCCCTCGCGGAGACGTTGATACGGATGCTCAGGGGCGCCTCATCCATCCGTATCTTGGGGAGCGTGACCAGTGTCCATGATGTCTCCGCTTTGCTCCCGTTCTCCATCGTTCCTAGCTGGTGCACGGATTCCTCGCCCGGGGCCAATCCAAGCACGTCGCCAGCGAGATGTATCTCAGCTGCTGCCCCCGAGCAGTCCAACACCCCGTACAAGTACGGCGATTCATAACGCATGCCGGAGCACTCTATCGTCGAGGTCACGACGATCGTTGCTGGATGAATGACATTCCCTGCATCGGAAGCGATATCGATGACATCGATCCTGGCCGATTTGCAGTAGCCGCAGTCCGACGGGCAGGTCATGCAATGCTCGTCAGGGTCGCATGTCCCGTCACCGCAATCGTAAATCTTGAAGCCATAGGCTCCGCTTTCAGCTGCGAAGTGCGAGATATCATCCACCGTCACGAACTTGAAATACCTCGCCCCCTCATCATCGGGAGTGAAAATGACATCCTCCATGGTCAACGAGTATGCGGGTTGCGGCTTCACCCTGACCGTCTTGATCTCCTTCCATGTATCGTTGTCCTTGCTCACCAACAGGGTAATGTTGTTCCATGAATGGTCATCGTCGTTGACCTGGACCTTGAAATCGAATCCGGTCCAGGGGGAGCCGGCCAGCGGGCTGACAGAAACGGACCGTATCTCCGGGACGTATCCGATGTATAACGCTCTCTTCATGGCGGAAGCCGTTCCGTAGCCGGACTTCTGGGCGTCCAGCCTGACATCGTACCAGCCGAATTTGGCGTCATCGGGCGCCCTCCAGTAGCAGCTGTAAATGCCGCCCGCCTCGGACATGTTGAAGCACGACTCCCAGTATGGCAGCTCGTTGGGGGAATCGCTGTGCTTGACCCTCATGGTGTTCGTCGCCCCGGATATAGGGTTGCCTTCGCAGTCGTCCAGATACGATTCTATCATCACATAGCGGCCCCTGAGGAATACATCGGAATCTGGAGTAATGATGGTCCCGTTCATCTGGCATGTCTGCGCCAGCGCGTCCGGCGATGACAGGGCATGCATCGCCATCGCGACCACAACCAAGTAAACAGCTGACCCTGCATTTAGCCTCGACATCTTTCATAATTGGTCGATATTTCTTATATGCTATTTTCGGCTTTGTGTCAGACAAATTGATGAAAGCATTTTAACCACGGGCGCGAAATATCTTCATGGAATGGAAGCACGGCATCAAGAGCGGCGCTGCCGCCGGGGTGTTCTACGGGATCCTTGCCGGGATAGTCACGGTCCTCTACATGGTCCTGGAAAAGGAGAAGATAGTACAGATGCTGCAGTCCGTGCTCTCCTCGAACGCGAACATCCCCATCTCCACCGAGCAGCTCTACAGCATAACCCTGATATCTTCCTTCCCTTCGGCCATATTCGGCGGTGTTTTGACGGGGATCGTGTTCGGTGTCATATACGTCCTGATGAAGGACCAGATGATCGGGAAGAGCCCGAAGATGCGAGGAATATCGCTCGCAATACTCCTTTTCATGGCGTTGGGCGTGGCCGAGCTTTTTGGCCCGGAGAACGCCATAGGGGCTTTCTTCATGCTGAGGTTCTCGACCCCGGTACTGATTCCGCTCAGCTTCGGTGCCTTCCTTGCCCTGGGCTATTTCATGGGTATGTTCTGGGACAGGTTCGGGGAGAAGAGCAAGAGATAGGGACGGGTCATGGTTTTCGTGCCTCGATGCCCGACGCGGGGTCAAGAGAGGTAATCGATCAGCAACCACATGAGAAGGAAGACGATGATGACCACGATGATGGCGAAGCCCATCTTGTAGAACATAAACAGGATATCGCCGCCCTGATAATATAATCGGCTGGTTCTACCCGAAAATTATTACCATGCGGAAAAAAGGGCCCCGCGTTCATGCAGCGTTCTCTGCCGGATCTTCCCCCATCCGCCGGAATTATATAAGAATCGTCGGGCCTTATAATTAATTGGGGATCGCATATGAGGGTATCGATAGGGATTTTGTTCATATTCATCGCGACGTTCTTCCTCGTTTTCATCTTCTTCACCATGGTCGAGTTCAACCTCGAGTGCGCCGAGGACGGCGGCGACTCCTTCATGCCGAAATGCAGGATAGTGGAAGGCAGGGGAGGCGACTTCGTAATCGGGGTCATGCTCGTAGGGGTGCTCGGCATGATAGACATGGGCGTCGTGTACAAGGTGCTGATCGACTACTTCGTTTGAGGCCGGCTTCGGCGGCCTGAAGAACCGCCCTCATCGGTACGAAGCAACGGGCCTACATCTCTTCCAGGGTGTACTCCAGCCACCTCAGCTGCAGCACCAGGAACACGGCCACTGCGGCGACGATGGCCGGCAGGTAGAGCTCAGCGGCGACCGCCAGGCCGATGGCGGCAACGACCCAGAGCGTGGCGGCTGTGGTGACGCCCTGGACGCGCATCTTGGAAGCCATTATGGACCCCGCGCCGATGAAGCCGATCCCCGTCACTATGCCAGACGCGACCCTGGCGGGGTCAGCGCTGAAGCTGGTGACGGAGACGAGCGTGAACAGGCACGCCCCCATAGAAACGAGCATGTGGGTCCTCAGCCCCGCGGGCTTCTTCCGCCATTCCCTCTCGAGGCCTACCAGCGCTCCCAGAAGCAATGCTATCAGCAGCTTGAGGGACATCTCCAAAAACATTTCCATGAATATTAGTATGCCGATCGCTAATATAATAATCGATAGTCCGGGGGAAGGGCCGGGCGGAAGAGCATCAGGTCAAATATTAAAACCCTGCGGGGAATATAATCAAACAGGCAGGGCGATGGTTCTTATGGCATGGCTGTGGCGGAGGGATATCGACGACGAGAAGAGGACCCCGGGATTCATTTACGCGATCAAGAGCGCATTCTCCAGGAAGAACGTGGACATCGAAAAGGCGGGGCATGAGCTGAGGCTTTTCGGCATCGGCCCCGGGCAGACGGTCCTCGATTTCGGTTCCGGGCCGGGGCATTACGCGCTGGCGGCGGCCAGGGTTGTCGGGGATGGCGGGTTCGTGCACGCGCTCGACCTGCACCCGAAGGCGATGGAGCTCGTCGAGAGGAAGGCCTCTGAAATGAACCTGCCCAACATAGAGACCATCTATTCTGACCTGCACACGGGGCTCGACGACGAGAGCGTCGATGCCGTCATACTTTTCGATGTCATGCGGGGCAGGAGCGACATAAAGTCGCTGCTCGGGGAGCTGCACAGGATACTGAAGCCCGGGGGCTCCGTCCATGTCAGGGATACAGGCCTCAAGGCCGGCAGGCTCGAGGAGCTCATGGTGAAGGACGGCCTGTTCAGGCTGAAAGGCATACTCGGGGGCGTGCTCAAATACACCAAGGTCGAGGGGGAGTTCCATGAGATCTGAGCAAGACGGCGGCATGGTCTTCGCCAAGCTCGAAGACGGGGAGGACTTCTTCGGCTCGTTACGCGAGGTCGCGGCGAAGCACGGCATAGGATCGGGCGTCATAATCAGCGGGATCGGGATGCTGAAGGGCTCGGTCATAGGCTACTTCCCCGGCCACGGCGCCTACGAGGAGTCTTCCTTCCCGGAGCCCATGGAGCTGACGAGCATGCAGGGGAACATCGCCACCAAGGACGGGGATGCAGTTTTCCACGTGCACGTCAGCATGGCCGGCCCTGATAAGAGGGTCCATGGCGGCCATTTAATAAAGGGGACCGTCAATATTGTGAATGAGATAGCCATTCTGAGGACGGGCGGGATAAGGCTGTCCAGGCAGGAATCGGCGAAGACAGGACTGCTCGAGCTCAGGATCGGCTAGGTCCGTCAAGGAGGCCATGGTTCATATGGAGAACAGCATCATCACGGGCGACAGGCGCCTTTCAGTGGAGAAGTGGGCCAAGAAGTGGAAGATAGAGATGGAGCTTGCGGGATCCATAACGAAGGCGGTCAGGGAGCCCGAGGAGACCCCCTACCTGCTCGAGAAGATAACGAAGGACTTCTCGCATCTGAGCAGGCGCGGCAAGCGGGAGGTCAGGAACGCCCTGCTCAGGGTGCAGGTGCATTGCAGCATAAACAGCGACTCGGACCCCATCAAGGTCAGCAAGCAGCTCTTCGTTTCCCAGATACTGGAGAAGGTCCTGTTCGGGTCGAACATGCTCTTCGGGGAGGATATCGTGCCCGAGGAGAAGCCGGCCAGGAAGCGAAAGTCCTGACACGGGGACATCCGTTGATCCCCCTGCCGCTTAATAAACATTATTTTCATTGGTATCTTGATATCGATTATTGGAAAATATTGGCCGATAGAGGGGTTTTTTATAAATAACGTATAATTCTGTTATATGGCGGATTTCGAAGACGCTTTTGAGGATTTCTCCGTGGAGATGGTCAATTACAGCATCAAGAAGATCGGAAAATTCGACAGGGACTGGAGAATAGGAACCGGAGGAAGCCTTGGAGGCGGCATATTGGTAAAGGATCAACGCGTCTATTTCACTTCAGCGAACCACAATGCCTATTGTGCCGATTCAAATGACGGGTCGGTTATCTGGAAGTTCGAAGCTCGTGACGTATTGTTCGGAGGTACCCCTGTCCTGGCGGACGGCAGGCTGTTCGTGGCGAGCTATGACAGGAACATATACGCGCTCGATGCCGGGAACGGGAAACTCGTATGGAAATATGAGACGCGAGACAAGATGTCATCGGCGTTGATCGAGAGCGAAGGGATGATTTATGCCGGCGGAAAGGATCATAACATATACGCCCTCGATGCAAAGAATGGCAACCTCGTATGGAAGTTCCGCACCTTTGACGGTATCTTGTCGCACGGGCTTGTCGTGGGAGAGAGGCTCCTCATCGGTTCTTACGACCACTTCCTGTATTGCATAAACAAGAGGACAGGCGGTCTCATCTGGAAGTTCGAGACCCAGGGCGAGATACAGAATTTCAACCCGTTCGCGTTCAAGGACGGAATCGTGTACTTCGGCTCGTTCGATAACTATGTCAGGGCGGTCGATGTCGAATCCGGAAAGCTGCTGTGGAAGAGGAAGGCGGGGAACTATGGGATGAGCTCTGCGCCTGTTCTTCATGACAAGATGCTCATCGTATCGACCAGGGACGGAATCCTTTTCGCCTTCGACCTCAAAGGAAAGGTGCTGTGGAAGCACGTCGGCAGCGATGAGGATGTTCTCGGCGTGCCGCGCGTGTTCGATGGCCTGCTGTACGTTCCGTCCGCCGGCGACTGGTGCATGCACTGCTACGGTCTCGACGGAAAAGAATTGTGGAGGTTCAAGACGGATGGATACGTGTTTGAGGGTTCCGCAAAGACCGGCGATCATATCATATTCGGGTCATGGGACTGCGGCCTGTATTGCGTGGATGTGAATACAAGGCAGCTGGTATGGAAATTCAGGGCGCCCGGGTCTCCGTCATACGCACCGCCCCCTTATGAGAGCTTCGAGATCGATTTCGAAGTCCCAAAAAGCGAAATCGAAGAAACGTCCAGGAGGAAGTACGATTTCCACCTGGAAAGCGAGAACCTGAACACGAGCGAATACAAGTCGGATATCACGTATCAGTCCGGGACGACCTACAGGGAGAAGGGGAAGTACCAGATCGATTCGAAGACCGAAGAATTTTGAACACGTCCTATTTATCCCCGATGTCCCCCCTCTGGAATGCCCTATGCATGGTAAATCAAATAAATATCCTCGCGACATATTATTAATTGTGTGAAGATGGACATCGCATCCGTTCTGCTGATATCATTCCTCGCCGGCGCCTCGACGGTGCTGGGCGGGCTGGCCTGCATTATGCTGAAGATCGAGAAGAGGGTGCTCAAGTTCCTGCTTACGGCTTCGACGGGAGCCGTTCTTGCCGTCATACTGCTGGGCATGCTGCCCGCTGCCATGGAGATTGGCGGCGTCGGCTACGCCGCCCTTGGATTCATACTCGGCGGGGTCGTCATGATGGTCACGGGGACCCTTTTCCCCCATACCTACGGCGACGAGAAGTACGAGGACAGGCTCTACTCCCTGCTCAAGACGGGCACGCTGGTCATATCAGGGATGATAATCTACAACCTGCCGGCGGGCCTTCTTCTCGGCTCCGGATTCGCATTTTCCTTCGCGCTCGGGGCCATCATGGCCATAGCGATAGTGCTGCAGAACATACCTAGGGGGATGGCCCTGAATGCGCCCCTGCACAGGATGGAACTCAACAGGCCGGGCGTCCTGTTCGCCATGCTCATGGCCGGGGTCCCGGCGATCGCCGGGGGGATGCTGGCCTTCGCCGCCCTCGCGGGCTCGGTGCCGGTGCTGAAGGCCTCGGGCATGGCCTTCTCGGCCGGCGCGGTCCTCTTCATATGCGCGGAGCAGCTCATCCCCGTGGTAAAGAGCTATAGCAGGATACACGAGGTCGCCATAGCCCTCTTCCTGGGCGTCTTCGTCGGGGTGCTGCTGCTGGGGATAGGATGATAACGGTTCTCAGGCTGGGCCACAGGGCGGGAAGGGACCCGCGCATATCCACCCACTGCGCCCTGGTGGCAAGGGCGTTCGGCGCGGACAGGATGATCTATTCCGGCGAGCACGATTCCAATCTTGAGAGGTCCGTTTCAAGCATCGTCAAGAACTGGGGCGGGGACTTCGAGCTGGCCTACGAGAAGAGGTGGACGTGGGTCATCAAGAACTTCAGGGGCACGAAGGTCCATCTGACGATGTACGGGATCCCCTTGCCGAAGAAGATATCGCAATTGAGGAAGCCTAAGAACCTCCTTGTCATCATCGGCGGGCAGAAGGTTCCCGCGGAGGTCTATCGCATGGTCGATCACAACGTCAGCGTCACCAGCCAGCCCCACAGCGAGGTCGCGGCCCTGGCCGTCTT
>JAFGSV010000023.1 GCA_016934325.1 Candidatus Aenigmatarchaeota archaeon | reverse complement strand
TGCAGCAGGGGAAGGAGATGTCGATGAGCTTCAAGAACGCAAAGATAAGGGTTATCCCCCATGAAAATGGGAAGAAGACGATATGAGCGTGGTTATCATAGAGCAATTAATCCCAGATTTTCGATGATAATCAATGTAATATATATAAAACTTTGTGCGATTCCATATTCTTATGTCTGAAAAAAGCGGTGAGGTCGGAAGGAGGATCACCGGTTCGTTGGTATGGCCAACCGGACTTCACAGCAGAAAATATCATGATTTTTTTTATTCGCATAACATAACTCTGGAGAAGCCCCTTGCAGAAGAATATGAATGGAGTCCCGAGTCCGCTGTTCATCCCCATGGATGCAGGAGCTTTGCCAACGGATTCTGGGATTAGGGACATCGTTTACTCAGAAGAACCACCCTGCTCTCCTCGTGCTCATCCTTGTACTGATACCCGGAGAGTTCCGCTACCCGGCTGGCGAAATCCCTGACCTCCAGGTGTGACGGCATGTTCTCGCGCCTCAGCCTCCGGCGGCTGAACCCAACGAACATGTAGCCCTTGACCTCAATGAAATCGGGCGACGCGAGCCCGATCAGCTTCGCATAGCCCCTCGGATTTGCCATGTTCAGGCCCTTGACCATGGTCAGCCTGATCACCTTCGTGCACGAGAACGAAGGCATAAGCCCAAGGCTCTCGTTCATCCTCTTCCAGAAGCCGGGCAGCGTCGGCCTGTCCGTCTTCTTGTAGGTCTCCTCGTCGGGGGCGTCCAGGGAGATGTGCAGGTTGGTCGGCTCCTCCATGTTCCTGAGCCTTTCGGGGAACTGGCCGTTCGTGACCAGGAAGGCCGTGAACCCCCTCCTCTTGAACTCCCCGATGAGATCGGATATCCTTGGATAGAGCGTCGGCTCCCCGGCCAGAGATATGGCCGCCTGGTTAGGTTCCTGGGCCTCGCGCCATTTAGCGATGTCCACGTCCGCGAAGCCCTTGAACCCAGACAGCAGCTTCCGCTGGGATTCCACGCAGGAGTCGATGATGGCGCCCGGCTCGTCGATTGCTTGGCTCTTCGGCTCCCTCAGCATGACGTGCTCGACCATCCTCCAGCAGTACAGACACATGTTCGGGCAGTCCAGCCACGGGGTCATCTGCAGGCACCTGTGGCTCTGGATCCCGTAGAACCGCTGCTTGTAGCAGCTGCCCTTCCCCCTCAGCGCCCTCTTGGTCCAGTTGCATACCTTGACCGCTGAATGGGAGCCCGCCAACCTGTACTGCTGCCTCAGCATGACCTGCCTTAGACCGGCCGGGATCATGCGTATTAATTAAAAGCTAATTATTATAACTCTATCATGAGCGTGCTCAAGATCGGGATTATAGGATGCGGCTCCATAGGGACGCTGCTCGCAAGGCACGCCGACAAGCGCAAGGACATCAGGCTGCTGCACCTTTTCGACGAGGACAATAATAAGGCCAGGGTGCTGGCAGGCAAGCTCAGGAACAAGGCGACCGTCGTCAGGGGCATTGCGGAACTTTCTGAATGCGACCTGGTCATCGAGGCGGCTTCCCAGGAGGCCGTCCGCGAGCATGCATTGGCCGTCCTGGACAGCTCCGACCTCATGATAATGAGCATGGGGGCACTGGCAGACGAAGAGCTGCTCTCCAAACTGACTAGGAAGGCCGAGGAGAAGGGACGCACCATACACCTGCCCTCCGGGGCGGTGGCGGGACTGGACGGCATCAAATCCGCCGCCATGGGCGAGACCGAGAGCGTGACCCTGACCACGAGGAAGCCGCCAAAAGGCCTGCTCGGGGCGCCGGGATTAGCGTTGCTGGACGTGGGGCTGGGAGGCATCAGGAAGCCCACCGTCGTGTTCGAGGGCACCGCCGACGAGGCGGCCAGGCTGTTCCCGAGGAACGTCAACGTCGCTGTCGCCATATCGCTCGCGGGGATCGGCGCCGGGAAGACCAAGGTGAGGATAATAGCGGACCCCTTCGCCGACAGGAACGTGCACGAGATCGCGGTCGAGGGGTCTTTCGGCCGGATCGTGACCAGGACCGAGAACGTGCCCTTGCCCAAGAACCCGAAGACATCGAAACTTGCGGCACTGTCGGCAATAGCCACCCTCGACGGAATGACGAAGAGGCTCAAGGTCGGGACGTGAGCCTCTGGCCATCGCCGTCATTTTGCCATGGTTTTTTAATCACGCCGCCTTTTCTCTATTATGACCGCGGGCAGGAAGGACATCGCGAAGATAGTCAGGGAGATGAGGAGGCATGTCGGGGGAAGGGCCGTTGTATGGCACGAGGACCCCTTCAGGGTCCTGATATCCACCGTCCTTTCGCAGAGGACGAAGGACGAGAACACGAGCAGGGCGGCTGATGCCCTCTTCTCGAGATTCGGCACTGCCGAAGAAATCGCGGATGCCCGGCTGGATGAGCTGGAGAGGCTCATCAGGCCCAGCGGCTTCTATTCCGTCAAGGCGAAGCGCATAAGGGAGATAAGCCGGCAGATCGTGCACGATTTCAAGGGCAGGGTCCCGAGGTCAAGGCATGAGCTCATGTCCCTGGATGGGGTGGGCCCCAAGACCGCGGCCTGCGTCCAGGTCTACGGATTCAACGACCATGCGCTGCCCGTGGACACGCACGTGCACAGGATATCGAACC
>JAFGSV010000022.1 GCA_016934325.1 Candidatus Aenigmatarchaeota archaeon | reverse complement strand
CGGCTGCGAAAAGCAGTATCATCACGCCGGCCATCACGGCCTCGACGGTCTTCCATGCCCCCTTCATCACCACAACCTCACGCTTATGTTGACGTCCCCGCCTTCGAACAGGCTGCCGCTGGCCGGATAGACGAAGACCTCCCTGCCGGCCATCGGGACCGCCCTGCCGCATGTGTACGGGCCCCCCGGCTCCTCTATCAGCACGTTGAAGTCGAATGTCATGCCCAGCTCCGCCTTCATCTGCTCGTAGCTCGAGTTCATCGATCCGCAGACGTCCGAGTTCCTCGCTGCAGAGTAGACGTCCTTGTATTCGGCCGCCCACAGGCCGGTCTCGTTGTCATCGCTCTTCGGGACCGACTGGTTGCAGTTCAAGGCGGTGTCCAGGTCGGCGTACTCGATGAAGAAGTGGTTGTCCCCGACTATTAGGCTCGCGTTCCAGTGTACCTTCCAGCATTCTCCGGGGCCCGCGGGGGATGAGATCACGCAGGGAAGGCTCGCGTTCGACAGCTGCTCCCCGACGACCCTGGCCGAATTCTCCTCGGCGCCAGACCAGTTCACGTAGGCGAAGAGAGTGATATCGTCACCGGGCGAACCGGAGCTGAAGCTGGCAGGAACGCTGCTCACCCGGACCGCAAGGTGGTCTATGACCTTCTCGCCCGCGAATCCCGCGGACTCGGACCTGGACACGACGCTTCCCGAGCTCAGGACCGTGAAATAGGCGAAGGCCCACCCGACGAACATGAGAAATATGACCACGGCCACTATCCAGTCGATTCGCATACTTAATTGTTCTTCAAGCTTGATTATATGCTTATGCGGTGTTCATCCGGATCCCTTGCGCAGCATGCCGCAAAACGGCTCCATCCTCGACCTCAATGAATCGTATCTGAGCCAGCCCAGCCACAGGACAAGCACCAAGGCTATCAATCCGGCCTGCCACAGCCAGTCGTGGAGGAACAGGGCGGCCTCGTAGCCGTATGCCGCCTCGGCCATTACCACCAGCAATATCCTCGCCAGGTTCCCGAGGTATATCAGAGGCATGCCGGCCGCGATCCCCAGGGCCCTCTTCCTCGGGCTGGCGCCCAGGGTCGCCACGACCAGGGCGACGAAAGCCAGCATGGACTTCCATCCGGTGCAGTCCTCCCCTATCAGGAAGGTGAATGGCCTGTCCCGGCCGACGCTGAGCAGCAGGCCTTCCCTGCCGACGTCAAAGCCCGCCGCGCCGATCGCCCAGGTCGCGTGGTCCGCGACGATAAGCTGAAGCGGCAACATGCCGGCGTTGAGCCATATTATCAGGTAGAGCGGTATGGAGAAGGCGGTGAACCTGATGATGAACTGGAGCGTCCTCCACAGCCTCTGCTGCTCCTTCGTCAGCTTGGGCAACCGCGGCATCCTCATCCCGAACCTGCCTCCATGTTCCACATCCCTCCAATGGTTTTATATTTCTGATGCTGTTATTATAAGGATTGAATTATAATGCTGTTATAACGATACTGTCGATATCTGATCGGTGATCATGCTTGAGATGCAAATGCGAAGTGGCCGTGCATGACATAATGCCCGTTGCACGGGCGTTGCTGGCGAAGAAGCTTGTCGACGTCTACGACCTGTCCCAGACCGACGCTGCCAAGAGGATGGGCATGTCCCAGCCCGCCATTTCCCAGTACAAGAAGGACATAAGGGGCATGAAGGAGGTCGTCTTCAGGGAGAACGCGCGCTTCCAGGAAATCATCAACGATATAGCGGAGAGGATCGCCAAGGGCGGCATCAAGCCCGGGCAGATGCCCGGCGAGATGTGCCGGCTCTGCCGCGCCATCAACCCTGAGGATATTGCCGAAGGATAAGCGAAAGATATTTAAATGTGTAAGTTATATCGTAAACTTGACCGATAAAAAAAGGGTTCACTTTGGAGTGATGAAAAAAATGTCAAAGAGGGGAAGGAGAAGCAGGGAAGTGGTTACGGACGTGCCTGCCGCGGAGCCTGAGGGCCAGGCGGAGCAGGCCGGGACCCGGGCCAAGTCATCCTCTCCCGGCATCCTTTCCAACAGGAAGCTTCTCTATGCCGTCGTTCTTATAGTCGTGGTGGCGATCGCTGCCTGGAGGATTTGCACGATGGCCCTGCCGGACTCGACGACAGGTCTGACGGGCCAGGTCGTGTCGAGCGGCGGCGCAACGCTGGGCGCGCAGGAAGCGGGCGTCAAGCTCGTCGATTTCCTGCAGAGCAGGCTTGAGATATCGTACCCGGGCATAGAGGTCACGCTCGTTGACGCGAGGGACTTCGCCGAGATACCAGGCACCTACGAGGTCAGCGTCGATATATCGCTGCAGGGCGAGACCCAGACGATCCCGTACTACGTGACCAGGGACGGAAGCTTCATGTTCGCGAACATCGTGGACCTGAACGAGGAGATGCCGGTGACCGCAGCGGATGCGGGCGATGGCGGGGATGTTGGCGCCAATGCGCCGGCCAACCCCGAGATACTGACCTTCATCGACAGCGGCGAGCCTGTGTGCACGGTCGACGGCAAGCCCGTTGTTTACCTCTTCTCGACCACGTGGTGCGGCCATTGCGGGTGGATCAAGGACACCTTTGACAGCACCGTCAAGGAATACGTGGACGCGGGCAAGATAGTGGCTTATCACTATCAAATCGACACGGGCGACGATACTCTTACGGAGGAAGTCGAGACTTCTGTCCCGGATTCCGACATGGCCGTCTACAGCAGGTTCAACCCCCGGGGCTCCATACCGACTTTCGTCTTCGGCTGCAAGTACTACAGGGTAGGGAACGGCTTCGAGTCCCAGCAGGACCTTGCGGCCGAGGAAGCAGAGTTCAGGAAGGTCATAGACGACCTGCTTTCCCAGTAAGAATTTCTTCCCGCGCGAGGGCGCGATGAGAGCTTTAATGTTCTATAGTGCGATTCATCCATGGAGACCCTGCAGACGAACTCACCGATGCCTGCTTACCAATTTCACGAAATGGCCGGACATGTATTCACCTGGCTCCGTGTTCAGCATCGCATGAATATCCGAGCAGTATAAACTCTCCGCCGCATCATCAGCCAGAAAAGCTTCAGAACCAATCGGAAGGATCTTTACACAACCGCCATAAGAGCATCTTGCAGTTCCCTTTATCTCGTGGGCCGGAATCGTGGCTTGGTCCATGAAGATATTTAATAAGAAATTTTAAATATCGCTCTTAAGTCCGCAAAAGTATTCGGCATTCAAGGCCGGCACGGGATCATTGCTTCTTGATCATGCCCTTCATCTTGTCCTTCAAACTTGTCGGCTGCGGCTTGTAGCCGGTCCCCAGCTTATTGTACCCGCTCTTGTAGGCGGGAGCTGCCCTCTTCAGGAAGGTGTTGGCTGAGGCGGCCTGACCGCCGCCTCCCCTTATGCCCATCATCTTTCCCTTGACGGCGCCGAGCATGCCCTTCGCCCGGTCAATGACGCTGCCTCTTCCCGCCGCGCCGTATCCCCTTCCCATGGAGTATCCCTGAGGGGGGACAAGCATGTATATGAGAAGCCCTACCGCCCCGATGCACACTATGCCGACGACGAGCCACATGATCACGGTGTTCCAGAACTCCGCTCCCACGACCGAAGCCACGCCGAGCTCGTCCATTAGGCCCCTGGTCTGTTTCACGAGGGTCTCTAACTCCTTAAGGAGCGATGACGCCAGTATGTAGTCATCGCTGTCCATCGCCGCCTTCAGCCTGCCGAACAGGAGCATGGTCGCGTTGACCTTGGCCTCCAGCAATGTCAGGTTCTCCCCGGTGACGAGCCCGGAAAGCTTCACCGAGTTGAAATCCGCGAGTATCTGCTGCTCCACTATCCGTGTCATGTTCTCGTAATCGGCCTTCAGCTGCTCGATGGTCTCCGCCAGCGGCTGTATGACCAGTGTGAAGCTGGCCGTGTCCCTGGCGGTCGAGCTGGTCGTCACCACGAACTTCGAGGAGTAGTTGCCGATGGTGGTATTGGCCGGGACATCGAAATGGGCCGAGAACGTGTCCGTTTCCCCGACGAGCAGCTGCAGGGATGCGGGGCTCGCGGTCGCGTTGACCCCGCTTGCGTCGTGCTCCACCTCGAGCATCAAGGTCAGGTCCTGGTTGCCCGTGTTCCCAACCGAGACGTTCGCGTCAGCGGTGCCTCCCTGCAGGGCGTACACGGCATGCGGGTACTCGTCTATCTCGACCTCGTAGACGGATCTCAGCTTGCATACGTGGTTCGATGCGTAGTAGCCCTCCGGGCACTCCAGGACTATGCATTCGCCCTGGTAGCACCACTTGGTGCTGGAGCAGCTTGCGTTGGTGGTGCATGCATAGGTCGTCTGCTGCTGATTGCTATCGTCGTCGCCGTCGCCGCTGCTGGTGTTCTCCACCTCGACTGTGAGTTTCCTCGTGTAATAGTAGAGGTGCCCGTCGTATGTGGTGCTGGCGTTCAGTTCGACCGTGTATGTGCCCTCGGCCGAAGGGTTGAACCAGGCTATGTTCGTCATGGTCTCGAACATATCGTCTGTGATATCGGAGACCGATATGTTGTTCTCGTCAAGGCCGATGGTCAAGCCGCTGGTCGGCGTCCTCGCGATTGTGAGTTCGATCAGATTCGTGAAATTTATTGACCCGTCATTGTATACCGTGAAAGTCTTGTAGGTCTTGGGGTCCCCCGGGTCCATATCGAACGAGTTCATGTATACCCTGATGTATGGGGCCATCATGTAGTAAGAGCCCCCATCGTTGGGGCTGGTGCCGCTGAGCTGGTGCCCCGAGGCGTTCTCAACCGCCGATATCCTGATGTAATGTAGCCCGTATTCGGCGTAGCACCTGTCATAGCTAGAGTGCGATTCATGCCCCAGGTGATCGGGTATGGTGTAGTTGAACACGTATATGCCCGAACCGTTCTGGGTGAAGTCAAAGGCATAGAAGGTCGTGTTGGACGTCATCCCCTCCCAAGGCCTGGCCGTGCCGTTAATCCATGTGTCGGCGATCGAGAAGTTGCCGAGCACCAGGCCCGTGACCGCGCTGCCGTTTCCGTAGAGCACGGTCACGTTCACGGTCACGTTGTCTCCCGGTTTCGGCCTGCCATCCGCGACCGGCTCGATGACCTCGACTATCGTGACGTTCAGGAAAGTGGAGAACGTGATAACCTTCCCGTTGTCGTTCACCGACGTCAGCGGGGACGTGCCGTCGAACTGCTCGACCTCGAGGTTCGCGGGGTCCGCGATGGCCTTGACGTAGTAATCACCACCGCTGCCAGTGATGTTTATTCTGTAATTGATGCTGTGGGTCTCGCCGACCTGCAGGTCCGCCGCTGGCACCAGCTCGGTCGTGTTGGAGAAGATGGCGGAATCGCACGGGTTGGCGGAGTTGGTGCCGAAGCAGAAGGTGACGTTGGTCATGTTGGTGACGTCTGCGGTGCCGTTGTTCGATATGTTCACCTCCACAAGCATCAAGAGGCCAACATATGGGTAGACGCCGCTGTCGGGCGTGATGCTCTGCAAGAATATGTTCGAGCGGTCTCCGATGTAGACCGACTTGTTGGCGGCGGAGAAGGCGGCCCTGTCCGCGTCGTCGTAGCACTGGACGTTCCACTTATAGCTGCCATAGCCGTAGTTCCCGTTGGCCGACATCCCGGAAACGCTGAAGTTGTTCGTCTGGTTGTTGAGGATCGTGGTGTTCGTCCTGTTTATTGCCCAGCCCGAGCCCGTGTTGCCGCTCAGCCACAGCGAGCAGTTCTTGAAGGGGGACAATGCGTCGGCGGGCTTGTAATAGAAAATGACGTTCCCGTCTTCATCCCAGCTGCTGCTCGGCTCGATGAGCGTCACGCCGGGGGCCGTCAGGTCCACCGTGAAATACTGGGTCGCTGACTTCAGGTTGCCCGTCGTGTCTTCGACGTGCATGGTGATGTTGTGCGCGCCCTCCCCGACATTGGCGGTCGTGTTGGCGCAGCCCGTGAGCGTGGTGTTTGACGCCGAGTCTATGCTGTACTTGCAGCTCAGCAGGCCTATGTTGTCGCCGGCGCTGTATTGTACGGGCAGGGACGTGCCGCTGTCGTAGGTCATGTTGTCCGGGCTGTGGATGGTGATTGAAGGTTGGGCGGTGTCCAGGACCATGGTCCTCGTCGCGGCGGGTGCCTCGTTCCCGACGGAATCGTTGGCCGTCGCGTTAAGGTAGTAGAAGTCATTGGGGAGCCCGGTGAAGTTCTGGAAGAATGGCGATGATACAGACATGGTTTTGTTGACCAGGGCCGTCGAGTTGTACAGGAATATGGTGATCGTGTCAAGCAAGGTGTCGTTTGCGGACACGTTCGCATAAAGGTAGTCGGCAGAATAGTTGCCTGCGGAGGTTGTAGCCGCCTCATACTGTATTGTAGGAAGGACGCCGTCGACACCTGAGTAGATGCCGATGCTAAAAGCGACGTTAGTGGCATTGCCAAGCCAGACTCTCCATTCGCAATTTTCCTGCACCGAGGTCGAGGGGGCCGTCGAGTAGAAGAGTATCGAGATTTCAGAGCCGTTCACGAGCTCGTTCCCTGATGACGCGTTGCACCTGATGAGATCGGCGTTCCCGTTGCCGTCAGAGCTGGCGTTGGTGCAGTTCCACATGCCGTCCGAGTATGCTATCGTGCTTACGTTCACGGAGAACAATGCGTTTCCCCCCGACGAGGGCACGGAGATGTTTATCTCGGACAGCTCAAGAGAAGCGTTGGTGTTGTTTATGCTGAAGTTGAAAGCCTCGTATCCCAGGCTTTTCGTCCAATTGTCATCTCCTGAAGTGAGCAACTCGATGAAGACATCGTAGTAGTCATTAGTGCTCGGCACGCTTCCGGCCCAGGGGGCGATGACGAGGCAGAATGCCATGATCATCATCAAAGTTATCCCTATTTCCGGTCGAAGAATGCGTAATCCATAGGAATTCCTGATCATTGACATTCCCTTTTCCAAAATAGTTAAAGTCGTATTATATATTTCGTTGATGTATTATTAATTAATTTATCTGAGTTGTCCCGGCTGCCTCGTGGATGGCCAGTGGAGTCCTCACCGGGCTTATATAAAAATGGGCCTCAATCTAATTATTATTGGTCATTATTATGGGTCATAAAAAGACAGGCGGGAGGGAATCGCTTTTCTGGGCTGACCAGATCGCCAAGAGCGTGAAGGAGAGGGTCGAGGCCGACCCGGTCCTGCAGGGGGTCGTCAGGAAGAACGGATATATCGTCTATGACGAGAAGACGCCGAGCGGCAAGATCCACGTGGGTTCGGGCCGGGGCTGGATCATCCACGACATGATAGCGAAGGCCATGCGGGAGCTCGGGCTCAAGGCGAGGTTCATACTCAGCTCGGATGACATGGACCCGTACGACAAGCCCAACAGGGACCTCCCCAAGTCCTTCGACAAATACCTGGGCATGCCATTCAGGGACATACCGAGCCCGGCCAAGGGCTTCGGGTCCTTCGCCGATTACTACTTCAGGCAGTGCACGGACAGGTTCGATGAGTTCGGGATAGAGGCGGAGCTTGAGAGCACAGGCGACAGGTACATCAGGGGGGATTTCAACAAGGCTATCAAGATCATCCTAGACAACCAGCACATGGTGCAGGACATCTACAAGAGCTTCTACGGCAAGCCCCTGGGCAGGTTGCCGTTCAATCCCATATGCCAGAAATGCGGCAGGATCGGGACGACGTACGCGTACGAATGGGACGGGGCCCGCGAGGTCATCAAGTACAGGTGCGAGCCCGGGATGGTCAGCTGGGCGAAGGGATGCGGCCACGAGGGCGAGGTCTCGCCTTACGACGGGGGAGGCAAGCTGCCCTGGAAGGTCGAGTGGCCGGCAAAATGGCTCTCGGTCGGCGTCGTATGCGAGCTGGCCGGCAAGGACCACTTCACCAAGGGCGGGAGCAGGAGCATAGGGATCGCCATATCAAGGGAGGTCCTGGGCTTCCCTCCGCCATTCCCCTCGACAGGCAAGAGCACCGGCAAGGGCTATGAGTTCTTCACCGTGGGGGGCAAGAAGATGTCGACGTCCAAGGGCATGGGAATCGGCTTCGCCGAGATGACCGGTTACCTGCCCGCCAAGATGGTCCGGTACCTGCTCGCGCGGACGAGGCCGCACGCGAGGGTGGACTTCGACCCCCTCGACGACAACGACATGATACTGCTATACGACAGGTTCGACAGGACCCAGAGGATATATCACGGCAAGGAAAGGGTCGGCGAGCGGGAGCGCGACCAGGAAAGGAGGATATACGAGTTCTCCTCCGTCGGGGAGATCGAGCGGTCCATGCCTCCTCAGATCCCCCTCACATACGCCGCCACGATCGAGCAGATTTCCCCGGACATCGTGGCCGCCATAAGGATACTGCAGGGCACCGGCCACCTGCCGGCGCGCCTCTCAAAATCCGATAAGGCTCACCTCAGGGACAGGCTCGGGTTCGCCAGGAGATGGGTCGAGAGCCTGGCTTCCGAACGATACAGGTTCAGGCTGCAGGACAAGGCGTCGGTCGAAGTGAAGGGCGACGTCAGGCAGGTCATCCTGGCCCTGTCGGCCAGGCTGCGGGAAAGCGATTATGACGAGAAGGGGCTGCTGAACCTGTTCCACGGCCTGTGCAAGGAGAGGGGGGTCGGGACGAAGGTTTTCTTCAGGACGATGTACAGGATACTGATCGGCAAGGACTACGGGCCCAGGCTCGCCCCGTTCATTCTGAGCATCGGGAGGGAGAAGGTGGCCCGCCTGCTGGCGGGGGTCTGACCTCCCCGTTAGAAATGCCGCCACAAAGCCCTTCACGCCTTGGGATGGAAGTTCTTGATCTCGAGATACGTCTGCTTTCCCGCCGTCGTCCTGCGTATGACGCCGAAGAGCGTACCGGGGCCGGTCCTGAGCTCCTTCCTGCTCACGGCCGTCAGCGCGCCGGTGCGGTCGCTGAAGATGTGCCACCTCTCGCCGTTCTTCTTCCTGTTGTAGAACTCTATGTCCCCTTCCATGATGACGCTCTCCCCGGCCAGGCCATGGTCGCCCATGAGCACGTCCTCGACCACGGGCAGCGATCCCCTCGTCTCGGCTCCTGCATCGGCGGCTTCAGGCTCGGGGGCCTCATCCGCTTTTCCGACGCTCTGGATGAACTGGGCCGACTCTTGCGAGAAACGGAGCCATTCCACATCCTTCTTTAGGATCTCCATGTCCTCGTGCAGGGGATGCCTCTTCCTCATCTCCTCCCTCTCGGCCAGGAACCTCTTGAGATCGAGCTCGCTGTCCAGGCTGCTGTCCAGGGACCTTATCCTTCTTCCAGCCTTCAGGATCTTGAACACCATGTCATCGCACAACCCAGCACTATTGATATTATGTGCCGGGGAAGAATTTATGCGTTATAGTTTTTACGTATAGTTGTTACGCTTAAGCTTGAATCCGTGTCGGCTTCCATGTATTCGCAATGTATTCATATTGTTATGAAGGATGCATGGGGAAAGATTCGGAGATTCGGAAAATGCTATGCATATGCAGCTTCCGGCGGCCTATGCCATGTACTTAGCCTCAGAATAATTAGAGTAAAACGGATCGTTTTCCATTCCCTCCAAGGAGACGTCCACTAAGGGATTCTTGTGGTCTATATCCGCATAAGGGACGTGAGACCTGTAAGCCCTGCCTTCATGCATGATGACGAATGTTTCATGGACGGCGCCGCCCTGGAGAAATATCTCATCCCCCTTTACCAGCCTTATTTGCATATTTCCTATTTCGACGATTTCCATATCCCCTATTTCGCGGAAAATAATATAAACATACGCCCCCGGAGGGAATCTCCCAAGCCCGGAAACCGTTCGGAATCGAAAGGCTTGCTTTGAACCCACGATCTTTGGCTCTCTTCTCTCACAGGCGCGCCAGCGCCTCGAATCTTCCAGTCACGGGACTAGAAGGCCAACGCCTTGTCCAAGCTAGGCTACGGGGGCGTACTATTCATAATTGTCGCTCAAATTTTATATTGGTTGCCATATCGCGTTTCGGCGTTTTCGGAATATTTTTTCATTTCCCATGTTAGGAGACCGCCAGCAATGCGCTTTGTTCCTGTTTTGAACGGGCATCCGGATAGCATTCCCGCGACAAATTTCACTCATGGCTGGGCCGATAATGGGTTCACCCAGGAGGTATCTCTGCTCGGCGAAGTACACGGAAGGGAGCGATACCAGATATCTGATAAGGGAAGTGGTGTCACCGAAGACGGGCAACGATCTCAGGGACGCCGTGATAGAGCTGTTCGTCTCCGACCTCGAGGGGAAGAAGGACAAGGCCTGGATGGACAGGGAAGCGAGCGGCAATATGAAGGAGATGAACCGGGTCTATCTCACGGGGAAGCTGACCGACCTCAGCATCGACGAACTGGAACAGAGCAGGCTGCCGTACAGGAAGAGCGAATTGGTATTTGAGCGCTGATGCAACAGCAGGGAAGAGGGGATGCTCAGAACAAGTGCTATCCCCCCTCCCACCAGCCAGCGACCGCATTGGCTTTTTATATCTGATGCACGCATATAGAATAATATGACAGGCAGGGCAGTGAACGCCTTTGAACGCGGTTTCTCCAATGTCATCGATCTTGCCCTGCCGGTAGTGCTTGTACGCGTGCTCTTGTGAGAGAGCTTTTCATTCCCGCGCGCGCGTCCTGAACCTTTTGCGTGTTTCTCGTGAAAAGCCTCGTTCCTTCCGGTGAGAGGAGACTGGGTTCCTTCCAACCCGGGATTTGTATCGGGGGGTCTCCATGCTGGTCCTGAAGAAGAGCATCGGGGAAGGGGGCTATTCGGAGAGGATAGTGGAAGACCTCAGGCATGCCTTCGACGGCAGCTTCAGTGCGGAGCCGGGGGTCATCGAAAGGCTCGGGAAGGAATGGGGCAGATGGGAAAATTACGGCGGCAGCGGGGCCGGGCGCTCCAGCAGGTGCCGGTTCACCCTGAGCGACGAGGGGAATTTCTGGATGCTGCGGCTGAGAAAGTCCGTCTTCAGAGGCGAGCCGTACCACGGCAGCCTGCAGGGCGTTTGGACCAGGGAGATAGCGGTGTACAGGGACTGCATAGCGCCCAACGGGCCGATTTATAAGAAGATGGATGCGAATAGATAGTTATGAAAGGGGTCGATTTCCAGAGGATGGAGAGGAAATGGCAGCTCAGGTGGGGCAAGGCGAAAATCTTCGGAGCCAAGGAAGGTTCCAAGAAGAAGCCTTACTACGTCCTTGAGATGTTCCCATATCCAAGCGCGGCCGGCCTGCACATGGGGCACATCAGGAACTACGCCATGGGCGATTGCATCGCGAGGTACAGGAGGATGCGGGGATTCAACGTCATGTACCCGATGGGGTACGATGCCTTCGGCCTGCCTGCCGAGAACGCCGCGATAAAGAGCAAGACCCATCCCAAGAAGTACACCGAGGACGCCATAGCCGGCATAAAGAGGAACCAGCAGGCTCTCGGGCTTTCTTATGACTGGGCCAGGGAGATAGCCACGTGCTACCCGGAGTACTACAAGTGGAACCAGTTCTTCTTCCTGCAGTTCTTCAAGAGGGGCCTCGCTTACAAGAAGCTTGCGCCCGTGAACTGGTGCCCCCGCTGCAAGACGGTCCTGGCGAACGAGCAGGTTGAGCAGGGGAAGTGCTGGAGGTGCGAGAGCCATGTGGAGATCAAGAACCTGGAGCAGTGGTTCTTGCGGATCACGAAGTACGCTGACAGGCTCCTCAGCGGGCTTTCGAAGATAGACTGGCCGGAGAATGTGAAGAGGATGCAGAAGAACTGGATAGGCAGGAGCGAGGGTACGAGGATTGACTTCAAGATTAAGGATTCTGAAAAGACGCTGTCCGTGTTCACCACGAGGCCAGACACGCTGTTCGGCATAACGTTCATGGTATATGCCCCCGAGCACCCGGACGTCATGGACCTCGTCAGGGGGACCAGGTATGAAGACAAGGTGAAGAAGTTCATCAGGAGCGTGATGCTGGAGGAGAGGTTCGAGCGGACGAGCGAGGAGTCGGAGAAGGAGGGTCTGTTCATCGGCAGGCACGCGATACATCCGGTCACGGGGGACGAGATACCCATATACATCGCCAATTTCGTGCTAATGGAATACGGGACCGGGGCCATAATAGCGGTCCCTGCACACGACCAGAGGGACTTCATGTTCGCCAAGAAGTACGGCATACCAATCAAGGTCGTCATCCAGAATCCCTACCGCGAGCTTGACCCGGATGAGATGCCTAGGGCATACTGCGATGAGGGAACTATGGTCAACTCGGGTGAGTTCGACGGGCTGAGCAACACCGAAGCCATAGAAAAGATAACGGAGCATCTCGAAAGCATCGGAAGGGGCAAGGCCACCGTGGAGTACAAGCTGAGGGACTGGCTCATATCGAGGCAGAGGTACTGGGGGACGCCCATCCCCATCGTCTACTGCGACAAGTGCGGGACCGTTCCGGTGCCCGAGCGCGATCTGCCTGTAATCCTGCCGACTAACGTCAGGTTCACCGGGCGCGGGAACCCCCTCGCGTCCATGGAAAGTTACATAAAGGCGAAATGCCCGAAATGCGAGGGTCCCGCCAGGAGGGAGACCGACACGATGGACACCTTCGTCGATTCGAGCTGGTACTTCCTCAGGTACTGCTCGCCTAAGCAGAAGAGCTCCGCTTTCGACAGGAAGGCGGTGAAGTACTGGATGCCGGTGGACCAGTACATAGGCGGGGTGGAGCATGCGGTCATGCATCTCATGTACGCCAGGTTCTTCACGATGGCCCTGCACGACATGGGCATGCTCGGCTTCGACGAGCCCTTCCAGCGCCTCTTCAACCAGGGGATCGTCTACAAGGACGGGCACAAGATGAGCAAGAGCTTCGGGAACGTGGTGACCCAGCTTGAGATATCGAAGAAGTACGGCATAGACACCGCCAGGCTGTTCCTGCTGTTCGTCGCGAGCCCGGAGAGCCAGCTCGAATGGAGCGACAAGGGCGTCCAGGGAGCCTTCAGGTTCCTGAACAGGGCTTTCAAGCTCGTTCATGAGAACAGGGGCATGATGGCCAAAGGGAAATGCAGGGCCGCCGGGGTCCGCGACAGGATCCTGCTTTCCAGGCTCTACGCGGCTGTCGGCACCGTCAGCGAGCAGATCGAGGGCTTCCAGTTCAACCTCGCCATAAGCAACATAATGGAGCTTGCCGGTTATCTCAGCGCGTATGCCAAGAGCGGGAAGGTGAACCGGCCGCTTTTCGGGGAAGCCGTGAGGGTCATGATACAGCTCATGTCCCCCTTCGCGCCCCACGTCGCCGAGGAGATGTGGGAAAAGGCGGGCGGCTCGGGCCTCGTCTCGGCCTCCCGTTGGCCGGCTGCCGGGAAGCCCGACAAGCGCGCGGTAGCCATCGAGGGGCTGTTGAGCCAGCTCGGTTCGGACATAGAGCATGTCCTGCGCATTGTGCGCAAGAAGCCCAAGAGTATGGACTTGATCGTTGCGCCCGCCTGGAAATACGAGCTGTTCAGGGCGCTCAGAAGGAAGGCCAGGGATTCGAGGGACGCCGGCATGGTACTGAAAGCCCTGATGTCTGAGAACAGGTTCAGGCCTCACGGAAAGGAGATGAGCAGGCTCGTCCCTGCCCTGCTGAAGAATCCCGACAGGATCCCCGCCTTGATCCTCACCCAGCACCAGGAATTCTCCGTCATCGATGAAATCCGTCCCGGCCTTGAAAGCGAGCACGGATGCAAGGTCACTGTCCAGGTCGCGGAGAAGTCATCATCCAATAAGGCGTCCCATGCGGCCCCCGGGAAGCCGGGGATCGAGGTTCGCTGAGAGAGCGCCTAAGCGACTGTTCGTCTGAGCCGCCTGGCGATGACGCCGAGCAGGCTGTCCTTCTCGCCCTTCTCTATCCCTATGACGCCTATGAGCAGCAGCCCCACCCCGACCCACCTTATCGCAGGGACGAACTCCCTGAGCAATATCACGGCCAGCACGATGGGGGTGATTATGGCGATGGACGATACCGCCGGCTGCACGAACGATAAGTCCCCCTTGTGCAGGGCCAGCTGCAGGTACGCGAATCCCCCGATGCCGAAGAGGCAAGCCAGCACGAAGTGGGGATTGGAGATGACGGCCTGCATTGAGGATAAGTCCCAGCCCGTGTCCATCATGGCCATCCTCGCGAAAAGGCCCGAGATCCCCGTCAGGATCCCGCTCATGATTATCTCCCTGTTCTTCATCCTCATAGCGATAGCAGCATTACCCCCAAGATTATGAGCAGTATGTGGATCCATCTCCCGCCAAGCCTCTCCCCGAAGGCGAACCATCCTGCCAGCACCGGTATGGCTATGGAAAGCGACAGCGTGGGCTGGACTATGGAGATGGGAGCCGACTTCAGCGCCGCGAGATAGAACAATATCCCTATGAAGCCCACGATCAAGGAAGACGCCCACACCCTGCTCCTGACGAGGCTGCTGAAGTTGAATCTCCTGATGCCCCTGAGGCTTTGCTTCTGCATGGTCGCCGAGAACCCGAAGCACATGGCTGCAAGGACCGACAGATAGAATCCCAGCATAAAGATATTATTGAGGTCCCGCATTTATATTAAGTATGAAGCACGTGTTCCTGGCCGCGTTTGGGGGGGTGGCCATCCTGTTCTTCTTTCTGCTCCAGCGGGCCGGGATACAGGATGTTGCGTATGCGTTCATGCGAATCAATGTGCTGTGCATCCCGCTCATAATAGGCCTGCCCTTCGCCATGCTTTTCGTCTACGCGACGAGATGGGGCATGCTGCTCAGGTCGGTGGGCGTCAAGGCGGAATGGGGCCAGGTCTGGAGATATTCGATCATAGGCGCCGCCCTGAACAACATCACCCCCATGGTGAGGTTCGGTGGCGAGCCGCTCAAATGCTACCTCCTTTCCAAGGAGCTTTCATGCGACAGGAGGCCTGTCCTCGCCAGCCTCGCCATGGATTCGCTGATCACGGCGGTCAGCCTGCTCGTGCTCATCTACATAGGAGCCTTCGGCATGGCGATGCTGAACATAGTCGACATTCCCACGCTGGGGGTGATATCGGCCCTGCTTCTGGTCCCTCTGCTGGCGGGTGTGTACGTCGTCTATGACAAGAGGGTCCTCAGGGCATTCAGCAGGGGGGTCTCCAGGTCCGTCTCGAGGTTCTCCGGGAAGGAGATGAAAGGGGCGGAAGACTCCGTGGTGGCCT
>JAFGSV010000021.1 GCA_016934325.1 Candidatus Aenigmatarchaeota archaeon | reverse complement strand
ACGCCAATAAATTATATTACTTTTGCTGGCAATGGCGAGCCAACCATTCATCCAGAATTTCCTCAAGTTGTAGATTTTGTTTTAGAACAACGAGATAAATTTTTCCCCAAAACTCCGACCGCGATTTTCACCAATTGCACAATGTTAAATAAACCAATGATTAGGCAAGCAATTTCAAAGTTAGACAGAAAATTATTGAAACTTGATGCCAGTGATAAAGAAACAATGCAAAGAGTTAATCAGAACGAAAATTTTGAAAATATCCTAAACGGCATATTAACAATTGCAAAAGAAATGCCTGTTGAAATCTCGACTGCAATAATAATCTCTCCTAAAAAATTTGCTAATTTTGATTCAATAAAAAATAAAATCTACATTGATATTATTAAAAAGATTAATCCTCTTAGAGTTTATTTGTATAGCATTGACAGACCGCCCGCTGAATCAGAAATAAAACAAGTAGCAAGAAAAAAACTATTAGAGCTGGCAGACTATTTGCGTAAATATTTGGAAATACCTGTCCAAGTATTGAGATCAAGAAGAACAAGGCCTTGGTCGCAATGGATTTGGGAATAAAAACGCTCGCCCGAGAAAACTCTCCTCGTTTCACTCGTCGGGACGCTGCGCTTTCGGGCTAACGCCCTCACCACGCCTAACACGGGATAAAAGGTTCGGCACTCGGCTCGTGCCTCACCCAAATTTTGCTCCGTTTCATTCCGCAAAACTTCTTTTATCCCGATACGTTATGCCAATATGACCTCAATTTAGGTGACGTTAACTTAACAGCTCACCGCCAACTGTATGTATGGATTCTGAAAGCCGGCCTGATGGCGAAAGTGACCAGGACCTGGATGGTCTGCATGACGAAACAATTTATGATGGTTTCTCTTTGGCGATGTCCAAGATAGCAACGGACGACATGGTGCTACTCCCTGGTTTCGTTCTGGATGAGATGTTCCGGACGGCGCAGTACTGCATGACCGCTCACAACCTTGCCATGTTCGCCGACATGGGGGATGATTATTCTGACATCATAGAGTTAAGATACGCCGGTAACCCTGAGATGCTTAAATTCGACATGGAATACGGTCCTATATTGATTGAGAGGCTTGGCCGCCTATCCGATGAAGTCGAAAAGGCCCCGGACACCCACAATTTCATAGAAAGGTACATCGAAGACGTCAAGAGATTCATGCTTGATCTCAAAAGATATGCCGATTCGATGGATGGCTGTCAGTGAACTGCGTGATTCAAGCACCGATTTTATACCTCCGATGGTGTGTGTGCGGCTTCACCGCAATCCAATCTCCCTCTTGATGCCCTGCATGGCCCTTATGGAGACATCAAGGAACGCTGACAGCTCCATGCCCGCTTTCTCTATGTCATAGATGAGCTCCCTCCTCACGGTGGCCGCGAAGCCCTTGTCCTTGAGCTTCTTCTTGACGCCCTTCGGCTCCATCCCGCCGATCGTGCCCCTCATCAGGGCGTACGCGTAGATCATCCCCGAGATGTTGTCTGCTGCCGACAGCGCGTAATCGAGCTTAGACTCCCGCTTTATCCCGAGGTTCGCCTCGTTGTGCGACAGGATCGCATGGCATACCTCCCCGGGGCAGTCGGTCTTCTCCTTGAGTATCTCCACAGCCTTTCTGGCCTGGTTCCTGATGTCCGGCTCGATGTCGCAGTCCATGTCGTGAAGCAGGCCGGCCATGGCCCATTTCTCCTCGTCCTCCCCGAGCTCCTTCGCGAGGCCCCTCATGACCGCCTCGACCTCCCTGCAGTGCAGCCTGACCTTCTCCGACCTGACGTGCTCTTCGAACAGCTTGCGGGCTTTCTGGAAGTCCATCTAAATAGATTCCGCATTGGCATAAAAAACCCGTCGTAAGGATTACCGGATATTCGAAAAATTGAGGCGGTGCCCTTATTTGATCTCCCGGGCCCACGATCCGTCAAAGCGATACCTTTTCAGGGGGCTGCCAAAGGAATTGCCGTTCAAAGGGACCACGCTGCAGACCATGTCCGTATCCTTGAAATCGCCAAGTTGCTTCCTCGCCTGCTCCTCAGCATCCAGCAGGTCATTGGTCCTGTAAACCTTGGATTTCCCGTCATATATCTCCAGCAGCTTGGGCTTGCTGCCAAGCTTGGGAGAGTCTATGAGGACGCCGAATTCCTGGTCCATGGATATGCTACGGGAGAAGAATTTTTAAACTCATCGAGGCCCCTGGCAAATAAATTGCTACTCCGGTGAAAATAGGCGCAAGTGACCTAATTGCGCTTCCCTTTCCTGCCGCTTCTTTTAGTCAATATCCTCTTCTTGGACTTCCGGACGTTCATGAAAACACCAGATACACGAATATATTTCGCGGGGTGAAGTTAAATGCGCATGATTTAAAATCAGAGATGCCCGAGTTTCATCCTCCCATCCAGTAATGCCGTCATTAGAATGTTTATAAATTTTCAGGACCCATTATTAACCATGCCCATGCCCACGGATTACCTGGATTTCGCTGATCGGATGGGGGATGCGTATGCCGCATTATGCAAAAAGATCGGACCTTCCATCCGCACGACCGCAACTGTCCTGTCGAAGATATACGATGCTGAAACAGCGGGGAGGGTTATCAATGCTCTGGACGGATTCCCTACAGAAACATTCGGACAGGGCAGGGTCAGGTGCCAAGAACCTTGGGTAGCGCTGCAAAAACATGTCATAGCAATAATACGCGACGGCGGTGTTAAGCAGTTTGAGAAACTATGTAGTGAAACCAAGATCAGGATGCGGGAAGGGGCGTATATCACCGATGATTCTGATTCAATGGACCATCACAAATCAGGCATTATGAGCGTGGTGGCAGGAACGTGCGACGTCGTCCAATTCAAAAAGGAAAGCCTGGAGGGTGCGAGAAGATATCTGGCAGACCAGGGCGTTCTTTGAGAAACGATATCCACTGATAATATCACTTGTGGCTCATCTTCCATCTCGGGTTGATCAGGCCTCTTCTCCTCATCTCCATGTAGACCTTGAGGCAGGCCCACGCGTCCGTGGCCGCGTAGAGGAGCTGCTTGTCAGTGAGCCTGCTGCGGGCCCAGTTGGTCCTCTGGGAGGACTTGATTATCCTGAAGCCCAGGAATATCGCGGAAAGGCCCCTGACGCTCTTGGGGACGCAGTCGAGCTTGTGTGCTATGTCCAGCATGTCGATGAAGCCCCTTCCGTCCACCCGCAGCTCCTTCTTGAGCAGCCTCAGCTCGTGCTTCAGGCCCTGGCCTATCTTGAGTATCCGCGGGTTCTGCATGATCTGCCTGAGCCCGTCAGGGATCCTCCCGTCAAGGACCCTGAACAGGAACGCATGGCTGTCCGTCGCCAGCTGTATCAGGGCGATGGGATAGCTCTCCCCTTTCCTGTATGCGGGCTTGGTCTCTGTGTCGAATCCCAGGATTCTGCTGCCCTCCAGTATCCGGATGGCTTTGGCGACCCTCTCGTGAGAGGTATTCGGCGTGATGACGCTGATCTTGCCCCTGAAAGCCCCTATGGGCAGGTCCATTATCTTCTCCTTCTCGATGCCAAACCTAGGCTTGTGCTCAGGCTCCTTCGCTTCAGCACCATTCTTTTCCGCCATAATAAGAATATGACAATTCGAAAATAAAGCTTTTTAAAATTTCTCACGTCCTATCTTTATGGACAAGTCTAGCGCAAGGATGATGGGATCCGGGCAATATGTCAAATTTGGTGGCCCCGGTGGAGTCCCCATAGGGTTTGATGCCAGAAAGCCATACAGGATCGAAGAAATTCATGACAACGGCGTTGCCACCCCCAAATTCGATATTTTCGACAGGACAGGCTTTCTGCGAAGGATAGATTCAGCGATCTTATCCCCGGCGGAACCTCCCTTTGGAAAGGCGGTGTGTGAGACAGCCTTGATGGACCCGACCACCAACATCTATTCTGTCATTGACGAAAGCCCCGAATGAGTGAGCCATTGGAAAATCTAGCGGTGCTTGACCCGGATTTTGTTCGTGTTGCCGTGAGGCCTGCGCTCCACGAGGTCCTTCCGGTCCAGCTTCTCGAGCAGGCGAGTGACCTTCGCCTTGGGGAAGCCCGACTCGTAGACGAGCTCCTTCTGCAGGCATTCTTTCCTCTTGAGTATGAGATCGTACAGCCTCCTCTCGTCGCCCTCGAGTATCTTGGCCGCCAGCTTCTGCTTCTTGCTCCTGTCCTCCAGCCTGCTGAGGTCCCTGTAGATATAGACGAACGAGTAAGTGCCTACAGCGGTCATGAGCATGATGCACACGACCTGGAACACGGAGTACATCTGCGTTATCTGTATGGCGACCGGATCCCCGTCCTCGACGGTCACGTAAATGTCCGTGATGGCGTTCGCGAAGAAAATGTAGGCTATCGAGAACAGGGCCACGGCCAGCAGTATGATGTGCACTACCTCTTTCTTGTCCATGCCGCTCACTCATTCGCTCTTGAGCCACCGCATTCTCCGCATCCAATGCAGACTATAACATGAAGATAGAAATAAAAGGGTTGATGCCCCGTACGCCTGGGGCATCGATATGATATCCTGTCTCGGTATGCACAGGATTGACCGACTCTTGGTCACTCGGACGCATCCTGCCCGTTGGCCGCCTGGGATGGGCACCCTTTGTATCCGTTCTGCCTCATATGCTGCATCATGTTTATCTTGCCCTCCATGCCGGTCACGTTGTAGCCCATGCCGGCCATCTTCTCCTTGATGGCTTCCACGGTCATGACCCCGTGCATCTTGAACCGGAAGTTCTTCTTCCCGAAACCTCCGCACGGTTTCAAGCCTTCAGCGGGAGGCGGGACCTGGCATTCCCCGGCGGGGCAGTCCACGGTTATCTGGATGGTCCTGCCATAGCCTTCCTTGTAGGCGCTGATCACGTCGTCCTCGGCTGCCACCTCGAATCCCCGGGCTTCCATGAGCTCGGCGATCTTGTCCATGCTGACCGTCTTGGTTATCTTGTCTATCTCAGCGGCGTCTTCCGCGCTGGCGTAGGTCCCGACCAGGGAACCCACGACGATAGTCGCTGCGCACAGGACCGCTATGTAATATTTCATGTCCATTCTCATCCCTCCTTTCTTCATCGGATGCCTCGCGGCACCCGACCATCACTTGGGTGAAACACCATATCCGTGTATCATCAGACCGGTTTCAACGAGTATCTATTGCCTGAAACGGTATATACGTCTTAGGTGGAACCGGTTTCAGGGCTGGCAAACACGGCATAATATATAGCGCCACTGAGGATTCAGTTTTATCGACCCGCCGTAGGCGTACCCAGGTCCCTGAGGAGCGTATTCTCTCTTTATAAAATTTTCGCTTAAATATGGATTATGAGCGTGGACACCGACCGTCCCGGTGGATCGAGTGATCCGGATCATTTCAAGCCCGCCAGGCTCAAGCGCTATGTCGGCAAGCAAGTGACCGTTTACATGAGCAAACATGATCATTTCACCGATATGCTGAGAGAGGGCGTATACAACTTCGAGGTGGGCGGCATTCCATTATGTGCAGGCGATAGGATCAAGTTGTCCACGCCGGACGGCAAAACCTTCGATTTCAGGGACCTGCGCTGAAATATATGCGTGTGTCGTGTATAACAATCATGCTGCGGCTTTGCTCTTTATTGAACATCCTTTAATCCGTTTTTAAATTTTTCCGTCTTTACTTTATTCATGACAGAAACAGATTTCCCCGAAGAGTATAAGCGAAGGCTCGAAAAGTCGTACGAGGCGTTGTGCAGGAGAGCTGGCCCTTCCTTCAGCACGACCAGAACTGTCATATCGCATATCTTCGGGTCCGATACGGCCGAGAGGGCAGAAAAAGCCTTGTCCAAGCTGCCGAGCGAGAATTTCGGGCATGGCAGGAAGAGGTGCCAGGATCCATGGATAGCGCTGCAGAGGAATGCCGTTCTGGCAATCCACTCCCTGGGCATATCCGAATTCGAAAAGATATGCTATAGAACCGTCAGTAAGATAGAGGAAGGCGCTTACAGCGCCGGCACCTCTGACTATATGGATCACCATATGGCAGGTCCGGTTAGCGTTGTGACCGGAGAAGACGTCATGGAGTACCGCCAAGAAAGCATAAACAATGCGAAAAGGTATTTGATCGAACTCGGCATTCTGTGAGGCCCGATCCCGTTCTTGTGACGATGGATATTCTTTTTCTTCTTGTGCGTGAAGAAGCGAAGATTGATGAACGCACGGCAAGAATTCCAAGCATGTTATGGCGAGATGTTCTCAATGATATCCGCGAATTCAAGATCGGATATGCGCAAGGCGGGAACTAGTATGTATCATAAATAGATCGTCGCCTATTAGGTGCTGACCTGTCAGGTTCATACGTACTCCTTGAAGCAAAGTATCTCTCCCTTCCCAGCCTGCTGGTAGTTGAATCTCTTGATGAACCAAGGTCCGCATCAAGCGAATACTGCTTAAGCTTCTTGAATCAGTGTGTGACTTTGAAGTGCCCGCTCCTTCTGTCACCTTTTCCCATGAACAATATAACATGTAAAATTTTAAAAAACAAACAGCCCGGTACCAGATTTTCTAATCATGTGAAAGTGATCGAAAGGGAACCACACCGGAAGGCCGGCAGAAAAGAACCCTTCTACATATCGTACTGGCTCATTATAGTTACTAATTGAATTATCCGTTCGGCTGTGTCGTGAAGCTCCCCGGATTCGTATCTTCTTTCGAAATCCGCCAGCCCCTCGGCATTGCAGGAATTATCGATCTCCCTCGCCACGTCGCCGAAAGGCAGGAGCCCGGTGCTTTGGACCATCGCTTCTATCTTATCCCTATAGGACGCATTTTCGATGTTCAGGTCACTGTAAAGCTGCTCGGCCGAGTATTGGAGCGTGGTCTCTTGCTCGGTCCTCAATCTCCTCACAGCCGAGCAGTTCGAGCATACATCATATGCATGGAAAGCCTGAACCTTCTTGCCAACCAGTCCGGGAACCTTTTTTATCCGGCAGCTCCACGTCCTTGGGCCACCCCACAACCGGATCTTTCCTGGATTCCCATGTGCATATGTAATGCTCCTCCCTCAGATAATCCAATAAATGACCTATGAATCCCATAAGATATATTTTTAATAGAAAATTTTATAAAAGATGATATTATGAAACTGGCGGAAGGCACATACGTTTTTAAGAACTGGCACGAACTCATTTGATTGGGAAGCGTGATTATATGACGAAGCTCGAGACGATCATCCAGCTGCTGAAGGTGGCCATGATGCTTGTGTTCCTTGGAATCTTCATCTGGTTCATGTACACGGGGGGCATCCCCGTCAGGGTCGTGGGCTGAATCAGGACGAATACAGGGATCTTGTGACGAATATGACGGATGCCATCCAGGAGGGAAGCATCGTGTACAGGTTCAAGACTCCCGCTGAAGATGCGAACACGCTGTATGTCAACATGATCGGCAGATATGGCTGCTGGAACGACTGCCTCTTCTGCGGAAGGCCAAGGCTGGACCCCGCAGAAGGATCGGATGGGTCCGGAGGCTGGAGGCCCAATGTATACGAGGAGAAGGCGGGAACCTCGCTCTATCTCCGGAAGTCCCCCTCCGTCGTTACCGTTCTCGATGCGATAGACAACGAGATCAAGCAGGAAGACAGGGAGATCGCGATAGTCGGGCTGGGCGAGCCGCTCATGGAGCTTCCCAAGGTATGCGGAGTGATTGGAAGTATCAAGGGTAAATATGGGGTCCACAAAATCGGGGTAAGGGTCGACACGGACGGGCTGGTGAAGTGCGTGTACCCGGAGCCGGCCAAAAGGCTGGAGGACGCGGGCCTGGACGAGGTCCGGATATCCGTCAACGCCGTGAACGGCGAGGACTACGTACGTCTCTGTAGGCCCACGTTGGGCTCCACTCCTTGGGTCTTCGGCAAGCTCGTCGATTTCGTGCGTGACTGCGTGTCATCAAGCATGATCACCAAGGCCAGCTTCGTGATAGGCTTCGAGTGCGATGATCCCTCAGGCAGAGGCGGAATGATAGCCACGAGGCCGCAGCAGGAGTACGAGGATTTCGCTGGGACCCTTGGAATACCTCCCGAGGACATTATATGGCGCCAATACGTCCCCACGCCGGATTAATAACTTTTTTTATTTTTATTCTTCCTGAGAACCGTTGTTTTCAATCTTAAGAAAAAGTTGAGAATCATGGAATCCGTGTGAACGAAGGAACGCAGAAAGAGCAATCATCTTCCTAGCAGATATCTGCCGCTTCTCTCATAATTCTTGATATGTGTGTTAAGGACACCGAACGAATCCTTTGCCTGTGTATATGAATCATCTACGGGAGCTTCCGTCGGCCATGGCCAGATAGCGACATTCTTCCCGAACTCCGGGCAGAAGATTTCCGGGACCACCGGCACGTCATCAGGCTGATCCTTGGTCGCGTCATAGATGGCTTTCAGAACCCTCCCGAATTTTCCTTTCAAAGCCCCGGTGTTCAGTGCCAAACGGTTGCTATCGCCAAGATGGACGGTTCCCAGGCAGTCGTTCTTCCCCAAATACTCTATGGCTTCCTCGGGCTTCTCGAATTCCAATGATGAGTGGAATAAGTCGTACTGGCTCTTGATAAGTAACGGGTTCATTTTTTTGGCTTTTTCCCGCACGTCCTTCACCAGCTGCACCACCTGCCTCCCGTTGTTCGGGCCTGGCAATTCGAACCTGTTAAGGACTTCGGGATCAAGCTCAACGCCTACATCATAGGCCCTTTCCACCATCTTCGTCAGGAAGTCGACAAGACGATAATACTCCTCCGGCTCGACCGGGTTCTTTTCGAGGTGCATCATGTAGAACGGGCCGCCCAGGCGGGGCGCTCCGCCTTCGGGAGACACATCCGCAGCGATCTGTATGAGACGGTAGCCCGTTTCAAGTGCCGCTTTTCTTACATCCTCGCTCTTGGAGATGGAGAAGCTGGGGCCTTCGGCTTTCGGGTCATTGAGATTGATGCCGCACACCGAAACGTGGCTGAAACCCTTGTCCGCCGCCACTTGCCTTATGAATCCGGCGTCGGGCGCCTGTGCCTCCGTGTCGAAGACCAGGTATTCGAGAACTTTCTTATCCCCTATAATGGGCAGTTCCGCCAGCTTCTCGATAACCCCAACGGCGTTACTCATGTCAAGCTTAGGCGTCAGAGCCCACGAATTTATACCAAGTATCAAAGACATAATCCCAGACCATTGCCCCTTTTCTACCACTTATAGATTTAATTGGCTTGAAATTTTTTAAGCTTTTGCATCCAACCAAGGAAGAAGCCGTTTAAAACAACACAAGATACTGCATACGTGGAAATAGCGAAGAGGATAATGCCTTGAAAACCGCTCTTGTTTTTATCCCCTCCCGATTCTATCACAAAATAATGGAAGCAGGGAAGGGGAAGCGGATCGGCATCATCGGCGGGATCGGCCTTATTAGGGCTTATTCTGAAGGTGCTCATCAGAATCCCGAAGTCAATAAGTCAATATAAGTTATTGAATCCAATAATATTTCATGAAAACGATTCATGCGGCCATCATCTTCATTCCCATCCTGATCCTGCTGACGATGCATGCCTCTGCACAGGCCTGCCTCACCGGAGCAGACGACCCGGCCAACGGCGGCAACTGCGACTACGTCATCGATATGGAGGAGCTGATGAGCTATATCGGAAGCTGGTACGGGTGCTCAAGCTGCGTCCCCGGCATCTTCGAAGCCATCCAAGCCTTCTACGGCATCCAATTCTGCGGGGACGGCAGCTGCGACTCCGGGGCAGGCGAGGACTGCTCCACATGCGCAGCTGATTGCGTCTGCCCTGCAGGCGTCCCTATCGAAGTGAACCGGGTTTATGTCGATCATCTGCTCGCCGCTGATTGCCATGGGACCTATTCCATCGCTGACAGGGATTGCGGCGGCAGCGACGGAGACGCGTTCGATACCATCCAGGAGGGAGTGAATAGCGCCAACCCAGGATATACCGTTCTCATCATGGGCAGCACCGATCCCGATTCTCCCGATGCCGTCTACAATGTCACCACGAACGGGATAAGCACCGTAAGGCCCGGCCTGCCTGACCAAAGGATCGTGATTAGGTCATACCCCGGGCATACCGTCGTCATCCAGGGGGACGGCGGCGACATGGGCATAAACCTGGATAAGGCGTCATACCATACATTCAAGGGGCTGGCTTTCAGGAATTTCAACAAGGCCACCGAGACGTCGGCAGCCATTGCGAAGAACGGCATCGTCATAGAGGACTGCGAATTCTCGCAGACGTATGAGACCGGACTGAGGCTCCGCAACGTCCACAGCTTCGCGATGAGGAACAGCTACGTCCATAACTGCTTCGAAACCGGGATATGGATCAGGGACGGCTCCGATGACGTCATATTCGAGAACGTGGAATCGAGCTACAATTTCGACAGCCCGAACCCGGACAACAGCGACGCCGACGGCTTCGCCCTCAGTGGATACAACATAACCTGCATAAACTGCACGGCGATAGGGAACGGCGAGGACGGATTCGACATCACCGCCAACGCGCTGATAGTCAATGCCATAGGGGCAGGCAGCGCCGCCTGCAACATGAAGTTCTGGAGGAGGTCAAGCGACGGCTACGCGCCGAAGAATTCGACCGTGATAAACTCCATCTTCAGAGACGCGGGGGAGACCGGGATCAAGGTGTCTGCGGGTGCCGAGGTCCATATATACAACAGCGTCTTCTACAACAACGGCGAAGAGGGGATAGCGTTCAGGGGATTCTCGACCACCTCTGACACAGTCATGTCGGAAATAAAGAACAACATCATATCCGGATGCGGATATGAGGGCATCGGCGTAGGCCAGGATTCCGGCGCAGGCGCGGGTTTCAACCATGTCACGGCCAGCAGCAACCTCTATTTCAGCAACGCCATGGCCAACAACGGCCTTTCCGCGGATTTCGATTCCATCGTCGGGGATCCCCTTTTCTTCAGCCCGGGTACCGGGGATTTCCACCTGAAGCACGGGAGCCCGGCGATCGACATGGGGGCCCCTCTGGCCGGCACCGCCGATAGGGACTTCGATGGGACATCAAGGCCCCAGGATGGCGACCTCGACGGGTCGGCGGAGTGGGACATCGGCGCCTACGAGCATCATTCCGTGGCGGGGAACACGGGGCCGTCATTCATTTATAATGGGCCGGCATCCTTTTCCGTGAACGAGAACGGATTGATGCAGGCTCAGTTCGGGGCCCAGGACCCCGAAGGCGACGATCTCAGATATCTCCTGCTCGGTGGGGACGTGCTGGCCGAGATGAGCATAGACAACTCGGGTCTGTTCTCGTTCACGCCCAGCTTCGAAAGGTCGAACAGCAGCATCGACAGGACATTCCATGTGACAGTCGGGGTCACCGACGAGCATTATTACTACCCGCCGGACAGCCTTGACATCTCCATAACCGTGCATGACGTCGACAGGCCCCCCGAATACGGCGGTCTATCCCTTTACACCCTGGTGGAAGGCAGGAGATTTCGCATCAGGCTTCCCATAAGCGACCCGGATGGCGATGCCTCCATTGCGAACGCGCTCGCCGCCCTGCCGGCGAATGCGGCCTACGACGACCAGACACATATCATCGACTGGACGCCCGGCAGCTCCGACAGAGGGATGCATGCAGCGGTGCTGGACCTCGATGACGGGGCAGAAGCAGTCAGCTATGAAGTGAGCTTCCTTGTCATGGATTCCGTTCCCTACGCGGAGCCTGCGAACGAGCCAGATATTTTCTATGTCGATGGCAACAGCGGAAGCGACAGCTATGACGGCCAGACCCCAGGCACCGCCTGGCGAACGATCCAGAAGGCAAAGAGCACGCTCGCGGCAGGCCAGATGGCGCTGATCAGGGGAGGCGTTTACAACGAGTACGGCTCGATCGCCAATTCCGGCGCCTACGGCTCACCGATAATCTTCAAGGCGTATCCGGGGGAGAGGGTGATCATGGACGGGACAGGCTTCGGCTCACCGGAGGCTTTCAATTTCCCCGGAGGGGTCTCCGACATCGTCATCGACGGCATCACCATGTTCAACTACGGGGAGACGATCTACCTTCGGGGCGGCAACCACAACATCACCCTGGTGAATCTCAACATCTCCGATGCCAGGGATTTCGGGATATACGGCAACCTGTTCAATGACAGGATAGAGAATGTGGTGATTGACGGCATAGGGGACCGGGGGATCCACGGCGGGGGCAGCAACATCCACATCTACAACACGAACATAAGCAATTTCGTCGAGAGGGGCATATCGATCTCTTCGTCCAGCGCTGACAATATCAACATCATCAGGTCGAACCTGCGGGATTCCGGTGGCTCCGGGACATACGGAATACTCGCTTCAGGAAAGAACACCATGATCTCGGAGACTACGGTCATCAACGCCACATATAGTGCGGCGACTGTCAATTCAGATTATGCCTATATCCAGAATTCGATCTTCGCCGGGACAAGGCTCAGGTCGGGCAGCGCCAATAACATCGTAATCGGTTCCGGGACGGAATTCGAGCTGTACAACAGCGTTCTTTATGGCAGCAGCAGGTACGGCCTGTATCTGTCTGCCGGAATGAGCGGGATCCAGATCATGAGGAATTGCATAGTGTATGGCAGCCCCACGGAGGTCAGGATGCCCAGCGGATTCTCCTTCAACGAGGATCATAACATATTCGGTGCGGGCTTCAGCCCCATCGGTGCCAATTCATTCAACGCTTTCCCGCAGTTCGTCGATGCGTCCGCGTATGATTTCCATCTGCTCCCTTCGAGCCCCGCGATAGACAAAGGCACGGACGTCGGCATAGCCGAGGATTATGACGGCATCCCGGTTCCGCAGGGCTCCGCCCCCGACATCGGGCCCTTCGAGCACATCCCCTGATCTATATTGAGCACGGCCTTCAATGGAAGAAGCTAGGAAATGCATATGAGATTTTGCTTTTTATGAATCCAAACCCGATTCTATCATGATGGAACCCAGGAAAAGGAAGCGGATAGGCATCCTCGGCGGGAACATACTTTCGAAAGCTTTCTTTAAAATTGCTCATCAGAATCCATTAAGTGATTGTATGTGGGTCGATATAAGAGTGACCTAATCCAATAATACTGCATGAAGATTATTCGTGAGATAATCATCCTTATCATCTTAATTCCCATCCTGATTCTGGTGACTATGCCTCCATCTGCCGAGGCCTGCGTCACCGGAGCCGACGAGCCGTCCAACGGCGGAAACTGCGACAATAACGTCGACATACAGGAGCTGATGAGCTATATCGGCAAATGGTACCAATGCTCCTCCTGCGTCACCGACATCTTCCAGTCCATCATGGCGTTCTACAGCATCCCCTTCTGCGGGGACGGCAGCTGCGACTCCGGGGCAGGCGAGGAATGCTCCAGCTGTCCGCAGGACTGCGGCAGCTGCCCCGCTCCTGATTGCGGAGACGGGAATATCGACACGGGCAATGGCGAGGAATGCGACGGCTATAACCTGGGTGGCGAGAGCTGCTTTTCGAACGGTTTCGGGGGAGGGGAGCTGAAGTGCGTTGGTTGCGTCCTTGATTTCTCCGATTGCATCGCAAAGGATTCCTTGCTCATGTATCTCGATTTTGAAGAATCCGCCGGGGATGTCGTCTACGATAGATCCGGAAACAACCACAATGGAAACCTGCAGGGATTCAACTGCAACACCCTGGATTGCGATGAAAAGAGCAGCAGGGTCGATGAAGGGATTACCGGAAACGGGATCATGCTGGACGGTTGGAACGATTTCGTCAATACGGCTTCCTTCGGCATGCCTCCCGATTTGACGTTTTCCTTCTGGCTGAAGAAGCACGAGGAAACTATGCACACCCCCGTGATTGGAGTCTCATCCGCGAACCCCGGGGTCTGGTGCAGGAATTCCGTCTATGAGAGGGGAATGCAGTGCGGGATCGGGGGAGGCACCAATTGCATCCTGACGATACCCGAGGGGATCAGGAAGGATGACTGGCATCAGGTCGTCTACAGCTATGACTCTTCCCAGGACGGGAACGGCGATACCGTCATCAATGCGAAGATCTATCTGGACGGGACCCTCATGGACCAGACCTCATGCATCTTCAATTATCTTACCGGGACCATGTCCCTGACGGTCGGGAAGAGGTACGCCAGCGAGCAATCGATATATTTCTCCTTCGACGGGGTCTTCGACGAGGTCAAGCTCTTCAGCAGGCAGCTGAGCGATGCGGAGGTCTATTCGGAGTTCAGGGGCGTCGCAAGGCCCGAAGTCATCCTGAGCACGGCCGCCGTCGGCAACGGCTGGGTGGACAGGGATTCAGGATCCTATCTATACGGGGACACTGCCAGGATCAGGGCCGTTCCGGACATTAACTGGCAGTTCGCGAGCTGGGAGGGGGATATCGGAGGCAACAGCCCCTATGAAATAGACATAGATGTCCAGATGAACGTGGACAGGGACATAACGGCCCATTTCTCCCCGAGCCCCGGGAAGCAGGTCAATTCGCTCATAGGGGCGAGAAGCCCGAGCGCCGCGCCAGGGGAAACAGTTTTGCTGCTCGGGGAGAACCTCGATTCGGGAAGCCTGTACGTCACGGACGGCACAAACACGCAGATCGCGCAGATAATCGACAACGGCGACATAGAATTCAGGGACAGCCAGAAGCTGATGGCGATCATCCCGGGCAGCCTCGGCAAAGGCACCCTTGAGCTATGGCTGGAGGACTCAAGCACCCTGAGCAACAGGATAAGGCTGAACAACCCCGAGCCTTGGTGGATCCAGCCGGACAGGGTGGACATCGGTGATTCCACAAGGATATTCGGCAGGAACCTGCAATCTTCGACGGCGAACTGGATGATAGGCGGGACGGTGAAGATCATCCTCAAGAATGGCGATGGAAGCTGGCAATATGACGGTTCCCTGATCGAGCCGAACGCCATCCGGGTCAATATGAACCCGTTTGACAGGAACGGGAAGGCTGTTGCATACGGCGAATATGAGGTGTACGTCCTGGAACCCAAGGACAATTCGATTTCATATGGGCCGTTGTACCTGACGATCGAGCCAGCTTACCAGATACCCCCGAATGCGGTCAGCCTCCTGGATTACGGGGCGGTCCCAAATGACGGGCCACATGACGGGGACGCCTTCGTCAGCGCCATTTCCGACCTCAAGGACATGGGAGGGGGCGTCCTGAACATCCCGCAGGGAACCTTCGATCTGAGCTACCCGGAAAGCACCGCGATATCCGTGAGAGAGGACGTGCACATCCTGGGCGCGGGAAAGGACAAGACGATAATCGCGAACCATGGCAACTTCGGCGGATTCCTGCTCGAATCGGACACTTCCATGGACGGCCTAACGATCGAGGTCCTGGACAACTTCACGACGGCCGAGACCTACATGATAAGATCAGCGGACAACATGAACACAAGGGTATCCGATCTCAAGCTTGATTTCGACAAGACCAGCATGGGGGCCCTGAAGACCATCCAATTCTACAATTCGCCGTACGGAATCGCCGAGAACCTGGAAATGCAGGGAAACGCGTACGGGATTTTCGTTACGAGCTATAAGATGATCTTCAGGAACAACGTGTTCCACGGTGCGATGCCTCCGGGACATTACGATATCGAAAACAAATACAGCATCGGAAGCTCGGGATATTCCATCAAGGGGACCGCCGGTGAGATAATCATCGAAGACAACATCGCCCACAGCCGCTGGGAAACGGACGGGGGGATCTTCAAGAGGTTCATGGTCGGAAGCATGCAGCACCATTCCTACATAGGCAACAATGTCATGTATGACGTCATAGCCCAGTCCTATTCCGGCTCGGGAGAATTCATCTCCTTCGAAGGGATCACGGCCAATTACAACGGCAGCGTGGAAGTGGATGGTGCGAACAGGAAGCTGATCCGCCTGGTCGACGGGGACATATCGCCTTACTCGGTATATGGCATGGATATATATGATTATCAGAAATTCAGGCCGCTTGATGTCGTCATAAAGGACGGGACAGGCCTGGGTCAGATAAGGAGGGGAATGCTGCTTGAAGGCTCGCTGAGGGAGGTGATGCTCGACGAGCCCTTCCTCATAGAGCCCGACGATACTAGCGAAGCGGTGATAACCTTCATGTTCTCGGAAAGCATAATATACAACAACGACGTCAGCATCCACAAGGACAACACGGCCGTCGATATCGCCGCAATACAGTTCTATGGGAAGAGCGCGGACAACGTCATCAAGGACAACAGGATCGATGGCGCGCACAGGCCCATAATAATCTGGAATTTCGGGGGAGAGGACAGGAACAGCCAGGTCAATTACTTCAACGAGATATCGGGAAACCAGATATCCAATTCACTGACAGGGATCCTGACGCACAGGTTCTATACAACGCCGCTGACGGAGCCGGTGAAGGACCTTGGAACGACAGTCAGGGACAACGTGATAAGGAACTCGGTCACGGACATGCCGATAATCGCCAATGAAGGGCCGCAGGCCGCTTTCGGGATCACCACGGGCAATTACCCCCTGGGCGATGATCGTCAAGGTCCAATGGTCGTCGGGCAGGTCTATGAGAACAACATCGTTGAGAACATGGTTGCCGGTTTCGAGGTCCAGGGTTCCACTTCGCCTGGTGTCGAATGGCTTGTGATAAGGAACAACCGGTTCTTCAACGCCACGAGGAAGACCATCGATATCGAAGGGGATGTGAACGCCTATATCGACAACAATGTGGTGAACGTCCTGCCTTTGATCAGCATCGTAGATTCGGACGATTATTACGCCTGCGAGTTCAGGAAATTCTATCAGAACAGGCTCGAATCCGACGTTGATTGCTATGTCTACAGCATCGGCAGCTCGGGCTCTCTCACGTTCAGCGTTTCCGACGGCGACGGGGACCCCATCCAGAACCTCCATATCGTCGCCCCGCAAGGCATCGCCCTGTCAGGCAGCCAGATAACGTGGACGAACCTGGATCCGGGAGTCCACAGACTGACGATATACGCATCCGACGGGAAGGGGGTCGGAGAGAGGCGAGTTTATCTGCACATAGGGGATTATGACGATTTCGAGGGTGTCCTGAGCATAACCGCCGGTTCGCCCGGGAACTATGACATAATCACGACTGCCGGTGATTACAAAGCCAGGAACACGACAACCTTCCACCACCCGGAGCCGGATTCGGAATACACCTATTACGTAGACAATCCAACCTACGATTCGAAAGTGCTGAGAATACGCCCGATAAACCAGGAAGTCTCATTCAGGCCGGTCATGGATGATGCTCCGGGAAACAAGGCGGTTCTGTCCTTTGTGAAGAACAACTGGGCCACCGCTTCCTCATATGTCAAGGCGAGGCTGAAACAGGATGACGACAATTACTATGAATTCTACAGCCTTTGCGGAGGAAGCTTCGTCATGAAGCCCACATACATAAGGAAGATAGTCAACGGGGATACGGCTAATCCGGCAATGGAAGAGAACGTAATAGATTATCACGACACCGAATCCGTGGTCCTGTTCGAAAAGGACGGCAACACTATAAGGTCGTTCGCATGGGGGCACACCCTCGAGCTTCATGACAGCAGCCCGCTCCAGATAAAGGACTGGGAAATAATCGTAGCTACTCCCGAGACCAGGGACGACAGCTATCTGGAAAGCTATGCCTGGGCTACGATCGATTACCTGCTTTTCTTCAAAGGGGACGACGTGGCAACGACGATCTCTTCATGACATTGTGCGGCACAAAGCATATGAAGCGTTCTATCATAATGGAATCCAAGAAGAGGAAGCGGATAGGCGTCCAGACGGGATAACTACTCAAAGGGCAAACCTCCTTTTTTAAAGCTTCCCAAAAAGATTTTCACATGAAAATCGGAGGCTAAGGCATGGCACAAAGCGATTATGGTCATGAAGACAGGCTATATGGGATGATTGCAGTGGCGAGAGGCCTTCAAGTGGGCTTCTTAGATACGTTGTTTGATATGCAGGATCAAGACTTCTTTGCCTTCAATAAAGCCGCAGATGTGATTGAAATCGAGGGCCAGCTGTCACATACGGATGAGGCCAATCCTGAATTCGAACATGTATATGAAGATAACGTTCAAACTATGAAAAGCCTATTGCATAGATACGGCATCCCGGAAGATCAACTCGAGGACAGCCACCTCGCTTCACTGGGAACACCGGAAAGCGTCAATAAAGCATTAGACCGATTAAAGCATGAATCTCAGGATTACGAAGAATCAGGAGAGGTGACCCCATTTGATCCAAATAATTTCCTCTATAGGGTAGTTATAGAATATTTTAGAAGGGTCGCAAGGGATAACTGAGCAAAAGAGACCATTTCATCAGAGCGTATCTGCTTGCCCCTTCTCTATCAAAATGCTCAGCGCATGAGCATATCTCCGAATCACCATAACTCCGTGAAGTTCCTCTCTTGCCGGTGGCACAAAAATTAGGGAACTTTAAATAGCCTTTTCATGCGTGTTTGCGTTCCGATATTTATTACTTTCCATCTTACTATCATTGTAGTATTTTTTCAATTATAGGAGGGATAAAAAATGGCAGAAAAGCGATTCAGAACTGCGATAATAGGATTGGGTTTCATCGGTCCTGAGCACTACAGGAACCTGGGCCTCATAGACAATGTCGACCGGGTTGCGGTCTGTGACCCGGAAAATGTGGAAGCGAAGGCAGCGAAAGCGAAGATACACGTTCCTCATTTGTACAGCGACTGGAGAGCGGTGATTGACAATAAGAATATCGATGCGGTGCATGTCTGCGCTCCCAACGATAATCACAAGGAGATCGTCTTGGCGGCACTGGATGCGGGAAAGCACGTTATTTGCGAGAAGCCTCTTGCCAGCAGCGCAGCGGACACGAAAGAGATGGTCCTGGCGGCCCAGAAAGCGGAACCGAAAGGGATACGGACGATGGTGAATTTCAATTACACCGGCCACCAGCTTGCTAGGTATGCGAAGTATCTCGTGCAGACGGGACAGCTAGGCAAGCTTCGCGTCGCGCTGGCCAGCTATTTCCAGGACTGGCTGCAGCACCAGAGGGATTTCAGCCCTTCAAGGTGCATGGGCGAATCGTGCGCCTGGGAGGACATAGGCTCACACGGGACAGACATGGTCCTTTACGTCTCCGGACAAAGGCCGACTGAGCTGATGGCGGACCTGGTGACATACAATAAGGTAAGGGACAAGCCTAAACGACCACTATTGGCGTTCGAGGATCCGCACAAGCTACCACCTGAGGAATTCGATCAGGTGGATATAACAACCGACGACTATGCGCATGTCATAATGCTATTCGATAATGATTTCAGGGCCAATGTGACTGCGACACAGGTGTATGCGGGGAAGAAGAACGACCTGACCGCTCAATTCATCGGAGCCACGGATTCGTACGCATGGGACCAGACCAGACCCGACGAAGCCTTGTTCGGGCACAGGTTCAAGCCGAACGAAGCCCTGGACAGGGGGACCCTGTCAGTGGAGCAGCTGGCAGCGCTATCGATAATACCACCGAAGCATCCGATAGGATACGGCAAGGCGACAGCGAATCAGTTCGCGGAGTTCTACGAGTCAGCGGCAAGCGGAAAGACAATCGGCGACTACCCGACATTCATGAGAGGGCACAACGTCGCATGCATAACGGATGCGGTCCTGTGCAGCAAGAGACAGGGCGGAATAAAGGTTCCGGTCAGTTACCTTGGTTTGAGCTAAGAGACTTTATTCGTGAATAAGGGGGTTATATCCCCCGATCTTCTTTATTTTTATATTACGCAGAGAGCTAGTAGTAACCCAAGAAGAGGATAGGCATCCTCGGAGGGATATCATATAAGTCTCATGAAACCGCTGAAAAACGATGATCAGAAGCATGCTATTGGTAAAGCACTCTGCCTTGAGATTTTTCTACACATTCGCTACAGAATGAAAAATCCCCCTTTCTGAGATTATCATACAATTCTTTAAAAGTCCTAAGGTTCGTCATGATGCATTCTCTGCCGTCTCTATGATCAGTGAGACCGCCAACAATGTGACCCACGTATTCGTGCGCCGCTTCACGTTGTATATGGCGTTCCGACAAACCTTCCCCCTTTGTCAAATATGTTGGGATGGTGATTGAAAAAGGATTCTTCGGGTCGTTATCAATATTAGCATAATTCGCAAAACACACGAAACCCCTGCCCACATAAGCACAGTTGAAAGAATCATCAGCATCAAATGGGTCAAATATTACAGGGAATGAATCGTCAAGAACGATTAAAGTGTTATTACCTGACTTTTCTGTGTAGGATTTTGCAAAATCATATATGTCCATCTGTTCTATGCCACCGCTTCTCATCAAATTGTCAAACATGGAAAATAAGAACCGACAGAAATCTGAGAACCCCCGTTCAGTAGACGGATCAGGGATTGCATCTTTATATTGTGCGTAAAGACCGCCTTCAGCGCCAAGATATCTCCTGAAAGTCTCCATTGAGAACTTTTCTGATTTAAAATTTAATTTCATGTTCTTCAGAAAGAAATCCCATGCCACTTCAGAAGATGTCCCGTCGTATGGTTTTATTTCAAAACCATTCTCTGCCATGGTCCCTTCGTATTCGAGTTCCAGGCTCAATCCACCCAGATTTCCGAATACTCTGGTCGCATTTTCAATAATAGACGCGTCCAAGTTCGCATCTGAAAACGCGGCCATTCCACTCTCATTGTGCCTCTTTCCATCTTCTTGATTCATACAAGAATGATGACAGAATATTTTTTAAGTCTTAAACTGCTTGGTCATGGATTTTCGTTGATCTGCATTCCTATCTATTTGTTCATAGGCGGCTGATGTAATAATCACATGAACATTCCATAATAATGGTAACGAAGAATAGGATAGGCATCCTAAGCGGCATATCGCATGAATCAACATACAAGATTCTGATATGGGTTTAAATAATTTTCCTTATTTCTATCAATGATATGCAAACGCTATTATTCACCAAGCACCTGCCGGTGAATCATGATATCATAGCAGAAAGGATTCGTCAGGATAAGCCTGAAGTATATTGGAGTGAGACTCCCGAGCATCTGAATGACCTATATGATGAATTCGTATCAAACCATGATATGAATTACAACGACCTGATAAATAGAGCGGCCGAGGTAGGTTATCATAGATTCACGTGGAACGGAAGGCAGAAGATACTATATGCAGTAAGGGATATCGGTGGAAGAATAGTGGGAGTGGAGTCTACCCCTGTATTCAATGAATTCGCTGAAATATACGATCAATTCCAGACACAGACTCATATGATAAGCAGTCTGATGTATTCCCGAAGCGCCGCTATAAAATACAGGGGAATGGATAAGACACCGCCGGATGGATACGAATTGATGCCCGAATTTGCATTATTCCCTCTGGGCATAGATGGCGAGATCCAAAGGTTTGATAAGATACTGCAGAGATATTTTGAGATGCTGCACGAGATAATTGAAAAGTCTATCGCAAGGGAAAGGGGCGTCATAGAAAATGTCCGTGGCAAGACCGATCGAAATACGCTGGGCTATTTCGGATTTTCGCACAGGACGCTTCCCCTTCTTATGGCAAAGGAGGGTATAAGCATCAAAGGCGAGGATGTTGGCGATTTCTCGATGTGCCCTGTGAACAAATACCATATGCTTCACAAATATGAGCTCCTCGGCCTTGATAACAGAGGACTGAGGCATCCAGACATTACCATAGACTGCGATCCCGCCCTGAAATATTCATATTTTGATCTTATCCCTTACTGGATCACTTTCGCAGATGAACTGGGCAAGAACACCGAAGCGGAAGAAAGCATAAGAAAGTTCTGGTCGAATCAGAGCAAGATAAGAAAGGATATCGATGATCCAGATTTGATAATATTCACAAAACCTCTTTCACTGTAATAATCAGATATTGATTTATCAGCATCTTCTTGAATATATGGATTTACCCTGCCATATACGGCACAAAGCATATAGACCCTAAAAACAAATCCATAACCATGAAGAAAAAGAGAATCGGAATCCTCGGCGGGATATCATACGAATCTCTCGTGAAACCTCTGTTTTTCTAATACCCACCCGATTATACCAATCCTGAAATGAAAACACATTGAAAAGTGTTATTTAATAATATTACCCGATTAGATACGTAATGGAAACATCAGTCATCTCAGCCTCGGAAATCAGAGAGGTCCCAGAGCATTTCCCCCACGAATCCGTCAGGCCGCTTCAGAAGGCCGCAATACATGCGATCGACGAGGCCTGGGAAAGGGGGTATCGATACGTCTTTTTGGAAGCCCCGACCGGCTTTGGGAAGAGCGCTGTCGCGATAACCCTGGCCAAGCAGCACCCCAAAGCATTCATCCTGGTTTCCACTAAGGTGCTGCAGGACCAGTACAGCAGGAGGAGGATATACGGCACCGTCCAGGTGAAGGGACAGTCGAACTTCGGGTGCCTGCTTTCGAAGACCAGTACATGCAATGCCGGGCAGTGCCACCTGGGCACGGAATGCAAGCACAAGCCGTCAAGGAGCACCGAGGACATACCAGTCTTCGGGGTAAAGATCGCGGAGACAGAGAAGGTCGAATTCTGGGCCAAAGAGAATACCAGGGTATGCAGGTACTGGAAGCAGAAATGCTATGCCCTGGGCCATTCATATCCCGTAATGAATTACAGCTACTTTCTTCACGAGACTACCCACGCGAAGGATTTCATGAAGAGGAAGCTCATGATATGCGACGAGGCACACAGCATCGAGAAGGAGCTTATGAACTTCATATCATTCTCGATATCCGACAATGATCTAAAGCTTGTGAACTGCAGGATACCAAAAGAAGACATCCCGATCAAGGAGTGGGTGAAGAACCTCAAGGAATGGGCAAGGAACATGACCATCGAAAGCAACAATACCGAGGAGAAGGCTAACAGGGCGGGAAAGGAAAGGATTTCGAATCTCATAGAGAAGATAAACGAGCTGAACAGCAAGATAAGGAAGTGCGAGTTCATTTCAGAAGAGCTCACGAAGGACCCGGAGAACTGGCTGATCGACAGGAAGGACAAGGATAAGGTCAGCCACGTCACCTTCAAGCCCATATTCGTGAAGAGCTGGGGACACAAGTTCTTCGACTTCGCGGACCTTTTCCTATTGCAATCCGCGACCATAATCGACGCGGACGCCATCGCCAAGAGCCTCAAGCTTCCCCAGGAGGAGTGCATCTTCCTTCGGGCGGGTTCGGAGTTCGATCCCAAGAAAAGGCCCATCTACTACAATCCGATAGGTAGGATGTCCATGAGACACATAGAAGATACCCTTCCGAAGCTGGCCGATGAGATAAGGCTCCTGATGACAAAATACCCAACGAAGAAAGGTGTGATACACACCCACTCATACAGGATCCAGGACTATATCCTTCAAAATATCCAAACAGATAGGTTCATCGCTAACAAAGCGGAGGATTCCAAGATGCGGGAAGGAATATTCCAGGAATTCATAGAAAGCAAAAAACCGCTGATACTGGTTACGCCAAGCGCTTACGAGGGGATGGATTTCAAGGACGACATATGCAGATGGCAGGTGCTCTGCAAGATACCCTATCCGGACCTTGGGGATAAGCAGATCCACAAAAGAAACGAGATCGACCAGTCCTGGTACCAGTGGATGACCATCCTGCGCCTGGTTCAGACTTACGGAAGGGGCATCCGCTCGAAGACCGACTGGTGCAGAACATACCTTTTCGATGCGTCTTTTGACACCCTCTACGGAAGGTCCAAAAAGCTCTTTCCGGAGTGGTTCACGGAAGCGATAGTGCCAATCAGATAGGTAAGGCTTCTACCAGAAGGCCTGCGAAAGCCTCGGCATAGAGGTGTTCACCCCCTCGGACCCCGAGCAGGACGAGGTCAACAGGATCATCTTCGGCGAGCTCGTGCTTGGAAAGATCAAGGAAGACACAAGAAGAAGGCTTTTGAAGATCATAGAAAGCAAGGGATGTGATGGCGTCATCCTCGGATGCACCGAGCTTCCGGCAATCCTCACCCAGGAGCACGCGAAGGCGGCAGGCAAAGCCTTCCTAGACACAGTAGACATCCACACGCACGCCGCTCTTGATACAGCCTTGTCTTCCTAGCTTTATAGTTATTTAATAAACAAATGATATTCTAAATCATGAAAAGGATGTTAACACTTTTTCTATTCCTATTATTACTTTCTTTATCTGGGTGTTTAAATGAAAATAATGGAAGCGAATATTCACTGAATATCAACAGCCCTCATGAAGAGATTATTGACAATGGAGATTCCTGGACCGAAATTCAAGATGAAGGTTCGAAGGATCAAAGATATGATGATAATGAAAATGAAATCTTTGATATAGAAGGTGAATATGTTATTTTCGAATTTTATGATAATATTACTAACTGTAGCTTGGATGGCGAGTTTTCCTTCAATGGGATCAATTTAGGAAAGACAGAAGATGGTAGATTCTTGCTATTCAAAGACGTCTTTTTTAATCTTACAAACAATCCCGAAAATATTACTATAACCTACTGGGAGGATCAATATTTGGATATCAATTGCCTCAAGGCAGACTTATCTTCATGTTACTCCGGTTATGAGGATAAGATAGCCTACTTCTGTTTCTATTTCGAAGGGCATTCATACAATTACACAGAACACACGCTATTAGAGAGCGCATGCGATTTAACCGACACATACATATATTTTCTGAATAATCAACGACAATTATTCAAACCGGAAACAGTGTCGCATTATCTTGATACGATCAGAATCTTGAACGACACAGAGGAAGACCTGGAAACGATTCACAGGTTTGTAAATCAGAAGATACGATACTGGCATCCTGGTTACCTGTCAGAATGGCAAGAGCCCCTGTATACGCTTACGCATCACGGCGGCAACTGCGCCGACCATTCTGTCGCAGTGATTTCATTGATGCGGGCATATGATCCTTCCCTTGACTGCTATATGATGCTGATACCATCGCATGGTGTCCCTTTCTGTCATCTGGGCGATAAGCTCAGAATATATGAGCAGGAAAATGAATATTATATGAAAGAACTGCAAAAAACATTATCAGAAGATGAAGCTAGGGAAAGGATAGGCAAGTTCTTAAGCGACTATTTCAAGTCATTCTATATTCCAAAGGAGGACAGAACTGTTTACGGGATATTAAATGACGAAGAGTATCATGAATTCATGGATATCGAAGAGTTTATAGACTGGGTGATACTGAAATGGCAGGAATGATTTAGAACAATATAATAATTCTACAAAGAAGCCTGCGAAAGCCTAGGAATCGAGGTGATTACCCCGGAAGGCCCCGAGCAGGACGAGGTGAACGAGATCATCTTCGGCGAGCTCGTGCTTGGAAAGATCAAGGAAGACACAAGAAGAAAGCTTTTGAAACTGGGATTACCAGAGAAGTAACTCACGAAGAACGCCTTAAACGACTTCAAGCATCAGGACTACCAACGAAGATTGTTAGTAAGAGGGATTAGAATGGTTACAAATCATGACAGATTTGCACGAGCATTTGAGAATATGACCGGGAAGGAATTAACAACCAAGGAAATAAAGCATATCTTACATTTCAAATTTCCGAAAATGGCCGATGGGAGCATGTTACCAAATGACCATGCAGAAGGAAATAAACATCCATGCTGGTGTGCGAAAAGTGATAAAAGAATATTTAATAGAATAATGCGTAGCAAATATTTAGTAAAATGATATGAATATTTAAATTCTAATTCTTATTCGCAATTATGGAGAATGTTAAATCAAAAAATATGTGGATGGTTCGTGCAGGACCAGATGCATTTCTTATTGATGATTTTAAAAGAAAGAAATATGTTGCTATTGGTTGGAATGAACTTGGAGATATCAGCAATGTTAAGAAAAAAGAAGATGTTAAAGCGCTTGTTGAAAAACATAAGGAGAAATACGAATATATTAAAATTAGCCAAGTAAATACGGCAGCTGGACAGATAAGCAAATTTTTATTTAATTTCGAGAAAGGCGATTATGTTTTGAGCTATGACCCAACGAATAGGGTATATCTTGTTTCTGAAATAGTATCCGCTTATGAATTTAATACTTCTTTAAGTGAATATCATCATATTCGAAGAGTTAAAATATTAGGTGAAGTGCCTAGAGATAAATTATCTCCTTCTACAAGAAATACGCTTGGCGCGATTTCTACATTATTTGAGATTAATGAAAGTGCTGCGAGTGAAATTATTTATGTTCTGAGAGGAAAAGCACCTTCAAAGGAAATTGTTGCTGAAGAAGATGAAGAAAGCTTGAAGGAAGATATGGTTTCAAGAGCAAAAGAACTTATCAAAGATAAAATCCTTGAATTGGATTGGGAAAATATGGAAAAATTAGTTGCTGGAATTCTAAAGTCAATGGGGTATAAAACACTAATAACAGAGCGCGGCCCAGACAGAGGAAAAGATATTGAGGCGTCTCCAGATGGATTATTGCTCGAAGAACCTAGAATTTTGGTGGAAGTAAAACACCGTAAAGGGCAAATGGGTACGAAAGAAATTCGTAATCTACTTTCGGTTTTAAGAGGCAGAAAGGGTTTGTTTGTTTCTACTGGAGGTTTTTCCAAAGAAGCAAAATATGTATCTGAAGGTGGCCCAGAACAACTCACATTGATAGACACTGATAGGTTGGTTAAAATGATAATTGAAAACTATGACAATTTTGATGTTGATACAAAATTATTGATTCCCCTATCAAAAATATATTGGCCCTTATAAAACCATCAATTAGAAGCTTCATCATTTGAAAATAAGTTTTGCTAATTGTAAAGTTCATAAAATATCATAAGGGTAATATGATGTTTCAACTGCTTCAATAAGTTCTTTCATTACCCCTTCAATTCCCAAATCTTGATGTTAGACCTTCTAGTATAGTCGTGAATTTCTGGTTTGTTAACCATCCAAGTTACTATTAAATGCTAATTTTGAAGATTTAAAATTAACTACTTATCACAACTGTTCCTAATTTGGACAAAGCAATTTAATGCCCCGCTGGGCATAACACTCACCGTGCACACCCTTTGGTCAACTCTAGAGAAAGACCCCTTAATACCTCATAGCTCTCAGTTTCGAATATAATCCTAACTCCATTAACCATACTTTTCGTTAATCGATACCAATCGCCGTAATTTACTCTCCAGTAATCCGCTTTTCACACAACCAGCCAAATTCCCATCTACTCTCACTTTTCGCCTAAAAAGCACACTCCATGT